>NZ_JAMYTK010000003.1:0-412274 GCF_040322355.1 Mesorhizobium sp. M0145
CGCGGTGGGGCCGTGCGACCCTACTTCTCCCACCCCCGCCTGCGCCGGCCCGGCGGCGGCGGGGGCGGTTTTCGACGGGGGGCGGGGGGCGCGGGGGCGTAGCGTCTGGGCTAGGGGCACCGGCCGCACGCTGAAGGCCGCGATCGAGCAACTGCCGCCGATGGAATGCCCGCAGCACAAAGTGGTGTCGCTGACCGGCAACATCTCGCCGGACGGCTCGGCGGCCTTCTACAACGTCATCTTCACCATGGCCGACAGGGTCAAGGCGCGTTCGTTTCCGATGCCTTTGCCGGTCATCGCTTCCTCGCCCGAGGAGCGCGAGATGCTGCTCAGCCAGCCGATGATCCAGCCGACGCTGGCGCTTGCGGCCGAGGCCGACGTCACCTTTGTCGGCATCGGCGATCTCGGCCCGAAGGCGCCGCTTTACGAGGACGGCTTCATTTCGGAGGGCGAATTAAAGGCGCTGCAGAAGGCCGGCGGCGTCGCCGAGATCGTCGGCTGGGTATTCGATCGTGACGGCCGCATGATCGAGGGCATCACCAATGATCGGGTGTCGTCGGCGCCGCTGCCGTCGCGCGAAAAGTCGCTGGTGATCGCGCTTGCCATGGGCGACCGCAAGCTGCCGGGCATCTTCGCCGCCGTCAACCGGCGGTTGGTCAACGGCCTCATCACCGATGAGCGGACCGCCGCCGCCTTGCTGGCGGGCGCATGATCTCCGAGCCGCTGGCGGTCGGAAACGATCATGTGAAATCGAAACGCATCTGAATCCCCGATAAAACGAGCGTCACTACTGGTGCCGGCCGCAAGGATCGTTGCCGTCGAGAAAGCCCATGTCGCGCTGCAGATGCGGCGGCAGCTCCCGGACGTCGAGATAGGCCCGTTTCCGCGCCGCGTGCCTTGCCAATCCCCGCGCCAACCGTGAAAACCAGCCATGGGCTGGAGCAAGAAGCAGCTTTTCCTGTATTGTGGTCATGATCGTCAGCCTTCGCTATCTCTAGGCGTAATTGATCTTCAATACGGAATATCGGTAGGACCGGCCGGTGCCGCCAATCAAACGTCGATCACTGCCCATAAGGAGGGCTTATGCCGGAGCTCAATTCACGACAGCTGGTTTCGCAGCTTCCTCCGCTTCAGGCGATCCGGGTGTTCGAGGCGGTGGCGCGGCATCTCTCGTTCACCAAGGCCGCCCAGGAGCTTGGCATGACGCAGGCGGCGGCAAGCTATCAGATCAAGCTTCTGGAGGAGCGCATCGGCGCGCCCCTGTTCTTGCGCCAGCCAAAACAGATCGTGCTGACCGAACCCGGCCAGCGCCTGGCGCCTGCGGTCAGCGAGGCGTTCGCGCTGTTGAGCGGCGCCTATGCCGCCGCGCGCACCGGCGCCGACGGCTTGCTTTGCGTTTCGACGCTGCTGACATTTGCCTCCAACTGGCTGGCGCAGCATCTCGGTTCGTTCCAGGTCGCGCATCCGTCGCTGGCGGTGCGCGTCGATACTTCGAACAGGGTTGTCGACTTTGCCAGAGAGGATATCGACATCGCCATCCGCTCCGGCGGCGGCAACTGGCCGGGCGTCGAGACCCATATGCTTTTCAGGGCCGATTTCACGCCGGTCCTTAGTCCAAAGCTCGCGGCAAGCATCGGCGGCGTCAAGGAGCCGGCCGACCTGCTGCGGCTGCCGATCCTCGACCCGGGTGACATCTGGTGGCGGGACTGGTTTGCCGCCGCCGGCCTGCCGGTCGAGGAACTGGCCAGGCGTCCCGGCACCAGCATGGGCGCGCAGGCCTACGAGGCCAATGCCGCGATTGCCGGCCACGGCGTGGCGATCGTTACCAAGGCGCTGTTCAAGACCGAACTTGCCGACGGCCGCCTGATCCAGCCCTTTGATCTGGTCGGAGACGACGGCCACGCCTATTGGCTGGTCTATCCGACGGCACGACGCAACGTGCCGAAGATCCGCGCCTTCCGCGATTGGATCCTGAGCGAGATCGCTTGCCAGTAGGCTGAATCCCAGCAAGCCCGATAGCAAAGCGCCGGGCCCAATCAGCCCGGCCGAATCCTTCGTCAGACATGCCGCAAACGTCCCAGGCTTGCCGCTGCACGAGACCCGGCGTGCTGCGCTGCAGCAACGAATCCGTCTTGACATAATTCATCGCAAGTGAGTAATTGCTCACAGCCAAGGCAAATGCTCATCTTGGTTTATGGGAGGAATTTTGATGAAACTTCGCACGTTCACCCTAGGCCTGTTCTCGGCCGGCGCCCTCGCTTTCGCCGCGCATGCCGAATCCATCACCATCGCCACGGTCAACAATGGCGACATGGTCCGCATGCAGAAGCTGACCGACGACTTCACCGCCAAAAATCCCGACATTCAGCTGCAGTGGGTCACGCTCGAGGAAAACGTCCTGCGCGAGCGCGTCACCACCGACATCGCCACCAAGGGTGGCCAGTACGACGTGATGACCATCGGCACCTACGAAGTGCCGATCTGGGCCAAGCAGAACTGGCTTTTGCCGCTCGACAAGCTCGGCGACGATTACGACGTCAAGGACATCATCCCGGCCATAGCCGGCGGCCTGTCGGTCGACGGCAAGCTCTACGCAGCCCCGTTCTACGGCGAAAGCTCCTTCGTCATGTACCGCAAGGACCTGATGGACAAGGCCGGGCTCAAGATGCCCGATGCACCGACCTGGGACTTCATCAAGCAGGCCGCCGACAAGATGACCGACCGCGCCAACGGCGTGAACGGCGTCTGCCTGCGCGGCAAGGCCGGCTGGGGCGAGAACATGGCCTTCCTGACCGCCATGTCGAACTCATTCGGCGCGCGCTGGTTCGACGAGAACTGGAAGCCGCAATTCGACCAGCCCGAATGGAAGAACACGCTGCAGTTCTATGTCGACCTGATGAAGGCCGACGGCCCCGAGGGCGCGTCGTCCAACGGCTTCAACGAAAACCTGGCGCTGTTCCAGCAGGGCAAATGCGGCATGTGGATCGACGCTACCGTCGCTGCCTCCTTCGTTTCCGACCCGAAGAACTCCACCGTCGCCGACAAGGTCGGCTATGCGCTGGCGCCGGACAATGGCCTCGGCAAGCGCGGCAATTGGCTGTGGGCATGGTCGCTAGCCATCCCCGCCGGCACGCAGAAGGCCGACGCCGCTCAAAAGTTCGTATCCTGGGCAACCAGCAAGCACTATGCCGAGCTCGTCGCCTCGAAGGAAGGCTGGGCCAACGTTCCGCCGGGAACGCGCTCGTCGCTCTATGCCAATCCCGAATACCAGAAGGCAGCACCTTTCGCCAAGATGACGCTGGACTCGATCAACTCCGCCGATCCGACGCACCCGACCGTCAAGCCGGTGCCTTATGTCGGCGTCCAGTTCGTCGCCATTCCTGAGTTCCAGGGTCTCGGCACCACCGTCGGCCAGCTCTTCTCGGCGGCACTTGCCGGCCAGTCGAGCGTCGACGATGCCTTGAAGCAGGCGCAGGACGCCGCCACCGCGACGATGACCGAGGGCGGTTACATCAAGTAAGCTCCTCCCGGTGCCGGTTGCCAATGGCGACCGGCAACGGCCGCCCGAATCCCAGTTCGGGCGGCCAGCTTTCACACCGCTGAAAAACTTGGCCGACCTCGAAGGGTGACCGTCATGGCTACTCAGCAGACCCGTTCGCTTGCCCGTTTCATGATGGCGCCATCCGTGGTGCTGCTGCTGGTCTGGATGATTGTGCCGCTGGCATTCACGCTGTGGTTTTCCTTCCAGCAATACAACCCGCTCAATCCGATGCGCGACGGCTTCGTCGGGTTTTCGAACTACGCGCTGTTCTATTCCAACCCGGCATTCCTGCAGTCGATCCTCAACACGCTCACCATCGTCGTCAGCGTGCTTTTGATCACGGTGATCGGCGGTATTCTGCTCGCCCTTCTGCTCGATCAGCCGATGTGGGGACAGGGCATCGTCCGCATCCTTGTCATCTCGCCGTTCTTCGTCATGCCACCGGTGGCAGCACTGGTCTGGAAGAACATGATCATGCATCCGCAGTACGGGGTTTTCGCCGATATTGCGCGCTTCTTCGGCGGGCAGCCGATCGATTGGTTCGGGCAGCACCCGCTCCTGGCGATCATCATCATCGTTGCCTGGCAATGGCTGCCGTTTGCTACGCTGATCCTGTTGACCGCGCTTCAGTCGCTCGACGTCGAGCAGAAGGAAGCCGCCGAAATGGACGGCGCCGGCTTCATCAGCCGCTTCATCTATTTGACGCTGCCTCATATGTCGCGCGCCATAACCGTCGTCATCCTGATCCAGACGATCTTCCTGCTGTCGGTCTATGCCGAGATCCTCGTCACCACCAATGGCGGCCCGGGTTACGCCTCCACCAACCTGCCCTTCCTCGTCTATCAGAAGGCATTGCTGGAGTTCAAAATCGGCCAGGCGTCCGCCGGCGGTATCATTGCCGTCATTCTCGCCAACATCGTTGCCTTCTTCGCCATGCGCGCTGTCGGCAAGAACCTGGATAAATAAGGGAGGATAAGATGGCACGTGCGCTGAACCACCCCCACTCCGTCCCGCTGCGCGGGACACCTCTCCCCCTGCCCGGGAGAGAGGAAAGGCCTGCATCGAAGCCGCGCCCTTCCTCTACCCCGTCGATCGGGGGAGAGGTGGTTTGCGCAGCAAACCGGAGTGGGGGTCGACCCTGCCGCCAACATCGCCGATAGGGAGGACCTGACCATGGCACGTGCAGTCACCACCCAGCACAAGACGATTGCTACCGCGGCCGCCTGGATCGTCGCGCTGCTGATCTTCTTCCCGATCCTCTATACGATCATCACCTCGTTCAAGTCGGAGCAGGAGGCTATCCAGGGCTTCAACCTGTTCCCGTCGGGAACCACGGAGAGCTATTCCGAGGTCCAGGCGCAGAACGGCTATTTCAAATTCTTCCTGAACTCGGTGTTCCTGTCGGTCGGCTCGACCATCCTGGCTCTGCTCGTCGCCATACCGGCGGCATGGTCGATGGCGTTTTCGCCGGGCAAACGCACCAAGGACATCCTGATGTGGATGCTTTCCACCAAGATGATGCCGGCCGTCGCCGTGCTGTTTCCGATCTATCTGATCTTCCGCGATACCGGTCTGCTCGACAGCCGCATCGGCCTGATGGTCATGCTGATGCTGATCAACCTGCCGATCGTGGTCTGGATGCTTTACACCTATTTTCGCGAGATCCCGGGCGAGATCCTGGAAGCGGCGCGCATGGACGGCGCATCGCTCTGGAACGAGATCATCTATGTGCTGACGCCGATGGCGGTCCCCGGCATCGCCTCGACCATGCTGCTCAACATCATTCTCGCCTGGAACGAGGCGTTCTGGACGATCCGGCTGACCACCACCGAGGCCGCGCCGCTCACCGCTTTCATCAGCTCCTTCTCCAGCCCGCAGGGGCTGTTCTGGGCCAAGCTTTCGGCCGCCTCGACGCTGGCGATCGCGCCGATACTGATCATGGGCTGGTTCAGCCAGAAGCAGCTGGTCCGAGGCCTGACATTCGGTGCGGTAAAGTAGCGGGCATCGCCTGACGCAAAACGAAAAGATAGCCCTTCGGGGGAGGAAACCATGGGAAACATCACGCTCAAGAACGTCTCCAAATCCTTCGGGGCGACGTCCATCATCCCCGGCCTCGATCTCGTCATCGAGGACGGAGAGTTCGTCGTCTTCGTCGGCCCGTCGGGCTGCGGCAAATCCACCCTGTTGCGTCTGATCGCCGGTCTCGAGGATACCAGCGGCGGCACCATCATCATCGATGGTCGCGACGTCACCGGCGAGGCGCCGGCCAAGCGCAAGCTGGCTATGGTGTTCCAGTCCTATGCGCTCTACCCGCACATGACGGTGGCCAAGAACATCGCCTTCCCGCTGAAGATGGCGGGCGAGGACCAGGCGACCATCGACAAGAAGGTGAAGGACGCCGCGCGGATCCTGAACCTCACCAACTACCTCGACCGCCGCCCCGGCCAGCTCTCCGGCGGTCAGCGGCAGCGCGTCGCCATCGGCCGCGCCATCGTGCGCCAGCCGTCCGCCTTCCTGTTCGACGAGCCTTTGTCCAATCTCGACGCGGCGCTGCGCGGCACCATGCGGCTGGAGATCAGCGAGCTGCATCACCAGCTCAAGACAACCATGGTCTACGTCACCCACGACCAGATCGAGGCGATGACCATGGCCGACAAGATCGTCGTGCTCAATGCCGGCAATATCGAGCAGGTCGGCTCGCCGATGGAGCTCTATAAGACGCCGAAGAACCTGTTCGTCGCCGGCTTCATAGGTTCGCCGAAGATGAACCTGATCGAAGGCGCGCCGGCCGCCAAATATGGCGCCAAGACAGTCGGCATTCGCCCGGAGCATATGAACATTTCGAAGACGTCAGGCGACTGGAAGGCGACGGTCGGGGTTGCCGAGCATCTCGGCTCCGACACGTTTTTGCACGTCCAGGCGGATGGTGTCGGGCAGCTGACGGTGCGTGCCGACGGCGAGTTGGCCGCCCATCACGGCGACACGATCTACCTGACGCCGGAAAAGGCCAAGCTGCATCGTTTCGGCGCCGACGGGAAGGCGATGCTGCAATGAGGCTCCGGGGTAAATCGGCGCTGATTACCGGATCGGCGCGCGGCATCGGCAGGGCGTTTGCCGAAGCCTACATGCGCGAAGGGGCGACGGTCGCGATTGGCGACATCAATCTCGAAGCCGCCGAGAAGACGGCTTCGGAAATCGGCCGCAACGCCTACGCGGTAAAGCTCGACGTCACCGATCTCGCGTCTATCGATGAGGCCGTCAAGGCGGTCGAAGCCAGGGCCGGCGGCCTGGATATCTTGATCAACAACGCTGCTTTGTTCGACCTGGCGCCGATCGTCGAGATCACCAAGACAAGCTACGACAAATTGTTTTCGGTCAACGTCGCCGGCACGCTGTTTACGTTGCAGGCCGCCGCCCGTTCGATGATTGCCCGGGGCAAGGGCGGCAAGATCATCAACATGGCAAGCCAGGCCGGGCGCCGCGGCGAGGCGCTGGTCACCGTCTACTGCGCCACCAAGGCGGCGGTCATCTCGCTCACCCAGTCGGCAGGGCTCGATCTGATCAAACACCGCATCAACGTCAATGCCATCGCCCCGGGTGTCGTCGACGGCGAGCATTGGGACCATGTCGATGCCTTGTTCGCCAAGTTCGAGAACCGGCCGAGGGGCGAGAAGAAGAGGCTGGTCGGCGAAGCCGTGCCTTATGGCCGCATGGGCACGGCGCAAGACCTCACCGGCATGGCGGTGTTCCTGGCCAGCGATGAGGCCGAGTACATCGTCGCCCAGACCTACAATGTCGATGGCGGCCAGTGGATGAGTTGAGGGGGCGAAGGCGCTCTTCCCCCCGTCTCCTCCACGGGGGGAAGAGCCGTCCCGCTAAAGGGTAAAAGCAGATGACCGTGAAACTCTCTTCTTCCATCCTCGCCAAGCTGCCGCCCAAGGTCGCCGGCCCGAAATATGATCGCGCCGCGCTCAAGGCCGGCATCGTGCATTTCGGCGTCGGCAATTTCCATCGCTCGCACCAGGCCGTCTATCTCGACGACCTGTTCAATTCGGGTGTCGGCCACGACTGGGCCATTGTTGGCGCCGGCGTCTTCGAGGGCGAGAAGGTCGGCCGCGGCAAGTTGCAGGAGCAGGACTGGCTGACCACCGTGGTCGAGCAGGACAGCGGCCATATGAGCGCGCGCGTCACCGGCGTCATGATCGACTTTCTGGTGCCGGGCGATGCGGTCGCAATCGTCGAGCGGCTTGCCGATCCGTCGATCAAGATCGTCTCCCTGACCATTACCGAGGGCGGATATTTCATCGATCCGGCATCCGGCGTCTTCAATCCGACACATCCCGACATCGTTGCCGACGCTGAGCCGGGGGCGACGCCGAAGACCGTCTTCGGCCTCGTCCTCGCCGGGCTGCTGCGCCGCCGCGCCGACGGTATCGTGCCCTTCACAATTATGTCCTGCGACAACATCCCCCATAACGGCCACGTCACCTCAGATGGCGTCATCGGCCTTGCGCGGCTGATCGACGAAGGTTTGGCAAACTGGGTGAGCGAGAACGTTGCCTTTCCCAATGGCATGGTCGACCGCATCACGCCGGCCACCACCGACCGCGAGCGCGGCATTCTCTCCAGCGAGTTCGGCCTCGACGACAATTGGCCGGTGTTTTGCGAACCGTTCAAGCAATGGGTGCTGGAGGACCGTTTCACCGACGGCCGCCCGCCGCTGGAAAAGGTCGGCGTGCAGTTCGTCAGCGACGTCGCGCCCTATGAGCTGATGAAGATCCGCATCCTCAATGGCGGCCATGCGACCATCGCCTATCCGGCCGGGCTGATGGACATCCATTTCGTCCATGAGGCGATGCAGGAGCCGCTGGTACGCGGCTTCCTCGACAAGCTCGAGCATGACGAAATCATCCCGACCGTGCCGCCGGTTCCGGACACCGACCTCGAAGATTACTACCAGCTCATCGAGCACCGCTTCTCCAATCCGAAGATCGGCGACACCATACGCCGGCTTTGCCTCGACGGCTCCAACCGCCAGCCGAAATTCATCATCCCGACCATCGCCGACCGGCTGAAGGCTGGCAAAAGTGTCACCGGCCTTGCGCTGGAATCGGCGCTCTGGTGTCGCTACTGCTTCGGCACGACGGATTCCGGTGCCGTCACCGAGCCCAACGACCCGAACTGGGGCCGGTTGCAGGCGACGGCCAAGGCGGCCAGGGACATGCCTGCCGCCTGGCTTGCCATGGAGGACATCTATGGCGATGTCGGCCGCTCGCCGCCGTTCGCTGAAGCCTTCGGCCAAGCGCTGAGACTGCTGTGGGCGGACGGCGCGCGCGCGACACTGACGCGCTATCTCGCCGGCGACCTCTGAAGCCGATCCAGCGCGATGACGCCTGAACTAGTCATTTTCGACTGTGACGGCGTGCTGGTGGACAGTGAGATGCTGTCCGTCTCGGCATTGCTGGAGATGATCGCGCTTGCCGGCGGCAACGTCAGCGAGGACATTGCCTACGAGCACTTCCTCGGCAAGAGCATGAAGAGCGTCCGCGAAATCCTCGCAAGCGACTTCGGGCTCGATCTCACCGACCAGCATCTGACCGAGATGCGCTCCGAACTGATGCGCAGATTCCGCGAGGAGCTGAAACCGATGCCAGGTATCGCACAGGTCCTGCCGAGGCTCGGCGTACCGTGCTGCGTCGCCTCCTCCGGCACCCTGGAACGCATCCGCTATGCGCTCGCCGTCACCGGGTTGCTTGGGCTGCTGGAGCCGCATTTGTTCAGCGCCGCCATGGTGGCGCGGGGCAAACCGGCGCCCGATCTCTTTCTCCACGCAGCAGATAAAATGAGAGCGGCCCCGCGAAACTGCCTCGTCGTCGAGGACAGCCCGGCCGGCATCGAGGCGGCGCGGGCGGCCGGCATGCGCGTCCTTGCCTTCACCGGCGGCTCGCACACCGGCAACCCGGCATTGAAAGCGCGGCTTGCGTCGAGTGAGCCGGACTTTATATTCGCTGACATGCTGCAATTGCCCGATCTGATTGCAGGCCTGGGAGCGAGAGCAAGAACACCTTGACCAACAGTTTCGTTTGCGCGGTCGATGTCGGCACCGGAAGCGCTCGTGCCGGCATTCTCGACACCGGTGGCGCCTTGCTCGGCCGCGCCGAGCACCCGATCGCCATGCAACAGCCGAAGGCCGACCATGCCGAGCACGATTCGCAGGATATATGGTCGGCGGTGTGCATGGCCGTCCGCGCTGCCCGCGAAAAGGCGGGCGTGCGGGCCGAGGATATCGTCGGCATCTCCTTTGATGCCACCTGCTCGCTGGTGGTGCGAGACCGGCATGGCGGCCAGCTCAGCGTGTCCGTCACTGGTGAAAGGCGCTGGGACACCATTGTCTGGCTCGACCATCGCGCAATTGCCGAGGCCGACGAATGCACTGAAAGCGGCCACGCTGTGCTCGACTATATCGGCGGCGTCATGTCGCCGGAAATGGAGACGCCGAAGCTGATGTGGCTGAAGCGCAACCTGCCCGGAACATGGAACGAAGCCGGCTATCTATTCGACCTCACCGACTTCCTCACCTGGAAGGCAAGCGGCTCGCTCTCCCGTTCACAATGCACGCTGACCGCCAAATGGACCTATCTAGCCCATGAAGCGACCGGCTGGCGGCGCGACTTCTTCGAAGCCGTCGGGCTCGGCGATATCTTTGAGCACGGCAACCTGCCGGAAAAGGCAAGCCCGGTCGGTGCCGATATCGGCCCGCTCGGCGCGCAAGCCGCGACGGAGCTTGGCCTCACCGAAAAATGCCGGGTCGGCGCCGGCGTCATCGATGCCTATGCCGGCGCGCTTGGCGTGCTCGGCGGTTTCGCCGGTGACGCGACGAACATCGGCCGCCATCTGGCCCTGATTGCAGGTACGTCGAGTTGCGTCATGGCGATGTCGCCCGATCCGCAGCCTTTCGCCGGTGTCTGGGGCCCATATTATGGCGCAGCCCTTCCCGGCCTGTGGCTGTCGGAAGGTGGCCAGTCGGCCACCGGCGCGCTGCTCGACCACATCATCCGCTGGCATGGCGCCGGCGGCGAGCCGGATGCCGCCATGCATGCCAGGATTGCCCACCGCGTCGCCGAGCTGCGCGCCGCCGAGGGCGACAACCTCGCCGCAAGGCTGCACGTACTGCCCGATTTCCACGGCAACCGCTCGCCGCTCGCCGACCCGCATGCCGTCGGCGTCATCAGCGGGCTGACGCTGGATGCCTCCTTCGACAGTCTGTGCAAGCTCTACTGGCGCACCGCCGTCAGCATCGCGCTTGGCGTCCGTCATGTGCTGGAAGCGCTGAACGAGAACGGCTATCTGATCGACACGCTGCACGTCACCGGCGGCCACACCAAGAACCCGCTGTTGATGGAGCTCTATGCCGATGCCACCGGCTGCACGGTGGTCGAGCCGCTGGCGGATGAAGCGGTGCTGCTCGGCACCGGCATGATTGCCGCCACCGCGGCCAGGCTTTTTCCCGATTTGAACGCTGCCTGCGTCGCCATGCAACAGGGCGGCAGGACGCGAGAGCCCAATCCGGCTGCCGCCGGCCGGTTCGATCGCGACTACCGCGTGTTTCTCGAAATGCACAGGCAAAGGCAGGCGCTGGACGCGATCCGATAAATCGGGATCGGTTGCTATCTCTGGTTCCAGCGCCGGATGACCGGCTCGTCAAGGTCGTGCTCATAACCGAGCACGCTTATGCCGGCGGTATCCAGCACGAAAAACGCGCCGGCTTGCGGCGGCAGGCCGAGGCAGCGTGCGGCCAGCACCCTAAGGAAATGCGAGCTTGAGAAGACCAGGACATTGCTGCCGACCTCGCGCAACTGGCTGACGATCCGGTCCGCCCTCGAGCCGACATCCGTGGCGGACTCGCCGCTCGGGCAGCCGTCGCGAAAGAGACGCCAGCCGGGGCGCTCGGCGAGGATTTGCTTGGTGGTCAATCCCTCATAGGCACCATAATCCCACTCCGCCAGATCGTCCTTCTTCACGCCTGACGAGCCGAAGCCGGCCAGCGCACAGGTGTTGAAGGCGCGCTGCGACGGGCTCGACCACACCGCCGAGAAGGACAGGCCCTTGAGCCGCTCAGCGATCCGCCTTGCCGCTTCCTCGCCGGCCGGCGTCAGCGGTATGTCGGTTCGGCCGGTATGTTTTCCGGACGCACTCCATTCCGTCTCGCCATGCCGAACCAGATAGATTTCGGGAAACGCGCTCATCAGGCTGCCTTTCAAATGGATTCTGCCGCGACCATAGCGGCTTCCATAGCCTCTCCAATAGCCTGCATTGAACCGACTGGCTTAACCCTTCCGCAAGTCAGCCTCTTGCCACCGGTGCCCATTTGATAGACAAACCCGTCGTAATGCGGAATCCGGCCGATCTTGGCCATTTTCCGCGCTGAGACGCGGCTTCCGGCTCTTGCCGACGTGCCGCAATCGGATAGGCGGAAAACTAGAATGTCTGCGATCGAAGCCGACGCTCGCGCGCCGGAAAACCTTTGGCGTCGGGAAATCAGGGCGATGCTGGCGCTCGCCTGGCCGATGGTGCTGACCAATCTCGGCCAGACCGCGATGACCGCTACCGACGTCATGATGATGGGGCGGCTGGGGCCGGACACGCTGGCCAGCGGTGCGCTTGGTGCCAACCTCTACTTCATGCCGCTTATCTTCGGGCTCGGCCTGATGCTGGCGACCTCGCCGATGATGGCGACCGAGCTCGGCCGCCGTCGGCACTCGGTGCGCGACCTGCGCCGCACCGTGCGCCAGGGTCTGTGGCTGGCGATCCTCATTTGCATTCCGATCTGGGCCCTTCTCTGGCACGGCGAGAGCGTGTTGCTGGCCATGGGTCAGGAACCGGCGCTGGCGCACCAGGCCGGCATCTATCTGCGCTGGCTCGAATGGGCGGTGCTGCCCTTTTTCGGCTACATCGTCCTGCGCTCGTTCATTTCGGCGCTGGAGCGGCCGGGCTGGGCGCTGATCATCGTGTTCGTTGCCGTCGCCTGCAACGCCTTCTTCAACTGGCTGTTCATGTTCGGCAATCTCGGCATCCAATCGATGGGCATCGCCGGCTCCGGCCTCGCCACCACTCTGTCCAGCACGTTGATGTTCGCCGGCATGGCGGCGGTGGTGATGCTTGAGAAGAAATTCCGGCGCTATCGTCTGTTCGGACGCTTCTGGCGCGCCGATTGGCCGCGCTTCAAGGGCCTGCTGCGGCTCGGCCTGCCGATCGCGGGCCTGCTGGCGTTCGAGGTGACGATCTTCAACGCGGCGGCCTTTCTCATGGGCCTGATCGATGCAGCTTCGCTTGCCGCCCATGCGATCGCCATCCAGATCGCCTCGATCACCTTCATGGTGCCGCTCGGCCTCAACCAGGCGGTGACGGTGCGCGTCGGACTTGCCCACGGCGCCGGCAATCCGGAAGGTGTCAGCCGGGCTGGCTGGACCGCCTATGTCGTCGGTGTCTCCTTCATGGCGCTGATGGGGCTAGTGATGATCCTGTGGCCGCATCTCTTGATCGGCGCCTTCATCGATCTCGGCAATCCGGCTAATGCCGAGGTGGTGGCGCTTGCCGTGTCGTTCCTCGCCTTTGCCGCGCTGTTCCAGGTTTTTGACGGTGCGCAGGCGGTCGCCAGCGGCATGCTGCGCGGCCTGCACGACACCAAGGTGCCGATGATCTATGCCGCGATCGGCTATTGGGGCATCGGGCTGCCGCTCGGCGTGCTGCTGGCCTTTCGTTTCGGCTTCAACGGCGTCGGCATCTGGATCGGCCTGTCGTCGGGACTGGCGGTAGTTGCGGCGCTCTTGCTAGGGCGCTGGCTGCGGCGTGACAGGATCGCGCCGCCGCTGGTATTCGGGCGTTGAATTGCTGGTCGCACGCTCAGCGGGCCGCCGCCCGCTGCTCGAGCGAACGTGCGTATTGCGTCAGCGGAAAGCACATGACGAAGAAGATCAGCGCTACCAGCCCATAGACTTTGAACGGTTCGAAGGTCGCATTGTTGATCGCGTTGGATGTCCTCACCAGCTCCTCGAAACCGATGATCGACGTCAGCGCGGTCGACTTGATCAGCTGCACCAGAAAGCCGACGGTCGGTGCGCGGGTGATCGAAAACGCCTGAGGCAAGATGATCAGCCGGAGTTCCTGTAGATAGTGCAGGCCGAGGCTGGCGCCGGCGTCCCACTGGCCGCGCGGCAGTGCATCGACGCCGCCGCGCCAGATCTCGGCGAGATAGGCGCTGGCAAAGAAGGTCAGGCCAAGCACCGCCGCGGTCCACGGCTCGATGCGCAGGCCCAGCATCGGCAAGCCGAAGAACATCAGGAAGAGCTGCATCAGCAGCGGCGTGCCCTGGAAAAGCGCGATGTAGCCGGAGGCAAACCGGCGCGCCCATTTATTCTTGGCGATCCGGAAGAACAACACGATCATGCCGACCACGGCCCCGCCGACAAAGGCGGCCAGCGACAAGAGCACCGTCCAGCGCGCCGCCAGCAGCAGGTTGCGCAGAATGTCCCAGAAGGTAAATTCGATCATGACACGCCGGCTCCGAGAAGCCGGCGCCCGCCGCCGACCAGCAGCCGGCGCAGCCCAATCGACAGGATGAGATAGACCATCGTCACGATGAGATAGGTCTCGAAAGCCCGGAACGTGCGCGCCTGCAGCATGTCGGCTTCATAGGTCAGCTCGCGAACGGCGATCTGCGATACCACGGCGGATTCCAGCATCATGATAACGATCTGGCTGGTCAGCGCCGGATAGATCACCTTGAGCGCCTGCGGCAGCACGATCTTGATGAAGACCTGGCGCGGCCTGAGCCCAAGCGCCAGTGCCGCTTCCGTCTGCCCGGGCGGCACCGCGTCGAGCCCGGCGCCAACGATCTCGATCGTATAGGCGGCCATGTTGAGCGTCATCGCCAGCATGGCTGCCAGCACCGGATCGAGCCTGACGCCGATGCTGGGCAGCCCGAAGAAGATGAAGAATAGCTGCACCAGGAACGGCGTGTTGCGGATCACCTCGACATAGACGCCGATCGCCCGCTTGAGCAGGAGCGGACCGTTCCGCCGCCCTGCGGCGCCGAGGATGCTGAGCAACGTTCCCGCCAGCGTGGTCACGGCGATCAACAGGATCGTCGTGGCCGCGCCGCGCGCGATCGCCCCTGTCGCCCCGGCAAGCCAGCCGAAGTCGAGGCTATAGCTCACCGGCCATCAATCCTTGAGATTGGCGGGATCGAGCGGCGTCTTCAGCCAGGCTTTCGAGCTTTCGTCCAGTCTGCCGTCGGCCAGCATCTTGGCAACCGCGTCATTGACCGCCTGCTTCAGGCGGTCTTCCTTCTTGTTGAGGCCGATATGCGAGGGCGAGGTGAGAAGCTGGAATTTCTGCTCCGGCTTCAGTTCCTCCTGGCGGGCAAGCACCTGGGCGCCGACATCGTTGCCGACCACCATCAGCTGGGTCTGGCCCGAAATGAAGGCCTGGATGACGGAATTATAGTTGTCGAAGCGGCGGATGTCGGCCGAGGCCGGTGCCGCCTCGGTCAGCGAGGTATCCTCCAGCGTGCCGCGATTGACGGCGATCGACTTGTCGGCGAGGTCTTCCTTGCCTTTGACCGCAAGAGCTGCCGGGCCGATGACGGCGATGTAATAGGGCGCGTAGGCGGCGGCGAAATCGATCACCTGCTCACGCTCCTTGGAATAGCCGACGCTCATCAGCAGGTCGACGCGCTTGTCGGTCAGGTACGGAATGCGGTTCTGGCCGGTCACGCTGACCAGATTGAGCTTGACCTTGAGCTGGTCGGCGATGGATTGCGCCACGTCGATGTCGTAGCCCTTGATGCTCATGTCGGCGCTGGCCGAGGAGAAGGGCGGGAAGTCGGAAAAGATGCCGACATTGATGGCGCCGGCCTTGGCGATGTCGTCGATCGCGTCGGCATTGGCGGCCTGGTTGGTGAAAGCAAGACCGGTCGCGCCGAGCATCAGCACGGCGGCGATGGATGATTTGAGCTTCATGTGAAGTGTCATTGTCATTCCCCTGCTGGAAGCTTGTTTGTTTGAGTGCAACCGCCGACTCCAGCGCGGCGGTCGCCTTTGGGTTCTCTAGTGGACCATGATCTTCTCCGAAAACCGGTTCCGCCTTTTCGGGATCATGGTCGAGCGTGTCAGCCCGCCTTGCTGGTGATTGCCGGGCTGAAGACGATCAGGCTGAGGATCTCGAACAGCACCTGCGCGCCGGCATGCGCCGTGTTGCTGGTCGCGTCGTACTGCGGTGCCACCTCGACGACGTCGCCGCCGACGATGTTGAGGCCTTTCAGGCCGCGCAGCAGCTCGAGCACTTCGCGCGTCGTCAGCCCGCCGACCTCCGGCGTGCCGGTGCCCGGCGCGAAGGCAGGATCGATGCTGTCGATATCGAACGAGACATAGGTCGGGCCGTCGCCGACTATCCTGCGCGCCTTGTCGATAATGGCGGGAATGCCGAGGCCGGTCACCTCTTCGGCATGCACGACGGTCATGCCGGACTCATAGGTGAACTCCCACAGATACTCGGCCGAGCCGCGAATGCCGATCTGGATGGTGCGGCTCGGGTCGAGCACGCCGTCCAGCACCGCGTTACGGAACGGCCCGCCATGGTGGAACTTGGTCATGTCGAACAGGCCGCTGGTGTCGCAATGGGCGTCGATATGGATCATGCCCACAGGCGCCTTTTTGCCGACCGCCTTCAGGATCGGATGGCTGATCGAATGATCGCCGCCGACCGAAAGCGGCAGAACGCCGGCGTCGACGATCTGGTTGGTGCGGCGTTCGATGTCGTCATGGCTGGTCTCTAGCCGGTAGCGGCTCTGGAACGGCACATCGCCGATGTCGGCGACCTTCAGCTCATGCGTCGGTGCGCATTCCAGCACATGATTGTAGGGGCCGATGCGCTCGATGGCGCGCAGCGCCCTTGGCCCGAAACGGGCGCCCGGCCGGTTGGTGACGCCCAGATCCATCGGCACACCGATCATCGCCACCTGCAGATCGCCGAAATCCGGATTGTCGGCGGCGATTTCACGATAGGGCGCCGCGAGGAAGGTCGGGATGCCGGAATAGGGCGCCAGTCGCGTGCCGGTCTTGGAGAAGATCTTGTCGGCGACACGCTGGAATTTCGGGTCGAACATTTCGCCGCCATGGCTCTCGCCGTATTTGCGGCGCAACGCTTCGAGCTTGCCGCGGTCGTAACCCATGTCGGTCCTCCATGGCTGGTGCGGCGCGCGGACAGCGGTCCCGATAGCCGCAGCCGTCGGCTGCCTGCAGATTTCACGTCTTGATGCAATGCCTGGGCAAAGTGTCCCGTAGCTGCATTGAAAAATCAATTGATATTGTTAGTGTGTTATCTGTGAGAAAATCTCACAGAGCCTCGGGTCCAAATGGCCAAGCGTTTGCCACCGCTCAACCCGCTGCGCGCCTTCGAGGCGACGGCGCGCCACGCCTCGCTGACCAAGGCGGCGGCTGAGCTCAACGTCACCCACGGCGCCATCAGCCATCAGATCAAGGCGCTCGAGCAATCGTTGGGTGTCAAGCTGTTCGAGCGTGCCGGTCAGCGGGTGAAGCTGACGCCACACGGCGCCGAGTTGCTGCCGGCGGTGTCGACCGCCTTCGACGGCATTGCCGCCGCCACGCAGCGCATGACGAGGCCGGCCAGCACCGGCGTTCTCTCTGTATCCTGCGTGCCGGCGCTACTGTTGCTGTGGATGATCCCGCGGCTGGGCAGCTTCACGTCGCAATATCCGGATATCAGGCTGACGCTGATCCCATCCAATGATGCCAAGGACGTCCGCGCACCGCATATCGATGTCTGCGTGCACTATGGTGACGGCAGCTGGACCGACTGCTGGATGCGCAAATGGTCGGGCCTCGAACTGTTCCCGGTGGTCAGCCCGACGCTGATCAACAACCGCCCGATCCGCACCGTCCGCGACCTCGCCGATCACGTCTTCCTGCATGGCGACGACGGCCGCGAATGGCATACCTGGCTGGCCGCCGCTGACGCGCTGGACCTGGAGCGCGGCCGCCGCCACCATCTTGGCGACGCGCGCATGGCGACCGAGGCCGCTGTCCACGGCCATGGCGTGGCGCTCGGCGACACGGTGACGGCAAGCGGACTGCTCGCCAGGGGCCTGCTTGTCGCCCCGTTCAGTCTTTCCGTGCCGGCCGTCGACGATTTCTACATCGTCTGCCGCAACGAGATGCGGTCGGCGCCGATCGTGCAATTGTTCATCGACTGGCTGTTTGCCGAGAAAGAGCAGGCCGACCGCCGCGCCGACGCGCCGGTGGCAGGCCGCATCGGCATTCGCCGCAAGCGTCCAGCGCTCAAGGTGGTCGGCGCCAAGACCGCATCCTGAGGCCGAAACTGCCGTAGGCGCCGCTTGCCGCAGGGGCTTCTTTTTGTCGGGCCAGCCCGCAAAGCGGGAGGCGCGTTCAAAAATTCGATGCTAAGAGGCATTTGGAGCAATTCCAGGAAAAGTGCGCAGCGGTTTTCCGTCCGGAATTGCGCTAGACAAAAGCTAGACCGAGCAGCGAAGGCGCATTGAGCGATGGCAAAGACCGATATAGCGCGGCGCGTCTACAATCACACCTGGAAGCTCGACCCGATCGTCCGCAGCTTGCTCGACACCGATTTCTACAAGCTTCTGATGCTGCAGATGATCTGGGGCATGTATCCCAAGGTCGACGCCACCTTCTCGCTGATCAACCGCACCACCTCGGTCCGCCTTGCCGAGGAGATCGATGAGACGGAGCTGCGCGAGCAGCTCGACCATGCCCGCACCTTGCGCTTCTCTAAGAAAGAGATGATCTGGCTCGGCGGCAACACCTTCTATGGCCGCAAGCAGATATTCGAACCGGAATTCCTCGCCTGGCTGGAAAATTTCCGGCTGCCCGAATACGAGCTTTCCAAGCGCGACGGTCAATACGAACTCGCCTTCAGCGGTCCGTGGATGTACACGACGCTGTGGGAGATCCCGGCGCTGGCAATTATCAATGAACTTCGATCTCGCGCGGCCATGCGGGCGTTCGGGCCGTTCGCGCTCGACGTGCTCTATGCCCGCGCCAAGGCCAAGATGTGGGCCAAGACCGAGCGGCTGAAGGCGCTGCCCGGCATCCGCATCTCGGATTTCGGCACCCGCCGCCGTCATTCTTTCCTGTGGCAGCGCTGGTGCGTCGAAGCGTTGAAGGAGGGCATCGGCGAGGCCTTCACTGGCACCTCCAACGTGCTGCTCGCCATGGACAACGATCTCGAGGCGCTCGGCACCAATGCGCATGAACTGCCGATGGTGTTCGCCGCGCTCACCAATTCGGAAAAGGAATTGAAACAGTCGCCCTACAACGTGCTGCAGGACTGGCAGCGCTACTACGGCGGCAACCTGCTGATCGTACTGCCGGACACCTTCGGCACCGCGGCGTTCCTGCGCGATGCACCGGACTGGGTCGCCGACTGGACCGGCTTCCGCCCCGACAGCGCGCCGCCGATCGAAGGCGGCGAGAAAATCATTTCCTGGTGGCGCGAAAAGGGCAAGGACCCCAAGCAGAAGCTGCTCATCTTCTCGGATGGGCTGGAGGTCGAGACCATCGAGGAAACCTACCGCCACTTCCGCGGCAAGGTGCGCATGTCCTTCGGCTGGGGCACCAACCTGACCAACGATTTCGAGGGCTGCGCGCCGACCGAGACCAACCGGCTAGACGCCATCTCGCTGGTCTGCAAGGTCACCGAAGCCAACGGCAGGCCGGCGGTCAAGCTTTCCGACAATCCGGCCAAGTCGACAGGCGACGAGAAAGAGATCGAGCGCTATTTGCGCATCTTCGGCCAGAAGGACCGCGTGGAGCAGTTGGTGAAGGTGTGAGGTAGGGGAACTCTTGCGTAGTATGAGTTCCTTCGCGCCCCCCTCTGTCCTGCCGGACATCTCCCCCACGAGGGGGGAGATTGCGCCCTCATTGCTGCTTTCGCCAATCGCTAAAGTTGCAGAAGGAGAGCCGACGGCGGAACCGCCGATCTCCCCCCTTGAGGGGAAGATGTCCGGCAGGACAGAGGGGGGCGCCGTAGAGCGCTGCATTTCTGCAATCAGGCCCTTTCCCGGCCTCGTCGCTTCCTTGGCATTCCCATCCACGCCCGCCTTCGCCCACGCCTCCGACCGCGGCCACGTCCTGCTCCTTCCCACCCGCTACTACCTTGCCGGCGGCGCGCTCGCGGTTGCCGCCAGTTTCCTTGTCCTGGCGCTACTGCCGCCGGACTCCCTCGACCGCTTCTGGCGCAAACGCCTGCCGCTGTTCACCTTCGGTGACACCGCGCGGACTGCCGTCAGCCTGGTATCCTTTGCCGGCTTTGCAATTCTGATTGCCGCCGGCCTGTTCGGCAGCCGCGATCCGCTTTCCAATCCGATGCCGCTGACCGTATGGACGCTTCTCTGGGTTGGCCTGGCTCTGTTGCAGGGGCTCGCCGGCGATCTCTGGTCGTGGCTCAATCCCTGGTACGGGCCATACCGCGTCGCCTCGCGCCTGTCCGGCAGAACGCAGCCGTATCTGCTCCCCCAACGGCTCGGCTATTGGCCGGCTTTCCTGCTGTTCTTCGCCTTCGCCTGGTTCGAGCTGATCGACCCTGCGCCCGACGATCCGGCGCGGCTGGCCTGGGCCGCCGGCCTCTACTGGCTGCTGAGCTTCGCCGCCATGCAGGTCTTCGGCTACCGCGACTGGACCCTGCGCGGTGAGTTCCTGACCGTGTTCTTTTCCATGGTGGCGCGCTTCGCCATCGTCGAACGTATTGCAGACGGCCGGCTAAAACTCTGCTGGCCGGGCGCCAAGCTGCTCGCTGCCGCGCCGCTACCGCTCAGCGGCGTCGCTTTCCTGCTGCTTGCGCTGTCGTCGGTGTCCTTCGACGGCCTGTCGAAAACCTTCTTCTGGCTAGGCTGGTTCGGCATCAATCCGGTGGAATTTCCGGGACGCACCGCTTTGATCGGCATCGGCAGCTTCGGCCTTGTGATGACCTTTGCCGTGCTTGCGGCCGTGTTCGAGCTCGCCGTCTTTCTTGGCCAGAACCTTGCCGGCAGCAAGCATTCGCTCGGTCACGCCGCCGGGCTTTTGGTCTGGTCGATCGTACCGATCGCGCTCGCCTACCACTTCGCGCATTATCTGACGGCGCTGCTGGTCGACGGCCAATATGCGATTGCCGCTCTCTCCGACCCGTTTGCGCTGGGCTGGAACCTGTTCGGTACCGCCGACATGTCAATTGAAGCCGGCGTCGTCGCCGGTGCCGGTTCGGCGTGGTGGCTGTGGAACCTCCAGGCCGGCGTCATCATAGCCGGCCACATGCTTGCTGTGCTTGTCGCCCATGGCTTGGCCTGGCGGCTGCACGCCATTCCGGCTCGCGCCGCGCTCAGCCAGTTCCCGCTCACCGTGCTGATGATCGCCTACACCGTCCTCGGCCTATGGCTGCTTGCGACGCCGAGCGCCGGATGAACGAGGTGTGCGATGCCCGTCAATCGAACCTTGGGGAAAGCTCGCTTGCCACGTCAGAGCTTTGGTGATTTAGTTTGTACACATGCAATTTTCGCCCCTCTTAACAAGAGTGGCCTGCCTGCTACAGCCATTGGTCAAAGCTCAAAAACAAGGGGAACTGCCGTGACTGACAAGAATGGGTTTTTCGATCTCTCCAGATCCGCTCTCACCCGCCGCACGGCGCTGAAGGGCCTTGCCGCCGGCGCCGGTCTTGCCGTCGCGCCGGGTTTCGTGCGTTACAGCCAGGCGCAGAGCTCGGCGCCGATCAAGATCGGCTTCCAGTCGCACCGCACCGGCATCGGCGCCGCCTATGGCCGCTGGTACGAGAAGACCACAGCGGCTGCCGTCAAGGCGATCAACGAAGCCGGCGGCATCAACGGCCGGCCGGTCGACGTGATCATCGAGGATGACGGCACCGATCCCGGCCGGGGCGCCGAAGTCGTCGGCAAGTTCGCCTCCCAGCACAAGACCGACATCGTCTACGGCACGCTGTTTTCGCATGTCGTCATCGGCTCGGCGCCGGCCGCCGGCGAGGCCAAGATGCCCTATTTCGTTGTCAGCGAAGGCCACCACGTCGCCTCGACCAAATTGAACCGCTACGTCTTCCAGCCCGGCATCACCGACGTGAAGAGCCAGATCCAGTCGATGGCGCCGTGGATTGCGGCCAACGCCGGCAAGAAGGTGACGCAGATCTTCCCCGATTTCGCCTTCGGCTACGACCATCGCGATTACCTGCCGCCGGCGCTGAAGGCGCAAGGCGCCGAGGTCATCGCCCAGATCGCCATCCCGCCGACGGAATCCTCCTTCACCAAATATTTCCCGCAGATCCCCGCGGAGACCGAGGTGATCTACCACGTCATGGTCGGCCCGGCGGTGCTCACCTTCGTCAAGGAGCTCGGCGAGTTCTACGGCTTCAATCGGCCGCAATTGTTCGGCTTCATCGATTCGCTCGAAGCCACCGACATCAACAGCCCCGGCCTCGAATTCCTCGACGGTAGCCATTTCTGGGAAGGCTCGCCGCGCTACGCGCAGCCCGATGATTCCCCCGCACAGAAGGCCTACCGCGCCGCCGTCGGCATCGATGACAATGGTGCCGCCGTCGGCGACCCCAAGGACGTCTCCACCGCCGCGCACATGTTCGGCTGCTGGGAAACGCTCTACGTCGTCAAGAAGGCGATGGAGGATGCCGGCTACAAGGGCCCGGAAGACCGCGCCAAGCTGGTCGAGGCGACCGAGGCGTTGACCGAGTTCGCCGAGGGGCCCGAGCATCCGCAGGGACCGAAAACCTTCAACGGCAAGATCCACCAGTGCTTTGGTATCCAGAACATCTCCAAGGTCGAAGGCGGCCGGCTGAATGTCGTCCACAAGACCAAGATCGAGGACGGCCTCTACGAGCCTGAGGGGGATTACACGACGCAGACGCTGTGAGCTTGGTTTCATTAAGCACAGTGCGCTTCGGCCCACCCCCCTCTGTCCTGCCGGACATCTCCCCCTCAAGGGGGGAGATTGGCTGTCACCAGCGCTTTCGCCAATCGCAAAGGCCGGTAGGTGGCCGCCTTCGCGGGAACTGCCAATCTCCCCCCTTGAGGGGGAGATGTCCGGCAGGACAGAGGGGGGTGCGCCTCGCACCTGCGATGGGTGTGTAACCGATGCACTTCGGACCTCACCTGCTCCTCGCCGCTCTCGAAGGCCTCGTCACCTCCGCCGTGCTGGCGCTGACGGCGCTTGGCCTGTCGCTGGTGTTCGGCGTCATGCGCGTCGTCAATGTCGCGCATGGCGAGTTCTTCATGCTGGGCGCGGTGCTTGCCTGGGCGATCTCAACGGCGATATCCGGCCATCCGGCGCTCGGCTTCCTGGCCGCCCTGGTGCTGGCGCCGCTGATCGTCGGCCTGATCGCGCTGCTCGCCGAACGGCTGGTGCTGCGCCGGCTCAACTACAATCCGGAAGCCACCATCGTCGCCACCATCGGCATGCTCTACATCATCCAGCAACTGGCGCTGACCTTCTACGGCCCGGAGGCGCGGCCGGTGGAGCCGCCGTTCAGCTACCGCATCCTCCTGCCGTGGTTCGGCTATTCCGGCTACAAGCTGTCGATCATCGCCGCGTCGGCGCTGCTGCTGGTCGCGACCTGGCTGGTGCTGACGCGCACGAAAATCGGCCTCGTCATGCGCGCCACGCAATATGACAGCGAGACGGCGCAGGCCTTCGGCATCCCGGTGACCAGAGTCTATGCCGGTGTTTTCGCGCTCGGCGCCATGCTGGCTGCTGTCGCCGCGGTGCTGATCGTGCCGATCAGCCAGGCCCACTATCTGATGGGACAGGACCCGCTGCTGCTGTCGTTCATCGTCGTCATCATCGGCGGCCTCGGCTCGCTGCGCGGCACGGTCGTCGCCGCGGTGCTGATCGGCCTTTCCGACGGCATCATCTCGGTGTTCTTCTCACCGACGCTGGCCAAGATCATCGCCACCTTGCTCGTCGCCATGGTGCTGGTGTTCCGGCCGCAGGGCCTGTTCGGGACGACATCGCGATGAAGGATGCTTCGCCGGCAAAGCCATATGCGCTGCACCTCGGCGTCATCGCCCTGCTTTTCGGGCTTAGCTTCGTCCTGCCGGAATACCATCACGGCCTGCTCGCCCGCATCATGGTGCTGGCGGTCTTCGCCATGGGCTACAATCTGCTGTTCGGCTATGTCGGGCTGCTTAGCCTCGGCCATGCCATGTTCTTTTCAGCCGGGCTCTATGGCGCCGGCCTTGCCGTCATCCATCTCGGCTGGAGCGTGCCGGCCGCCTTCGCAGCCGGGCTTGCCTGCGGCGCGCTTCTGGCGCTGGTGATCGGGCTGCTGGCGCTGCGCACCTCCGGCGTCGCCTTCATGATCGTCACCATGATGTTCGCGCAGGTATTCTATCTCGTCATCCTCTATTTCGCTGCCTGGACCGGTGGCGACCAGGGCATGGTCGTGCCGCAGCCGATGCGGGTCCTTGTCCTGGGCAGCACGTCGCTCGACCTCACCAACCCGACCGTGCGCTATATGAGTGCGCTGGCACAGTTCTCGATCGTGCTGCTCATAAGCCTGGCGATAGTCCGCTCCGGCTATGGCCGTGTGCTGGTCGCCATCCGCGAGAACGAAGAGCGGACCAAGATGCTTGGCTACGACACGTTCTCCAGCAAGCTCGCCGCCGTCGTCATCTCAGGCAGCATCTGCGCGGCTTCCGGCGCGGCCTATGCGCTGCTGTTCGGCTATGTCGGCTCGAGCTTCGCCTCGGTGCAATACTCCATCCTGCCGCTGCTCTGGGTGCTGCTGGGCGGTGCCGCCACCACGCTCGGTCCGCTGATCGGCACGCTGTTCATGTATTATGTCATCGACGTCGCCAGCGGCTACACCTCGGCCTATCTGCTGATCGTCGGCATAGCGCTCATCCTGCTGGTGCTGTTCTTCCCGAGAGGCATTCTCGGCAGCATCCGCCAGCGCTGGCTCGGGTGGTTGCCATGATGCCGCTGCTCACCACCAAAGGCCTGTCGCGCAGTTTCGGCGGCTTGCGTGCCGTCGACGGCGTCGACTTCGCGCTGATACCGGGCGAGATTCGCGCCATCATCGGCCCCAACGGTGCCGGCAAGACCACCTTCGTCAGCCTGGTCAGCGGCCGCATCCAGCCCTCGTCGGGCATGATCGTCTTCGACGGCGCCGACATCACCAGCCTGCCTGCCTACGCCAGGGTTCGCCTTGGCATCGCCTATACGTTCCAGATCACCAGCGTCTTTGCCAATCTCAGCGCCTACGACAATGTTGCCCTGCCGGTGCAGCGCACGCTGACCGACGGCCGCTCGAAGGGCGCGGTTCACACCGGCGTCATGGCCGCGCTTGAGCGTACCGGCCTTGCCGACCGCGCCGACATGCCGGCCGGGCAGCTGTCCTACGGTCACCAGCGGTTGCTGGAAGTGGCGATGGGACTGGCACTGAAGCCGCGGCTGCTGATCCTCGACGAACCGACGCAAGGGCTGGCCGACAGCGAGATCGATAATTTCATCGAGCTGGTGCGCGAGATCGCCGATAGCGCCACCGTGCTTTTGATCGAGCACAACATGCCGGTGGTCATGCGGCTCGCCGACCGCATCACCGTCTTCAACGCCGGCAGGATTTTGGCTGAAGGCACGCCCGAGCAGATCCGCGCCAATGCCGCGGTGCAGGACGCCTATCTGGGGACGACCCATGGCTGAGGCCCAGTCCAAGGCACTGACGATCTCCGGGGTCGACTGCTTCTATGGCGAGGTCCAGGTGCTCTATGGCCTCGATCTTGTCTTGAACGAGGGCGAAGTGCTCTGCCTGTTCGGCCGCAACGGCGCCGGCAAGACGACGACGCTGAAGGCAATCATGGGCCTGGTGCCGGTAAGCTCCGGCTCGATCCGGCTCGAAGGGCGGGAATTGACCGGCTTGCCGGCGCACGAGGTGCCCAAGGCCGGCGTCGCCTACGTGCCGCAGGGCCGGCGGCTGTTCGCCGAGATGACGGTGGCGGAAAACATCGAGATCGGCCTGATGGCCCGCAACAAGGGCAAGGCGACGCGCGAAAACGTGCTCGATCTTTTCCCGCTGCTGCGCCAGCGCCTCAGGCAGCGTTCCGGCACGCTGTCCGGCGGTGAGCAGCAGATGCTGGCCATGGCCCGCGCCCTGTGCCTGGAACCACAGGTGCTTCTGCTCGACGAGCCGACCGAAGGGCTGATGCCGTCGATGATCGCCAAGATCCGCGAAACGGTGTCGAAGCTGCGTGCGCTTGGCGTGTCGACAATTCTTGTCGAGCAGCGCGTCGATGCCGTGCTGTCGGTCGCAGACCGCGTTTGCTTCATCGAAAACGGCCGCAACCGCGAGGCGGTCGATGTCGAGGAACTGCGTTCCGATCCCTCGGCGGTCCGTCGCTATGTCGGCGTCGGATGATCAGGCAAAGAACAGCAAGCCGGCAAGCAGGAATGTCGGGATCAGCACCGCGCCCGACCATGCCATATAGCCAAAGAAGCTCGGCATCTTGATGCCGCGATGCCTGGCAATGGCATAGACCATGAAATTCGGCGCATTGCCGACATAGGTGTTGGCGCCCATGAACACCGCGCCTGCCGAGATCGCCGCCAGCGTCGAGGCGAACTCGGTCATCAGATGCTGCGCATCGCCGCCAGCCAGCTCGAAGAACACCAGATAGGTCGGCGCATTGTCGAGGAAGGACGACAGCGCTCCGGTCAGCCAGAAATAGGCAAGGTTGTCCGGCGCGCCGGTCGACGAACTGACCAGCAGCACCAACGGCGCCAGCGCGCCGTCGAGCCCGGCCCGCAATATGGCGACGACCGGCACGATGCAGATGAAGATGCTGGCGAACAGCTTCGCCACCTCGGCAATCGGCCCCCAGCTGAAGGCGTTTGCGCCGCGAAACTCCTTCGGCGAGACGACAAGCGAAGTGAAGGCCAGTATCAGGATGGCGGCGTCGCGCACCAGATTCTGCAGCTCGAGGCTGACGCCCTGAAAAGAGAAACTCACTCCCGGCTTCCAGGCAGCGGAAATCAGGATCGCGGCGATTACGCCGGCCAGCAGCGGGATGTTGGCCAGGCCGCGAATGCGCACCTTGCTGTCGGGCGTCGGATCCTTGATCTTCGGCGCGCCTTCCTCCCGGCGATGCATGATGATGTCGATCGCCAGGAAAACAGCCAGCACCACGCCGGCGACGAACAGCGTCTCGGGCAGCAGGTGAACTGTCGTCCAGAAGAAATCGACGCCGCGCAGAAAGCCGACGAACAGCGGCGGATCGCCCAGCGGCGTTAGCGACCCGCCGATGTTGGACACCAGGAAGATGAAAAAGATGACGACATGGGCGTTGAAGCGCCGGTTGTCGTTGGCGCGGATGAGCGGCCGGATCAGGATCATCGAGGCGCCGGTTGTGCCAATGATCGAGGCAAGCAGCGCCCCTCCCAGCAACAGCCCGGCATTGACCAGCGGCGTGCCGTGTATGTTGCCGGCAACGAAGATACCGCCCGAAATGGTGAACAGCGCAAACAGCAGGATGATGAACGACATGTATTCGGTGAGCAGCGCATGCAGCACCGCCTGCGTGGCGGACGGGATGCCGAAGGCGATGGCCAGCGGCCCGATCACCAACGCTGCCCAGAAGGCAGCGATCTTGCCGTAATGGTGCTCCCAAGCATGATGGAACAGCAGCGGGCCGGTCGCGATGCAAAGCAATAGCCCGGCAAACGGCAGCACCCACCAAAGCGACATGGCGGCGCCCGGCAATTCGTGCGCTTCGGCCGCGAGAACCGCATTCGGAGAAAAGATTGCTGCAATAAGTGCAGCACTTGCCGTCAACGCCGCAAACCGCATGAAGCCCCTCAAAAGTCTGTCAGGTTCGGCTGGATGACGTTCAAATCAGTGTCACGCCGGCATCGCGCATCCGGCCCAGCATCCTCTCCACGGAGCCGTTGAGATCGATGCCGCGGCAGGCGTCGAGCCGCACGGACGTCTCAAAACCGAGCTTGACCGCGTCGAGCGCCGAAAAGGCGACGCAGAAATCCGTCGCCAGGCCGACCAGGGTCAGCATCTCGATGTTCCGATCCCGGAGATAGCCGGCAAGGCCGGTCGGCGTCGTCCGGTCGTTCTCGAAGAATGCGGAATAGCTGTCGATCGCAGGACGGAACCCCTTGCGGATCACCAACTCGGCCTTGCTCCAGGCGAGGCCCGAATGGAAATCCGATCCCAGGCTGCCCTGGATGCAGTGATCCGGCCACAGCGTCTGGTGGCCATAAGGCACGTCGATCGTTTCGAACGGGTGCTTGCCGGGGTGGCTGGAGGCAAAGCTCGAATGGCCGGCAGGGTGCCAGTCCTGCGTCAGCAGGACGTGCTCGGTCCGCCGGATCAGGTCATTGACCAACGGCACGATTTCGTCGCCACCGGCCACTTCAAGGGCGCCACCCGGGCAGAAATCGTTCTGCAGGTCGATAACGACAAGCGCTTCGTCGGCCATGGAGCCTCCTTATTTTCTTGGTCTTGAGCTTAGGCTCCAATGAAAACGCGACCGGACGCAGAAACTTGACCAGATGGCCGGCTGCGTCAACCTCTCATGGCATAACAAATGCGTTCCGGGTGCACCGGTGCCAACAGCCGTGCAAACTCTGGCTTTGACAATTCCTGCCGGCTTGATATCATTTGCATACGAATGAATTTCCTGCCTTGAATGCTCGGGAAAATCTTTCGGCAGGATCCCCTCTCGGGAAGCCCATTCTGGGAAGGCAAAGCGTGATCCGTTACGCAAAACCCACCACGGTCGACGACGCCCTCGCTTTGCTGGGCGAAGGGCAATGGCGCATCCTCGCCGGCGGCACCGACTTCTATCCGGCACAGGGCAGCAAGCCTTTCCGCGACAATGTCCTCGATATCAATGGCCTGGTGGCATTGCGCGGCATTGCCGAAGCCGAAAACCATTGGCTCGTCGGCGCGCGCACCACCTGGACCGATCTCGTCCGCCATCCTCTGCCGGCGGCTTTCGACGCGCTGAAGCAGGCGGCGCGGGAAGTCGGCTCGGTGCAGATCCAGAACGTTGCCTCGATTGCCGGCAATCTCTGCAACGCCTCGCCGGCCGCCGACGGCGTGCCGGCGCTGCTGGTGCTCGATGCCGAAGTCGAACTGCGTTCCGCTGTGGCGACCCGGCATCTGCCCCTTGCAGAATTCATCCTCGGCAACCGTCGCACCGCACTGCAGCCCGGCGAAATGGTCACGGCAATCCGCATTCCCAAACCCGCGACCGCCGGCAGCTCCGCCTTCGTGAAACTCGGCGCGCGGCGTTATCTCGTCATCTCCATCGCCATGGCCGCCGCACGCCTGGCCGTCGAAGATGGTATGGTCAGGAACGCGGCCGTCGCCGTCGGTTCCTGCTCGGTTGTCGCCAGGCGCCTGGCGGGTGTCGAGGCGGCGCTACGCGGCCGGCCCGTCGGCCACGCGCTGGCCACTGCGATCCAATCCGCACCGATGGACGAGTTGTCGCCGATCGGCGACGTGCGCGGCAGCGCCGAATATCGGCTGGACGCTGCGCGCGAGATCGTCGCCCGCGCCGTGCTTGGTGCGATGGGCGCTGTTCCCGACGAAAGGGCGGCGGCCTGATGGGCAGGGAGCGCGCCGACATCGCCTTCGAAGTCAACGGCGCCGCCGTCAGCGTTTGTGTGCCGCCGGTGCGGCGGCTGTCCGCGGTGCTGCGCGACGAGTTGCGGCTGACCGGCACCAAGATCGGCTGTGATGCCGGCGATTGCGGCGCCTGCACGGTGCTGGTCGACGGCGAGCCGGTCTGCGCCTGCCTGATGCCCGCGGCTTCCGCCTCCGGCACCGTGGTGACGACAGTCGAAGGCCTCGCCAATGGCCGGTTGTCGGCGCTGCAGGCTTCGTTCCTCAGCCATGGCGCAGCGCAATGCGGCGCCTGCACGCCCGGCCTGCTGGTCGCCGCAACGGCACTCCTGGACAGGACGCCTTGCCCGAGCGAGGCCGAAACGCAGGATGCGCTGGGCGGCGTGCTCTGCCGCTGTACCGGCTACCGCAAGATCGTCGCCGCGGTGATGGATGCTTGGCGCCACGCCGACGGCCTCGATCAGCGCATGCCATCCTCTGGCCATGCCGTCGGCTCCTCCCCGATCCGCCTCGATGGCCTTCCGAAAGTCACTGGCGGCGAAAAATTCGGCGGTGATTCATTCCCGGCCGACGCATTGTCGGTGCTGGTGGTCCGCTCGCCGCATTATCATGCGGCCTTCAGCTTCGGCGATCTCGATGGCTGGGTGAAATCCCGTCCCGGCATTGCCGGCGTCTTCACCGCCGCCGACATTCCGGGAAAGAATTGTTTCGGCGTCATCGCACCCTTCGCCGACCAGCCGGCGCTCGCCGAAGGGTTTTCGCGCTTTCGCGGCGAGGCGGTGGCGCTGGTTGCCGGCGAACGCGAGGCTATCCTCGATCTCGACCTTGCCGATTTTCCTGTCAGTTGGACCGAATTGCCGCATTTTCTGGAGCCTTGCGAAGCGCAGGCCGGCGGCGCGCCACTGGTCCATGAAAACCGGCCCTCGAACCTGCTCACCTCCGGCTTTGTCGAGCGTGGCGACCCCGAAGCCGCGCTCGCCGGTGCGGCTTTCGTCGTTTCCGGCGCCATCGACACTTCCTATGTCGAGCACGCCTATATCGAACCGGAAGCCGGCTATGCCTTCATGGACGGCGACACGCTGGTCGTCGTCGCCTGCACGCAGGCGCCCTATATGGACCGTGACGACACGGCAAAAGTGCTCGGCCTTGCCCCGGAACAGGTGCGCATCGTGCCGACCGCCACCGGCGGCGGCTTCGGCTCCAAGCTCGACGTCTCGCTGCAACCGCTCATCGGCCTCGTCGCCATGAAAACCGGCCGGCCGGCGGCGCTCGCCTATACCCGCACCGAATCGATGATCTCGACCACCAAGCGCCATCCCGCTCAGATGAGAGCGAGCATCGGCGCCGATGCCGACGGCCGCATCACCGGCATGGTCTTCGCCGGCGATTTCAACACCGGCGCCTATGCCAGCTGGGGGCCGACGGTCGCCAACCGCGTGCCGGTGCACGCCTCCGGCCCCTATGCGACGCCGAACTATCGCGCCGAAGGCCGCGCCATCCACACCAATGGCCCGATTGCCGGCGCCTTTCGCGGTTTCGGCGTGCCGCAGGCGACGATCATGCAGGAGACCCTCTATGACGAGCTAGCCGACAAGCTCGGCATGGATCGGCTCGACTTTCGCCTGAAGAACTGCCTTCGGAACGGATCCGAAACAGTTACCGGGCAGCGGCTCGAGTCGGGCGTCGGCATCGCCGACTGCCTGGGGGCCCTGCGCTCACATTGGCGGCGTGCCCTAACTGACGCCGACGCGTTCAACGCCCGTAGCAGCAGCGAAAAAAAACGCGGCGTCGGCGTCGCCTCTTGCTGGTACGGCTGCGGCAACACCTCGCTGCCCAATCCGTCGACCATCAAGGTCGGCATCTCGGCATCGGGCGAAGTCGTGCTGCATCAGGGGGCGGTCGATATCGGGCAAGGTTCGAACACTGTCATCGCGCAGATCTGCGCCGACGCGTTGGGTCTTCCGCTTGAAAAGCTGCGGCTGAAAGGCGCCGACACGGCGATCACCCCCGACGCCGGCAAGACATCGGCCTCGCGCCAGACCTTCGTCACCGGCAAGGCCGCCGAAAAGGCCGGCCGCGCCTTGCGCGATGAGATCTTGCGTTTCGCCAATGTCTCGGAAAAGGCGGCGATTGCGCTGGACGGCACAAGTCTGAGCATCGGGGAAGGCGAAGCGACGCGCCGCATCGATCTTTCCTCGCTGAAGGTAGACGCCGAAGGCTTTGTCTTCCGCGCCGAGGAAAGCTACGACCCGCCGACGCTGCCGCTCGATGCCAAGGGCCAGGGCAAGCCTTATGCCGTCTATGGCTATGGCGCCCAGATCGCCGAACTGGAGGTCGACCTCAGGCTCGGCACCGTGAAGCTTATAAAAATCACCGCCGCTCACGATGTCGGCAAGGCCATCAACCCTTTACTGGCAGAGGGCCAGATCGAGGGTGGCATCGCCCAGGGCATCGGCATGGCGCTGATGGAGGAATTCATCCCCGGCCGCACCGAAAACCTGCACGATTATCTGATCCCGACGATCGGCGACGTGCCACCGATCGAGACCATCCTGATAGAAGTTCCGGATCCGGAAGGACCCTTCGGCGCCAAGGGTTTGGGCGAGCATGTGCTGATCCCGACGGCGCCGGCGATCCTCAACGCCATCCGCCACGCCACCGGTGTGCTGGTCACCAAAATTCCGGCGACGCCGACCCGCATCCGCGCCGCCATCCTCGACAAGGAGGCGCGCCGATGAGCGAGCTTGCCGAACGCTTCGAGACGCATGATCCCGGCGAGAAGCTGGTGGCCGAGAAGATCCGCTGCGATGCCTGTCCGGTCATGTGCTACATCGCCGATGGCCGCACCGGCGCCTGCGACCGCTACGGCAATGTTGGCGGCAGGATCGTGCGGATGGATCCACTGACCATCCTCGACCACGCGGCCGAGACCGGCGCCGCAATCGTACCCTTTGCCGAAGAAGGCGAGGCATGGGACGGCGAACTGGTCAACACCGGCCGCCGCTTCGTCACCGCCATCGGCGCCGGCACCACCTATCCCGATTACAAGCCGGCGCCCTTCATCGTCAGCCAGGAGGTCGAGGGCGTCGATCTGGTCACCGTCGTCACCGAGGGCATCTTCTCCTATTGCGGCGTCAAGGTGAAGATCGACACCGACCGTCATATCGGCCCCGAAACGGCGACGGTCCGTGCCCAAGGCGAGGCGATCGGCCACGTCACGACCGGCGAATACGGCTCGCAGATGCTGTCGCTGGGCGGCGTACATCATTTGACCGGCGGCTCGAAGGCTGAAGGGCGCGCCACCTGCGACGCCATGCTCGCCCTGTGCAACCGCAAACCGGTTGAACTCGTCATCGACGGCGGCGCCACCGTCATCGTCGAAGCCGGCAAGCCGCCGGTCATCGACGGCAAGCTCGAGCAGCGCATGCGCGTCGGCTGCGGTTCGGCTACCATAGGCATGTTCGCGACCCAATGGCGCGGCCTTGTCGACGAGGTGGTGGTGGTCGATGACCACATCACCGGCGTCGTCTCCGAGCATCAGGCCGGCAAGGTGCTTGGCTGGCAGGATACCGGCATCAAGATCATCGGCCGCCGTTCGACGCCGGGCCGTTATTTCAAGGTGTCGGAGCCCGGCCTCGGCTGGGGCGGCACCAGCATTTCCGACCCGCTGTCGATCCTTGGTGAATGGAACGCCAAAAAGGGTGCGCGCCCCGGCATGTCGCTGCTGATGGTCTCGACCACCGGCGAGCAATTCGCCTATTACGAGCTCGACGACGAACTGAAGCCGGTCCAGAAACCGTTCCCGGAGCGGCTGCGGAAGTCGGTCGAACTGATCGAGGACAATTGCGAGCCGGCGCTCTGCACCGTGCTTTTCGTCGGCGGCGCCGGCGGCTCGCTGCGCGCCGGCGTCACCGAGAACCCGGTCAATCTGACCCGCTCGGTGCAGGGCTTGACGACCTATGTGACGGTCGGCGGCGCGCCGGTCTATGTCTGGCCGGGCGGCGGCATCACGCTGATGGTCGACGTCACCCGCGTGCCGGAAGGCGCCTTCGGCTATGTGCCGACCCCGGCGCTGGTGGCGCCGATCGAGTTCACCATGCGCCGCGACGATTATGTCAGGCTTGGCGGCTACGAAGGCGAAATCCGCAGCGTCGACGATATCCTGGCCAAGGGCGGCGAATATCTCAATCCGCGCCGCGGCACGGCCGCACCCCGTGACAATCCCTGGCCGCCGCTGGCGCAGTTGCGTCGCGCGGCCGCAAACGGGGCCGGGCGATGAACGGCCCGCAGGCGCATTGGCTCGAGGACGGCCGGAGGCTTCACCTCAATCATGGGCCGATCGACCTGATCGTCGAGGCATTCGGCGAGGCGAGTGAATGCAGCGCCGCATATCGCCAGGCAGTGGCGCGCTTCCAGACAATCTTGCCCGAACTGGTCGAAGAGTTGCCCGAACTGCGGCGCCCGGCCGCCTCCCGGCCACGTGCTTTCGCTGGCCCGACGGCGCGCCGCATGGAAGCGGCGGTCGTTCCGCTAGCGAAACAATTCATCACACCGATGGCGGCCGTCGCCGGCTCGGTAGCCGACGAAGTGCTTGGCGCGCTGCTTGCCGGCCGCCGGCTCGAGCGCGCCTATGTCAACAATGGCGGCGACAGCGCGATCTATCTCGGCCACGGGCAGTCGATGACGCTTGCCATTGCCGGGACAGGTCATGGGTTGGCAGATCGTCTCACGATCCGCCCCGAAGACGGGATCCGCGGTGTCGCGACAAGCGGCTGGCGCGGCCGCTCCTTTTCGCTGGGCATCGCCGACGCGGTCACGGTGCTGGCGCGAACGGGTGCTGAAGCCGATGCCGCGGCGACCTTGATCGCCAACGCCGTCGACCTGCCCGGTCATCCGGCCGTTAGGCGCGTACGGGCGCGCGATCTCGCACCTGACAGCGACCTCGGCGACCGTTTCGTGACGCAGGGCGTGGGGCTGCTTTCCGCCGCTGAAATCGCTATTGCGCTGGAAGGCGGATTTGCCGTTGCCGAGGAGTTTCGGCGGCGCGGCCTGATTGCCGCCGCGGCGCTTTTCCTCGGCGGTCAGGCGCGCATCGCAGGTCCGATGGCGCTCGCCAATAAAGTTTTAGAGAGGGAAATTGCTCATGCCTGAGTTTCCGATCCGCAAGATCGCCGTGCTGACCGAAGAGATTTTTCACGAAGGCGGGCCGGTGGCGAAGGTGCCGCGGCGCCGTGCCGCGGCAATGGCTGTGGTCAAGAACCCGTTCGCCGGCCGTTACGTCGAGGAACTGCAGAGCGCCATGGAGGATTTGAAGCCGCTCGGGCTGCTGCTCTCCGACAGGCTTATTGCCGCATTGGGCGGCGACGTCAAACAGATCGACGGTTACGGCAAGGGCGCCATCGTCGGCATGGCGGGCGAGCTGGAGCATGGCGCGCTGTGGCATGTGCCGGGCGGCTATGCCATGCGCGAACGGCTCGGCGACGCCAAGGCGATCGTGCCCTCGGCGAAGAAGGTCGGCGGTTTCGGCGCGCGGCTCGATGTGCCGCTCGGCCACATCAACGCCGCCTATGTGCGCAGCCATTTCGATGCCATGGAAATCGGCATCAGCGATGGCCCCCGTCCCGACGAGATCCTGTTTTGCCTCGCCATGACCTGCGGCCCGCGCGTGCACGACCGCATGGGTGGGCTGGCGGCCAAGGACATTAAGGCATGGGATGGGCTGCGGTGAGCGCCGAAGACAATCTGCTCAAGCTGGTCGAGGCCGAGGAGCCTGACGAAAACGACTATCGCTTGCAGGAGCAGGTCGGCTTCATCCTGCGCAAGGCGCATCAGCGCCATGTCTCGATCTTCGCCGCACACATCGCCGATCTGACGCCGCCGCAATTTGCCGCTTTGGCCAAATTGCGCGACGTCGGCGAGACCTCGCAGAACCAGCTTGGCAGCCTGATCGCCATGGATGCGGCGACCGTGAAGGGCGTCATCGACCGGCTGAAAGCGCGTGGCTTTGTCGAACTTAGCAAACACGAAGTCGACAAACGGCGCCTGCTGGTCAATCTGACCGCCGAGGGGCGCGACGCGATCGAGCGGCTGATTCCGCTTGCCCGTGAGATTACGCAGGAAACGCTGGCGCCGCTTTCCGCCAAGGAAGCGGCCATTTTCATGAAGCTGCTGGCCAAGCTGGCTTAATCTGCTGCCTGCCGGCGTTTGGTTGTTGTTCCTGCCGGGCGCTGAACGCCCGGCAGGAAAGCCTCGTCTCAGAGGCCGTTGTCCTTCAGGATCTGGGCGGCATTTTCCTTGGTGATCTTCTGCGTCGGCAGGGTGATGGTCTTTTCCACCTTCTCCCCGTTCAGGAACTTGATCGCCTGCCGCAGCCCTTCGGCGCCCGGCGTCACATAAGTGAACGTCGCCGTCAGCTCGCCATTGGCGACCAGCTGCACGCCTTCATTGGGCAGGCCGTCGATGCCGATGAACTTGATGTCCTTCTCACGTCCGACGTCCTTGGCGGCAAGATAGGCGCCATAGGCCATCGGATCATTGTGGCCGTAGACAAGATCGATTTTCTCGTTGTTACGCAACGCCGTCGCCATGATGTTGTAGGCCTGGTCCTGCTTCCAGTCGCCCGACTGCTGGTCGAGCAGGTATTTTATGCCTGGCTCCTTGTCGGTGAATTCATGGAAGCCATCATGGCGGTCGTGTGCCGGCTGGGTGCCCATGCCGCCCCAGATCTCGACGACGTTGCCGGCGGCCTTGCCCTTGCCGCCAAGCAGCTCGACGGCATATTCACCGGCAGCCCGGCCGATCAGCTTGTTGTCGCCGCCGACGAACTGCGTGTAGTCGTTGGTTTCGACGTTGCGGTCGAGCACGAAGACCGGGATCTTGGCATCGATCGCCTGCTGCACGACACCGGTCAGGCCGGCGGATTCTTTCGGTGATACCAAGAGCGCATCGACCTCCTGACGGATAAGGTTTTCGACATCGGCGACCTGCTTCTCGGTCTTGTCCTCGCCGTCGGTGATGATCAGCTCGACTTCCGGATGCTTGGCCGCTTCGGCCAGGATGTCCTTGTTGAACTGGGCGCGCCAGGGTTCGATGGTCGTCACCTGCGAGAAGCCGATCTTCCACTTCTTGTCCTGCGCATGGGCGCCGCCGGCAAGCATGGCGGTCGTGGTCAGGAGTGCCGCTGTCAGCCCGGCGAGCTTCAACAATTCACGTCGTTTCATTTCTTGTTTCCTCCAATATTCAGAGACGCGGTCTCTTGCGACGGCCGCTTTGCCGCGGCCGTTTCCTTGTGCGCTTGCCCACCGGGCAGTCGCAGATAGAAGAGAAGATCACCGGCACTGCGCTCCTGTACGAGCACGGTACCGATGATGATCATCCCCTTCAGCACCAGCTGAAGGTTCGAATTGATGTTGTGCAGCTGCAGGATGTTGGAGAGCAGCCCGAAGATCAGCACGCCGCAGAACGTCCCGGTGAGGCTGCCGCGTCCGCCCATCAGGCTGGTGCCGCCGATGACCACGGCGGCAATCGCGTCGAGCTCCAGCCCGGCGCCGGCGTCCGGCTTGCCTTGCCGGTACTGCGCGACATAGAGCACCGCCGCGATGCCGGCCAGCAGCCCTGACACGGCATAGGTGGCGATCTTCACGCGGCCTGCGGCGATGCCCGACAGCCGCGCCGCCTCCTCATTGCCGCCGATCGCATAGACATAGCGGCCGAACGGAGTGAAGCGCAGCACGGCGCCGTAGATCAGGATGGCGCCGAGGAAGAACAGGCCCGGCATCGGGATCACGCCGAATACCAGCGAGCGCAGCATTTCGAAATCGGCGGTGGCATTCGAGCCGGTGTAGACCGGCAGCACCGCATTGTTCTGGCCGGCCGTCAGCCGGGCGATGCCGAGCGCAGTGACCATCATCGCCAGCGTCACGATGAAGGGCTGCAGCCGCCCGGCGACGATGATGAAGCCGTTGAGCGCGCCGAACAGCAGGCCGACGCAAGGCGCCACCAGCAGCACGCCGAGCACGCCGAATTTTGAGCCCACCTGCGGCAGCAGGAACCACAGCACCAGACTGCACAGGATCACCCCGACAATGCCGGGTGTCACCAGCCCGCGAACGCTGTCCAACCTGATGTCGTGCGTGGCCTGCGCGCCGGCGCGGGATTTTTCGATGTTCAGCAGGATGAAACGAGTGACGAGAATGCCGAGGCAAAGGGCTGCCAGGGCAACTGTCGGCACCCCCAGCACCACCGCCGGCGTCACGCCGGGGACCGTCAGCAGCATGGCACAGACGACCGTGCAGATAGCCATCAGCGAGCCGACGGAAAGGTCGATACCGCCGGTGATGATCACCGCAGTCATGCCGGTGGCAATCAGCCCGGTGGTCGACACCTGGCGCAGCACATCGAGCAGGTTGCCGTAGGACAGGAAGATGTTGTTGCCCTTGGAGCTGATCGGCGAGCCGAGCACGCCGATCAGGAAGATGGCGATCAGGCCCCAATAGAGCTTCGTCCGGGACAGGATATGCAAAATGCTCATGCGGCAGGCCTCGTCATCGTCCGTCGCGGCGCCGCAAGCCGCATGATGGCCTCCTCGCTGGCTTGCGCGCGGGACAGGATTCCCGTCTGGCGGCCGTCGGCCATGACCAGGATACGGTCGGAAAGATGCAGCAGCTCCGGCAATTCCGAGCTGATGACGGCGATCGCCAGCCCGTCTCGCGCCAGCTTGAAGATGAGATCGTAGATTTCCCGCTTGGCACCGACATCGATGCCGCGTGTCGGCTCGTCGAGCAGCAGCACCCGCGGCCTCGTCGCTAGCCATTTGCCGATGACGACCTTCTGCTGGTTGCCGCCGGACAGCGTGCCGGCCGGCTGCTCGACGGTCTCGCAGCGAATGCCGAGCGCCTTGACGGCGTCCCGTGCCAGCCCTTGCTCACCGGCCAGCGAGCGCACGCCGAACCGCGCCAGCGCGCCGACCAGCGGCAGCGCGACATTGTCGGTGATCGAGGCCTCGAGATGCAGGCCTTGCGTCTTGCGGTCTTCCGTGACCAGAGCGATGCCGAGCCGGCGCGCATCGCGCGGCGAACGGATTTCTACTGCCTCGCCATCGAGCCTGATCTCACCGCCGGCACGACCGCCGCTGGACCCGAAGATGGTTTCCAGGATTTCGGTACGGCCCGAGCCCAGCAGCCCGCCGATACCGAGGATTTCTCCTGCGGCAAGATCGAAGCTGACGCCGTCGAGCACGGTGCGCCAACCATGGCGATTGGGCTTCGCCAGCGACAGCTCGCTTACGGACAGGACCGTGTTGCCACCGGGGATGCGGTGCTCCTGGGAGGAAGCAAGCAGGTTTCGCCCGACCATCGCCGAAATTATGGCGTCTTCGTCGAGCTTGTCCATCGCCCACGTCAGGACGTGGCGTCCATCGCGAAACACGGTGACGCGGCTGGCCAGATGCATGACCTCGTCGATGCGGTGCGAAATGTAGACGATCGCCACGCCGCTGTCGGCGAGCTGGCGGATGATGCGGAACAGCCGCTGGCATTCGGCTGGCGAAAGCGCCGAGGTCGGCTCGTCCATGATCAGAATGCGTGCCGACATCGACAGCGCCTTGGCGATCTCGACCAGCTGCTGTTCGCCGACGCGCAAGGCACCGACGCGTGCATCCGGGTCGAGCTCGATGCCGAGCCTTTGCAAGAGCGTTCCGGCGGCGCGGCTGCTCGTCTTGCGGTCGACGATCAGTCCGGCGATCAGCTTCTCGCGGCCGAGAAAAATGTTGTCGGCGACGCTGAGTTCGGGGACGAGGTTCAGCTCCTGGTGGATGATGGCGATGCCGGCGCGCTCGGCTTCGCGGACGCCGGCAAAGCGCACCGGATAGCCATCGATACTGACCGTTCCGTTATAGTCCGTATAGACGCCGGACAGGATCTTCATCAGCGTTGACTTGCCGGCGCCGTTCTCGCCCATCAGCGCATGGACCTCGCCGCGCCGCAGTTCGAAGCCGACATCGACAAGCGCGGCGATACCGCCGAAGGACTTGGAGATGTGCTCGGCGCTCAGTACGACAGCCGAGCCGTCCGCCATAACGCCTTGCGCAGGGATGGAATTGCCGTGCTGCATGACAAGGACGGCCTCCCTCCGTCGTCACCGAACACCTCAAACGCTAATCTAAACGTTTCGATCATGTCAAGGCAATATCTGGAGCCTGAGATTGTTCCATTTCAATTCTTGCGCAAAATCATAAGATTCCGTACGTATTGCTACCGTGGAGTGGTGAAACGTTTCGAAAATGACAGCGTCAGGACGAAAAAAGCAGCGCAAATTCACTGCTCCGACTATGCTTCATGTGGCCGAGGCCGCGCGTGTTTCCGTGGCCACCGTATCGGCGCTGATCAACGGCACCGCGACCGTCAGCCCCGAGCTCAGCCAGCGCATCGAACAGGCGATCCGCGACATCGGCTACAAGCGCAACGCCATTGCCCGCAGCCTGAAGATGGGCACCACACGCACCATCGGGCTCACCGTCCCACACATCACCAATCCGTTCTTTACCGACGTCGTTTCGGTCATCCAGCAGGCTTTCGACAGGGCCGGCTACGCCGTCATGCTGTGCTGCACCGACGAGCACCTGAACACGCAGGACGACCAGATCAGGCTGCTGCTCGACCGCATGGTCGACGGACTGATCGTCGCGCGTGTCGGTGACGGCGCGATCCTCAAACGGATTGTCGACGACGCCAATGTGCCGGTCGTGCTGCTCGACCGTGTTTGCCAGGGTGTCGACACCGATGCCGTCGTTCTCGACAATCAGCGCGCGGTGTTCGACGCCATCACTTACCTGATCGATCTCGGCCATCGGCGCATCGGCTACATCTCCGGCTCGTTCGATATCTCGCCGATGCATGACCGCATGGCGGGATACCGCGAGGCCCTCCAGGCCGCCGGCCTGCCGGCCGAGACCGAACTCGTCCGCTTCGGCAACTTCCACGAAGTCGATGGCTACAACGCAACCATGCAGCTGCTTTCGCTGCACGACCGGCCGAGCGCCATCTTTTCGGCCAACAACCCGATGGTGATCGGCACCATGAAGGCCATTCGCGATATCGGCCTGTCCTGTCCGGAGGATATTTCGGTCGCCTGCTTCGACGATTTTCCGTGGTCGGATGTGTTCCGGCCGCAATTGACCACGGTCGCCCAGCCGGTGCAGGCGATTGGCGAACAGGCGGCCAATCTGCTGCTCGACCGGCTCGCCGGAAACAGGGATGCGCCGCCGCGCAAACTGACGCTCAAGGGACGCTTGATGATCCGCAATTCATGCCGTCCGCCAGGTGCGATCGCGCAGAGCGTCAGCGCGTAGCGCTTGGGCTCTGTTCAGAAACTTTGCAATGCCGGACGGACAGCGCTCCCTCTGTCCTGCCGACCCCGGGCCTTCGCAGCCACTACGGGCGTTCGTCTTTCGAAAACCGAGCAATTGAAGGACGCGGCGCCGATCGAGCCAAGTGGCCAACAATCAGCCAGCCGACAGTCAGGAAAATCTTGGCAATCGAAGCATGTCGGTTTAGGAATATGACGAGATGCGGCTGATCGCCCACACGGGCGCCGGCTTGAGTCATGCGCGTGAGATCGATCCTAATCGGGCTGGTACTTGCTGGGATGGTCGCATTCTTCGGCTGCACCACCGGCGGCGCATTAAAGACTTTCCCCTCGGCCTATGGCGGCCTCACCGACGCCGGTTTTCGCGTTCCGCCGGTTCCGATCTACAAGGTTGACCAAAAGTTCCGTCGGCAGACAGTGCCTTATGCGACTGAAGAGGCGCCGGGCACCATCATTGTCGATACAGGAGCGAAGTTCCTCTACTACGTGTTAGGAGACGGTCAGGCACTGCGCTACGGCATCGGCGTCGGCAAGGCGGGCTTCGAGTGGCATGGCACTGCTCACGTTGCGAGGAAGCGCGAATGGCCGGATTGGAGCGCGCCGTCCGCCATGATTGTACGCGAGCAGAAGCGAGGCCGCATCATACCGGCCCATATGGAGGGCGGACTCGTGAACCCGCTCGGTGCGCGGGCGCTTTATCTTTTCAACGAGAAGGGTGACACTGGATATCGCCTGCACGGTAGCCCCGAATGGTGGTCCATCGGCAAAGCCGTGTCTGCGGGCTGCATTCGCCTCATGAACCAGGACATCATCGATCTTTATGACCGCGCCACAATCGGCACCAAGGTGATCGTTATTTAGTGGACGCCGCGTTTCCCGCTAACGGACGAGCATGACGGATCGAAAACCTCCGCGTAAAACGCGCGAAATGTTCGCTATGTCTTCGCACACCTGTTCGCGATGTTCCCTGCCTAAGGCCGGCCTTGCCCGCAACAGTGGCAAGTGGCGAACCAACTCTCAGGCAGCTTCCGACAGCGATTTGTGAGCGTCGGCCAGGATCTCGAACGAGCGCACCCGCGCCGCATGGTCGAAAATCTGCGCTGTGACCATCAGCTCGTCGGCCCCTGTGCGGCGCACAAACGCCTCGATGCCTTGCCTGACCGTTTCCGGGGAGCCGACGACGGCGCAGGAAAGCGCTTGGCCGAGCATGGTCTTGGCCATTGGATCGAGGTCGCGCTCATATCCTTCGACCGGCGGCGGCAATCGGCCGGGCCGGCCGGTGCGCAGATTGACGAAGGCCTGCTGCAGCGAGGTGAACAACAGCCGCGCCTCGGCATCGGAAGGAGCGGCGAAGACGTTGAGGCCGAGCATCACATAAGGCTTGTCGAGCTGCTCCGAAGGCTGGAAACGCGAGCGGTAGATCTCCAGAGCATGGTCGAGCTCGGCCGGCGCAAAATGCGAGGCGAAGGCGTAGGGCAGGCTGAGCATGGCGGCAAGCTGCGCGCCGTAGAGGCTGGAACCGAGAATCCAGATCGGCACCTTTTCGCCTTCGCCGGGCACCGCGCGGATGCGTTGGCCGTCTTCGGCCGGCTGGAAATAGCCCATCAGCTCGACGACGTCCTGCGGGAAATTGTCGGCGCCAGCGTCGAGGTTACGGCGCAGCGCCCGTGCCGTGGCCATGTCGGTGCCGGGCGCCCGGCCGAGGCCGAGATCGATGCGGCCGGGATGCAGAGCGTTAAGCGTACCGAACTGCTCGGCGATGACCAGCGGCGAATGATTGGGCAGCATGATGCCGCCGGCGCCGACGCGTATCGTATTGGTGCCGCCGGCCACATGGGCAATGACCACCGAGGTGGCGGCGCTGGCGATGCCCGGCATATTGTGGTGCTCTGCCAGCCAATAGCGCCGGTAACCCAGCCGCTCGGCATGACGGGCGAGATCGAGCGAATTGGCGAGTGACTGTGAAGCGTTGCTGCCTTCGACGATCGGCGACAGGTCGAGAACGGAAAGAACGGTCATCGGCGCGGGTTTCCTGTGGGCCGAAGGGATGTAGGAAGCCGTTGCCGAGGCGGCAAATTCAAAATGTTGATGGAGCGCTGAGGGCACAACGGACGTGCGACCGATGCAAGGTCGTGATCTGCACCATCGGGGGGACGCTTTTGACCCTTTAAGCCGCTACTTTTTCACCTCGGGAATCTCTTCGTCCTCGATCGCTGCCGTGTGTTGCGCCGCCAGGAAATTGCCGACATGGCTGAGACCGTCGAAATGATCGCAGAACACCTTGATGACGACCAGCAGCGGCACCGCCAGCAGCGCGCCGACAAAACCCCACAGCCACGACCAGAAGGCGATGGCGATGAGGATCGCCACTGCGTTGATTTCGAGACGGCGGCCGACCACCGTCGGCGTCACGAACTGGCCTTCGACGACATCGCACATAAGGACGAAGGCCGGCGCCAGCAGCGCATAGGAAATCGTGTCGAAGCTTATCAGCGCGATGATCGTAACCAGCGTGATGGTGGTCAGCGCCCCGATATATGGCAGGAAATTGAGCAGAGCCGCTGCCGCGCCCCAGACCTGCGCGTTGGGCACGCCGAGCGCCCACAGGCCGAGCCCGATGACCACGCCGAGACATGTATTGATGACCGTGACAGTAAGCAGATAATGCGAGATTTCACGTTCTACGTCGTAGACGACGCGCAGCGCCCGCTTCTTTTCGCTGAGACTGGGGAAGGACTGGACGATCTTTTCATAGAACATCGTGCCCGAGGCGAGCAGGAACAGCGACAGGACGAAGACGATGGTAACGCTGGCGCCGGCCGACAGCACATTGCCGGCGGCCTGCGAGAGAATACCGGATGGCGCCGTCGCCACCCTCTGAACGCCCGGCTCCTGGGATGTCTGTGTCAGGCCCTCGATCTGGCGCGAAATCTCCACGATCCGTTCGAACGGACGGCGCAGTTGTGCCAGCCGTTCGGTAAGCTGCTGGCCGATCGTCGAGGTGTTGTTGATGAGGTCGATGACCGGGCCGCTGAGCAGATATCCCGCGACGGCGACGAGGCAGAACGAAAGCAGCACCAACAGTGTCGCTGAAATGACATCGGGCATGCCATGCTTGCGCAGGAAGCGAACGATCGGCGTCAGCGTCAGCGCCAGCAGGAAAGCCAGAATGACCGGCATGAAGAAGGCGCGGGCGAAGTAAAGCGCGTAGATCGCCATGAGGATGAAGATGCCGACGAGCAGCGAACGCATCAGATGCGCATCCGCCCGCGCCTCGACGCGCGGATCCGGGCTTTCGGCAGCGCTTGCGCCCGAAGCGTCGGGTTCGGCTTTCATTCTGACCCTCGGCGGCACACCGCGATTGGTGCAGACCGTTGGCGAAAACGCCTCTGTCGCTTCAAGGTTCCGTTAGCTGGCGTCACCGGCAAGGCCGCCTCGCGGCCTTGGCAATGAATCAGGTGACCGGGAATCAGGCAACCGGCGCCGCCACGGCGGGAACGGCCTTCGCAGTTTCCCGGCGCACGATCGGCGCCACTTTGGTGCCGTAGAGTTCGATGGCCTTCATCACCTTGGCGTGCGGCATGGTGCCGATCGCCATTTGCAGCAGGAAGCGGTCGTTGCCGAATATTCTGTGCTGGGCAATGATCTTCTCGGCCACCTGTTCTGGATTGCCGACGAACAGCGCGCCGTTTGGGCCGCGCGATTGGTCGAAATGCGCCCGCGATGTCGGCCCCCAGCCGCGCTCGCGGCCGATGCGGTTCATCACCTCGGCCTGCGGCCCGTAAAAATCGTCGGCTGCCTGGTCCGTGGTGTCGGCAATGAAGCCGTGCACGTTGAGACTGGTGGCAAGGCTTGCCGGATCGTTGCCGGCGCGCCTGGCTGCATCCCTGTAGATGTCGAACAGCGGTGCGAACCGCGCCGGCTCGCCACCAATGATCGCCAGTGCCAGCGGCAACCCGAGCACACCCGCGCGGGCGACGGATTGCGGTGTTCCACCGACGGCGATCCAGATCGGCAATTTGTCCTGCAAGGGCCGCGGATAGACGCCGCGGTCGTTGATCGGCGCGCGCAGACTGCCCGACCAGGTCACCTTGACATGATCGCGGATGGCGAGCAGCAGTTCGAGCTTTTCGGCAAAGAGCTCGTCATAGTCTTCGAGTTCGTAGCCGAACAGCGGAAACGATTCGATGAACGAACCGCGCCCGGCCATGATCTCGGCCCGGCCGCCGGACAAAAGGTCGAGCGTCGCAAACTGCTGGAAAACGCGAACCGGATCGTCGGAGGAAAGCACGGTGACCGCGCTGGTCAGCTTTATGCGCTTGGTGCGTTCGGCCGCCGCGGCCAGGGCCACGACTGGCGCCGAAGCGGCATAATCGGGACGGTGATGCTCGCCCAGCCCAAACACGTCGAGGCCGACCTGGTCGGCCAGTTCGATCTCCTCGATCAGGTTGCGCAGCCGCTCATGCGCACCGATGGCGCCTGGCCCCGTTTCCGGGCTGACGTCGGCGAAGGTATAGAGACCGAGTTCCATCATGTGTCATCCTGGCGTTTTGTTTTTCGCGCTAGAGGTAGCGACCCGCCCGCCGCGCCGCCAGAGGGCCGGATGGTGAACAGTGCATGTCCGTTTCAGCCGAATTCAATCGAAATGGCGTCTCCCGGCTGCAACAGATCAGAATTTCATGGCTGGCATACCGTTTTGGCGCTTGAACTCTCGGTTTTCGCGCGTATGTAAGCCTCGCAAATTGACTTCAGGGAAGTGGACTTGGCTATCTATAGGGAAAAAGACGTTTTCGAGCGGCGCAATGCCGCAAACGAGGCAAAGAAGGCGCTTCTGGAGCGCTTCAAGGCAAAGCCGGCGCCAGATGATCCAGCGGTGCTGGCACGACAGGCCGAGCGCAAGGCGATCCTCGAGGCCCGCGCGATACGCGAGGCCGAAAAGGCCAGGCTGAAGCAGGAAAAGCTGGCGCGCGAAGCGGCCGAAAAGGCCGAGCGCGAGGCAGCTGCCGAAGCGGCACGCATCGCCGCGGAAGAAGCCGCACAGGCCGAAGCGAAGATCCGGGAAGCTGAAGAGAACGAGCGGATCGCCCGTTTTCTTGCCGACGAGGCCGAACGCAAGGCTAAGCGTGACGCACGCTATGCGGCGCGCAAGCAGCGCACCGGCAGGACGCCGCCCGGCTTCTCCGCGCGATAGCGCCTTCCGGCACTGATCAGCCGAATTCAAGAATCAGGGCCGCCTTGCAGCGGCCCCGAACGCGTTCGTCTGTCAGAATCGGCTAAGCCGCGAGCTTCAGTCCCATGATGCCGCAGACGATTAGCGCGATGCAGGCCAGCCTGATCGCCGTCGCTGGCTCGCCGAGCAGCCATATCCCCAACAGCGCCGTGCCGACGGTGCCGATGCCGGTCCACACCGCGTAAGCGGTGCCGACCGGCAACGCCTTCAGCGCCAGGCCGAGCAAGGTCAGGCTGACGATCATCGAGGCTACCGTCAGGACGCTCGGCAGCGGCTTCGAGAATCCGTCGGTGTATTTGAGGCCGATCGCCCAGCCGATCTCGAACAGTCCGGCGAACAACAGGAAGATCCACGACATCGGAACGCTCCGTTTCGATGGCTTCCGGCCGATTTCTTGAAAAGCGCAAAAATTGCCTTCGCCGCATCCATAGGGGATGCGCGTGAGCTTAGTGAACAATCATACCGGCCGCGTTTGCGGCCGGTCGAGATAAGCCGAAACGGTAGCTGCGGCCCTACTTGTCCTTCAGCTTCATCGCCTTCACCGGCGGTGCCTTCAGGGCCGGCGCCGGAGCCGGTTTCTTCGCGTCCTTCTTCGGCTTGCGGGCCTCCTTGCCTGCCTTCATCGCACCCTTAGCCATGATTCGTTCCTCCAGTTGATGTCTGGCGAAGTGAAACAAGAGAAACGCTCGACTGCAAGAGGCCGCTGCCGTGCAGTCGCCCTGGCCGATGGCTGTCAACTGGTTTCTAATTCCCTCGTAAACCGCAGCGGTCCGTGCCATGGTCTTCTTCGCACTGCAGCATCAGCCCTTGCGTTTCGCCGGCTGATGATCAGGCAGGCCGGTCAGGACGACAATGCGGATCCACATCGGTTGCCAGATGAGCTTCGACTTCCCGCAGGAAACACCGCTGATCGCGATGCTAAACGTCCATTATTCGCGCGCATCCGATCTTGAGCGGCCGGACTTCCTGACGTCGAACCCGCCGGTGCCGATCGAAAGCTACCGCGACAGTTTCGGCAATTGGTGCAACCGTTTCGTTGCGCCGGCCGGGCGCTTTGCGTTCGGCACGGACGCGGTGATCCGCGACCCCGGCTCCTTCGAGACGCGCGAGCTGACGGCGTGGCAGCACGAGGTGCGCGATCTGCCGTCGGAGACGCTGCTGTTCCTGCTGCCCAGCCGTTATTGCGAGAGCGACGTGCTGTCGAATGAAGCGTGGCGGCTGTTCGGCAACACCCCGCTCGGCATTCCGCGCGTCCAGGCGGTCTGCGACTTCGTCCATAACCACATCGTCTTCAACTATTTCAATGCACGGCCGACGCGCACCGCCGCCGAGGCCTATCGCGAGCAGAGTGGTGTATGCCGCGACTTTGCTCACCTCGCTGTTGCCTTCTGCCGCGCCCTGAACATTCCGACCCGCTACTGCACCGGCTATATCAGTGATATCGGCCTGCCAAAGCCGTGGTCGGACATGGATTTCGCCGCTTGGATGGAGGTCTATCTCGGCGGCCGCTGGCATGCGTTCGACCCGCGCAATAACGCGCCGCGCATCGGCCGCATCCTGATTGCCTCCGGACGCGATGCCGCCGATGTGCCGCTGACCCACATTTTTGGGCCGGGCGCGCTGGCTGGCTTCAAGGTCTGGACGGACGAGGTCGTCGAATAGCCCCGCGCCGCCCTTTTGAACAACTGACCCTGTGAACAACTGGGCACTTCGGGCGTTGTGGGGACTGTGGAGCGTGGGCGGGCGCTCCGCCAATCTCGGTGCATCAACCAAGGCAGCACACCATGGCGGCGCATGGCGGGTCGAAAAAAGTGATCTATGCGGCGCTCGCCGGAAATCTTGCGATCGCACTGACCAAATTTGCCGCTGCCTTGTTCACGGGCAGCTCGGCAATGCTCTCGGAAGGCGTCCACTCGCTCGTCGATACCGGCAATGGCAGCCTGCTGCTTTACGGCATGCACCGTGCCGCCCGGCCGGCCGACCGTACGCATCCGCTCGGCCATGGCCGCGAGCTGTACTTCTGGAGCTTCATCGTCGCGCTCCTCGTCTTTGCACTGGGTGCCGGCATATCGTTCTACGAAGGCGTGACGCACATCATGGCGCCGGAGCCGATTGCCAACGCCAAGGTGAACTACGCTGTCCTTGGCGTTTCCTTCCTCTTCGAAGGCACCTCTTGGCTGGTGGCGCTGAAGGAATTCCGCCACCAAAAAGGCAGCCACGGCTGGCTCGAGGCGGTGCAGCTCAGCAAGGATCCGAGTGTCTACACCGTACTCTTCGAGGACAGCGCGGCACTTCTCGGCCTCGTTGTCGCCTTCGCCGGGATATCGGCGGCGGAACTGCTGGACATGCCGAAGCTCGACGGCGCCGCGTCGATCGGCATCGCGCTGATCCTGGGCGGGACCGCGATCTTCCTGGCGCGCGAAAGCAAAAGCCTGCTGCTCGGCGAGCCGGCTTCGCCCGAGGTGCAAACAGAGGTGCTGGCCATCGTCCAGCAGGACCCGGCGGTGCAGCGGGCGAATGGCGCGCTGACGCTGCATATGGGTCCGCAGGAGATCGTCGCCGCTTTGAGCATCGAGTTCGAGGATCATTTGTCGGCGCCGGAGATAGAGACCTGTGTCGAGCGCCTCGAGACGCGGCTGAAGGCGGAGATGCCGGAGGTGACGCGGCTCTTCGTCAAGCCGCAGACCACCGGCACCTGGGAACGCCGGAGCAAGGCCTTGGCGGCGTCCGGAGGGGAACCGGCCTGAGGAAAATGGCTGCGCCATCGGGCAGTCCCGGTTATGATTGCGGGCAAAAGCTCCAGGAGGAACGAAGATGAAAATCGACGGCGCGTGTCATTGTGGCGCTATCACTTACGAGGCCGAAGTCGATCCGGAAAAGACCACCATTTGTCACTGCATCGATTGTCAGAAGCTAACCGGAACGGCCTTTCGCGTCACCGTGCCGGCGTCCGAGGACAATTACAGGATCACCAAGGGCACGCCGAAGATCTACATCAAGACCGGTTCGAGCGGCGCCAAGCGCGCCCAGGCATTTTGCGGTGGATGCGGCTCGCATCTCTACGCCACGTCGGCGGGCGAGGGACCGAAGGTTTACGGTATCAGGGTCGGCACGGCACGGCAGCGCGAGCAACTGGTGCCGAGAAAGCAGATCTGGCACCGCTCGGCGCTGCATTGGCTGCCGGAATTCGAAGGCACAACCATCATCGAGGAGCAGTAGCGCCAGACCCGGGCGAAGCCTCCGGTTCCGGCGTAGCTCTCAATCGTCGCCTTCGACGACCCTTAGCCTCAACTGCCCGGTTTTCGAATCGGCGACGCGCGGGCTACTTTCCGCTTTTGCTCCGCTGCCATTCGAACCAGCGGTGTCCTCCGCCGGCTGCACGCCAAACTCTAGCGCCTCGATCTTTTGTCCGCGCCTGGTCACCTTCGATGTCGAGACCAGAATGTCGTCGATATCCTTGGCCGATTGGCCGAAATGCGTCTGCAATTTGCGCACCCGCTCGTCGAGCCGGGAAACATCTTCCATCAGCCGGATAACCTCGCCCTGGATCAGGTGTGCCTGCTCGCGCATGCGGGCATCCTTGAGGATTGCCTGGATGACCTGGATCGACAGCATCAAAAGCGATGGCGAGACGATGACGATCCGCGAGCGATGCGCCTTTTGGACAACGGCCTCGAAATTCTCATGGATTTCGGCGAACACCGATTCCGAAGGCACGAACATGAAGGCGGTGTCCTGCGTCTCGCCCTGGATCAGGTATTTTTCGGAAATATCGCGGACATGCACCTCGATGTCGCGGCGGAAAGCCTGTGCGGCGGACTTCTGCAGGTCGGCGCCTTCGGCGGCACGGATGGCATTCCACGCCTCGAGCGGAAACTTTGCGTCGATGGCAAGCGACGGTGCGCCGTTCGGCATCTTCACCAGGCAGTCGGGCCGGCTGCCATTCGACAAGGTCGCCTGGAATTCATAGGCGCCGTGCGGCAATCCGTCGGCGACGATGGCTTCCATGCGCGACTGGCCGAAGGCGCCGCGCGTCTGCTTGTTGGAAAGGATCGCCTGCAATTGCACGACCTGGCCGGCCAGCGACTGGATGTTGCCTTGCGCGATATCGATGACCGCCAGCCGTTCCTGCAGCTTGGCGAGGCTCTCATGCGTCGATCTCGTCTGCTCGGTCATGGTCTGGCCCAGGCGGCCGGTCATGGCATCGAGACGCTGGCCGATCGACTGTGTCAGTTCCGCCTGGCGCGCCCCGAACACTTCGGCGATGGCGCCCATGCGGCCCTGCATTTCCGCCTGGCTTGCCAAGATACCAGCCATCCGCACCTCGGCGTCGCGGGCGTGGTCGGCGGCTTCGGCGGCCGCCACTGCACGCGCCTTGGCCGATCGCCAGAGCGCAACGACGAGCGCCACGAACAGGCCGAGGAACAGCATTGCGCCGAAACCCAGGGCTTGGCCGAGCGTGATCGTGGTGGCGCCGAGGCGGGCGACAGGTTCGGACAGGATGGTGGCCAGATCGTTCATGTCGACAGCATAGATGATTCGGTCTGCCGGCACAGATCAAAACGTGAACGACCCGAAGGCGCCCCGGTTGACGCTTTTCCTGCGAGGTCTTAGGTGAGACGCCATGTCGATCAAGCCGCTTATCATCCTCCCCGATCCCGTCCTGCGCCAGGTTTCAAAACCGGTCGAGCGTGTCGACGGCGATCTGCGCAAACTGGCCGGCGACATGCTGGACACCATGTATGACGCGCCCGGTATCGGCCTCGCGGCGATCCAGGTTGGCGAACCCTTGCGCATGCTGGTGATCGACCTGGCCAAGGAGGACGAGACGCCGGCACCGCACGTCTTCATCAATCCCGAAATCCTCGAAAGCTCCGACCAGCGTTCGGTCTACGAGGAAGGCTGCCTGTCGATCCCGGATTACTATGCCGAGGTCGAGCGTCCGGCGGCGGTGCGGGTGAAGTTTCTCGACCGCGACGGCAAGCTGCAGGAGATCGAGGCCGAGGGGCTGATGGCGACCTGCCTGCAGCATGAAATCGACCACCTCAACGGCGTGCTGTTCATCGATCACATCTCCAAGCTGAAGCGCGACATGGTGGTCAAGAAATTCAAGAAGCTCGCCAGGGACAAGGCGCCGGGCAAGATGGTGGGGTAGGCGTCGACGAAATGCCCCTGCGTGTCATCTTCATGGGTACGCCTGAATTCTCTGTGCCGACGCTGCGGGCGATTGCCGGGGCCGGGCACGGGTTGACGGCCGTCTACACGCAGCCGCCGCGCGCCGGCGGCCGGCGCGGGCTCGAACTGACGCCGTCGCCGGTGCAGCGCGAGGCGGAGCGGCTTGGCATCGAGGTGCGGTCGCCGGTGTCGCTGAAGAGCGAGGCGGAGCAGGAGGCGTTCCGCGCCTTGCGCGCCGACGTCGCCGTGGTCGTCGCCTACGGATTGCTTCTACCCAAACCCATTCTCGAGGCGCCGCGGCTAGGTTGCCTCAACGGTCACGCATCGCTATTGCCGCGCTGGCGCGGCGCTGCCCCTATCCAGCGCGCCATCATGGCCGGCGATACCGAAACGGGCATTATGGTGATGCGGATGGAGGAAGGCCTCGACACCGGGCCGGTGGCAATGGTTGAAAAATGTCCCATTGGACCCGACATGACGGCCGGCGATCTGCACGACCGGCTGATGGTCCTCGGTGCTGCGCTGATCGTGCAAGCGCTCGAACGGCTGGAGCGGAATACGCTGACATTTACCACACAGGCGGAGGTGGGGGTGACCTACGCCAAGAAAATCGATAAATCGGAGACTCGCATAGACTGGCTGCGACCTGCCGGCGACGTGCACAACCAGATTCGCGGCCTGTCGCCCTTTCCCGGTGCATGGTGCGAGGCCGAAATCGGCGGCCGCGTGGAACGGCTGAAACTGCTTCGCTCGACGCTCTCGCAAGGCGCCGGCGAACCGGGAGGAATTCTCGATGACCGGCTGACGGTCGCCTGCGGGTCAGGCGCGATCAGGCCGGTCGAAGTTCAACGTGCGGGCGGAAGGCCCATTGCCGCGCAGGAGTTTCTGCGCGGGGCCAAGCTCGAAAAAGGAATGAAATTGTCATGAGCATGATGTCCATACGCGCGCCGACGCCGCGGGACCGCGAGGCGATCCGCCTTGTCGAAGAACACGCGTTCGGCCAGCAGACGGAGGCCGGACTGGTCGACGCGCTGGTCACCGGCGGTGATGCCGTCGTCGAACTGGTGGCGGACGAAGACGGGCAAGTGGTCGGCCATATCCTGTTTTCACGGCTCTTCGTGCAGAATGGCGGCAAGAGTTTCCCGGCGGTGGCGCTGGCGCCTCTAGCGGTCGAGCCGTCGTTCCACGGCACCGGCATCGGCGGTGCGCTGGTCCGCGAGGCGCATATCCGCCTGAAAGCTGCCGGCGAGACGCTCGCCGTGGTGCTCGGCGATCCGGCCTATTATGGGCGTTTCGGCTACAGCCGTGCCCGTGCCGCGAAATTCGACAGCGACTACCAAAGCGAGGCTTTGCAGGCGCTTGCCTGGGGCGAGGCGCCGGAGACCGGCAGGCTGGTCTACGCCTCGGCCTTCGGCTCAGCCCTCGCCGCCTGATTTCGCCTCGATCCGGGAATGCCGCGTTTTCGCCTCGACATCGAATATGACGGCAGTCTCTTCGCCGGCTGGCAGCGCCAGGCCAACCAGCCATCGGTGCAGCAGGCGATCGAGCAGGCGATCGAGAAGTTCTGTGGTGAGCAGGTTTCGCTGCGCGCCGCCGGCCGCACCGATGCCGGCGTCCATGCGACCGCTCAGGTGGCGCATGTCGATCTGATCAAGGCATGGCCCGGCGACAAGGTGCGCGACGCCGTCAACGCGCATCTGCAGGCGGCCAAGGTGCGCATCGCCATCCTGAAGGCCGCCGTCGTGCCGGATGGCTTCGATGCGCGTTTCTCGGCGATCAGCCGCCATTACCTCTACCGCATCGTCAATCGCCGCGCGCCGGCGGCGCTCGACAAGGGCAAGATCTGGTGGGTACCGAAGCAGCTCGATGCCGGTGCCATGCACGAAGCGGCAAAGGTGCTGCTTGGCCGGCATGATTTCACCACCTTCCGCTCGACCCAGTGCCAAGCCACCAGCCCCGTCCGCACGCTCGACCGGCTGGATGTCAGCCGGGCGGGCGATTTCATTGAGGTCCGCGCTTCGGCGCGGTCATTCCTGCACAACCAGGTGCGCTCGATGGTCGGCTCGCTCAAACGTGTCGGCGAAGGCGGCTGGACTGTTGCCGACCTCAAGGCGGCGCTTGAGGCGCGCGACCGTGCGGCCTGCGGTCAGGTGGCGCCGCCCGACGGGCTGTTTCTCGTCGGCGTCGATTATCCGACGCCTGGCTGATCCGGAACGCTGATCCCGAGCAGCGCCTGCAGGCCGAACAGGACGATCAGCGACGCCACGAACATGCCGGCAAAAACGGCGCTGCCGGCGGCCGCACCCCTGCCGATCGCAACGTTGGTCATCCGCCAGGTCAAGACCATCGACAGCGCGAACAACAGCAGCGACACGAGTCCGGAGACTTCGTTGGCCGACGTCAGGAAAAGCCGGATCAACGCCGATGGCAGCATCATCCAGGCGATGATCGCCGAGGCCCAATTGCTGGCCACGACATAATGGACGAAACGGCCGCCGACGCCGACCCGCGGCGCCACCAGGGCGAGGCCTATGAGCGGCAGCACCCAGGCGCCGATATCGACGGTTGCCAGGCGGATCAACATGCTGAAACGGCCGACGAATGCGTTGGGATCGCCGATTTCGTTGGCAATACCGACCCAGCCGACGATCAGTGCCGGCGCCGCGACAACGATGGCAAAAAAGGAGTTCCAGAATCCGTCCGCCGAAAGGTCGAGCAGGCGAAATCCGTCGGCCTTGCCGAGCATCAGCCGCCAGGCACCGGCAAGCGAAGCGTAGGTTTCATCCGCTGAAAGCATCACTAGGATATGTCCTGCGCAAACCAGTCTTCAACGAAGCGCAGATAAATCTGCGTCAGCGTCTCGAGGTCGGCAATCGCCACGCGTTCGTCGACCATGTGCATGGTCTTGCCGACCAGTCCGAATTCGACCACCGGACAATAATCCTTGATGAAGCGGGCATCGGAGGTGCCGCCGGAGGTGGAGAGCGCCGGCTTCCTGCCGGTCACCGCCTTGATCGAGCCGCCAAGCGTCTCGATCAACCTGTCGTCGCGTGTCAGGAAAACATGGCTCGGCCCGTCGCGCCAGACGATCTCGTAGTCGACCGGCGTCTTCTTGCCGGCGCGGTATTTCTTGCGTTTCGCCGCCCGGTCGAGGCGGTTGTGGATCTCGGCCTGGATCGTCTCGGCGGTCCATGTGTCGTTGAAGCGGATATTGAAGCTAGCCGCCGCCTTCGCCGGGATGACGTTGGTGGCAGGATTGCCGACATCGATGGAGGTCACCTCAAGATTGGTCGGCTGGAAATCCCTTGTTCCGTTGTCGAAGACGGGGTGAAGCAAGGCGTCGACCAGCGTCACCAGGCCGCGCACCGGGTTGTCGGCTAGCTGCGGATAGGCGGCGTGGCCCTGGCGGCCGTTGACGACGACCGTGCCCGATAGCGAGCCGCGCCGGCCGATCTTGATCATATCGCCGAGCGCGTCGGGATTGGTCGGCTCGCCGACGATCGCAGCATGCCATTTCTCACCCTTGACAGCCGCCCATTCGAGCAGTTTCGTCGTGCCGTTGATCGCCGGCCCTTCCTCGTCGCCGGTTATCAGCAGCGAGACCGACCCCTTCGGGCCGCCCTTCTGCGCGATATGTCGCGCTACCGCCGCGACGAAACAAGCAATGCCGCCCTTCATGTCGACGGCGCCGCGGCCGAACATCTCGCCATTGGCGATGTCGGCGGCAAAGGGCGGGTGCGTCCAGGCTGTTTCATCGCCCACCGGCACGACATCGGTATGGCCGGCAAACATCAGATGCGGGCCGTTGCCGGAACGCCGCGCGTAAAGGTTCTCTATGTCAGGTGTGCCGGATTCGGAAAACACCGGGCGCTCGACGGCAAAGCCGAGCGGCTTCAACATTTCTTCCAGCGCGCTCAGCGCACCGCCTTCGGCGGGCGTCACGGAAGCGCAGCGGATGAGAGCAGCCAGATTTCTGGTCGGATCGGTAGGCAGCGTCATGGGCAAAAGCGATAGTCGAAAGCGCAAGGCCTGTCACGGCCAGACATAAGGGCCAGCCATGCCGCCGACATTATGGTTTTCATGCCGTATAGTTGCGGCCAGGCCTCTCGACCAGGACAGGGCCATCGCATGATCACGCATGGCAGGACGATCGTAATCGCCGGTGCCGGCAGTATCGGATGCTACGCCGGCGGCTGCCTGATACTTGCCGGGCGAAAGGTGGTTCTGCTGGCGCGGCCTCGCATCGAGAAGGCGCTGCAAAAAGGTGGATTGCGCATCACCGACCGTGATGGCCGCGACCGATCCGTCAAGCCGGAGGCATTGTCGGTCACCGCCGATCCGGCCGCGGCATTCCCCGGTGCCGATGTCATCCTGCTAACGGCCAAGAGCGGCGCGACGCAGGACATGGCCGGGCTTATTGCGGCCCATGCGCGACCGGATGCGGTGGTACTCAGTCTGCAGAACGGCGTCGACAATGCCGATAAGTTGCGAGCCCATCTCGCCGCCCGGCGGGTGCTCGCGGGCATGGTGCCGTTCAACGTGGTCCAATCGGCGGAGGGCGAATTGCCGCTTCGCCTGCACCGCGCCAGCGGCGGCAAGGTGATGATCGAACAGGGTCCGACAGGCCTTGACGAACTGCTTGACGTCGAGGGCTTTGCCGTCGCCACGCATGGTGACATCGAAGCGGTGCTATGGGGCAAGCTGCTGCTCAACCTCAACAACGCGCTGGTGGCGCTTTCTGGCCTGCCGCTGGCGGCAGAGCTTGCCGATCGCCGCTGGCGGCTGATCCTGGCCGGCCAGATCGACGAAGCATTGGCGGCAATGATGGCGACAGGCATCGAACCCGCTCGCATCGCCGGCCTGCGTCCCGCGCTGCTGCCGAAAGTGCTTCGCCTGCCCGACTGGCTGTTCAAGTTCTTGGCGCGGCGGATGCTTGCCATCGATCCGGCCGCGCGTTCGTCGATGTGGGATGACCTTCAGCGCCGCCGGCCGACGGAGATCGGCGAACTGCAAGGCGCGGTCCTGCGTTTGGCCGAAAAGGCCGGCACGCCGGCGCCGTTGCTGAAGCATGTCACGGCACTGGTGCGCGCGGCCGAGCAGAAGAGGCGCGGATCGCCCTGCCTGACGCCGGAAGCCGTTGTCGCGACCGTCAGATCGTAGCCCGCACAGGCGCCCAGTAACGGCCCTTGCCGGTGCGCTTGGCTTCGTAGAGCGCATGGTCGGAACAGGTGAGCAGGATTTCCGGATCGCCTCCGTCGGCGGGTGCGCATGCGCTGCCGACGCTCAAGCCGACATGGATGGCGGAACCGACCCCGAGGTCGAAAGGCACCGAGACCTTTTCGATGGCCCGCTTTGCCAGGTAGGTGGCCTCGATCTCCGAGGTTGCGGGCAAAAGGATGACAAATTCATCGCCGCCAATGCGGAAGACCACGTCCCCCGGACGGAAGCCGCGCTTCAATCGCTCGGCCACCTTGCGCAGCAGCACGTCGCCGACGGCGTGGCCAAAACGGTCGTTGACCTGTTTGAAACCGTCGAGATCCATGCTGAGCACTGCAAACGGCTTGCCGCCATTGGCGGCCGGCGCCGCAAGGTCGCGGCACATGTCGCGCAATTTCTCCTGCAGGAAGATGCGGTTTGGCAGGCCGGTCAGCGCGTCCTTGATGGCCAGGTCGCGATTGTCCAGTTCGGCGCGGATCATGCGGGCATTGATTGCGTGGTTCTGAAGCAGCACGATGATGACGCCGGCCACATAGAACGGCGTTTGAATTCCGACGATCGGCATTCCGGGCGCCGCAGAAAACAATGCACCGACCACGTAAGGCAGGCTTACGGCCAACATGACGAATATGGCGAAGCGCGGGGTCGCCGCATTGCGTGACGACACCACGCCGACGACGCCTGCGACATTCAAGGCGTCAAGTACGGAAAGCGCCATATTCCCGCTGGCAACACAGCCATAGCAGCCGAGGCCGAAAACGACCGACCAGACGCCGCTGGCTGCCATCAGGCCCGCCAGCGGCCCTTTCGAGCCGCGCCAGCGGGCCTGCTCGCATTCCCGCATCAGCAGAACGCGGACGGTGAAAAGCATCAGGTCGGCGGCAATCCAGGCGTAGGGCCACCAATCCCCGGTGGCAAGAGCGGCGCTGACCGCAACCAACAGAACGCTGATGGTGCCGAACAGGACCGCGAATTTGCGGTCGAAGGTGGTGTCGAGAAGCCGGGCGCGGACAGCTTCCGGTTCCAATTTCATCGGCGAAGAGAACCAGGCAAACAGGCGAGCGGCGGCGCTCCACGTTTTGCGCGGCTCCTTGGTGGTCAGGGATAGGTCGCTTGCCAGTCGAGCGCTCCGTGCCGGTCGACACAGTCTTCGCCGGCATGCTGGGCCAGGGTGATTAACATTCGCTTAGAGCATCCGGCGCAAAACCGGGCTTTCGGAACTCCCCGTTCCGCCGCTCTGGAGCAATTCCAGGAAAAGTGTGAAGCGGTTTTCCGTCCGGAATTGCGTCAAAACAAAAAGATAGAGCGGTTCGGCGTTTCTGCGAAACGATGAACCGTTCTAGCGGATCTGCCGCCGGGTGGCCGGTTTTAGCTTGCCGGCCCCGGTCGTCTGCGGACTGCAGGCCGACGCGGCGTACCCGGCTCGGGATCGGTCTTCGCCGCACGTGCCGGCTGCCCATGAGGGGTTTCGATCAGCGTGATCTTCTGCCAGATCTTTCGCGAGAGGTTCGAAGCCAGGTTCTCGATGTCATTGACGCCGTCGATGACCACGGCGTCATTCACCGATTGCGCGAACAGCGCGGCGATCTTGCCGGTGATCGACAGCATTTCGGAGCAGTAGTCGAGATAGCGGGCAAGGTCGGCGGCGTTGGTGATGCGGGCTGGCGAATGCGCAGTCGGCTTGAAACTGGCTGAAAGCGTTGCCGGATCCTTGGTCAGCTGGTGCATGTCGATGACGTGGATCAGCGACCGCAGCCCGTGGAGCTGGCGAAACACCCGCTTGCGCTTGATCCGCTCCTCGGAGCGAATCAGGGCCAGGAAGCCCAGCACCGCGAGGATGATCATGTTGAGGGAGGCTTCGATGCCTTGCACCGACTGGAAGGCATCGTGGTTTCCCGAGATGCGGCCGAGCGGCAGGATTGTGCCGACGAACAGGAACATCAGCGCTCCGGCGACGAAGGCGGCGATGATGAGGCCGCGCAGCCACCAGATCGGCGCCTCCAGCGCCTTGGCTGCCTTTGCCAGATCGCGCGACAGCGACACGAGCTCGGCGGCGACGCCGCGCAAGCCGGCATCGGGAAAACGCTCGGCGACGCGCTCTTCCAGCCGTTCGGCGGTTTCGAGGATCAGTTTCGAATCAAGCGAGCGGTAGCGCATGACGAAATATCCGATCGGCGCTCAGGGTTCGGCCGGTGCGTTGGTGCGCTTGCCGTAGCGGTTGGGTCCCGGCTGCCCGGGAAATAGGCAAAGCACGAGGAAAGCGATAATCGAGACAACCGGCACGAACAGCACCAGCGCCGCAACGCCCGGCTTGTCGAGGTCATGCAACCGCTTCACCGCCAGCACCACGTTCGACCAAAGCGAGGCAATGAAGGCGATGAAGAAAATGAACGACCACATGTTGCTCTCGGTAGTGCCTTCCGGAACCAGCGTGAAACGGTAGAGTGGGAGGGCCTGTATGATGGCCACCAGCAGTCCTCCCAGAAAATAGGCCGCGCGGCTGACGCGGCCCGAAGTTCTGAAGAAAAGCCAGATGAGGTCTGATCTGTCAGGCAAGCGAATTCCGTCCGTATTCGTTGAGAAAGATCAATCGCGCAGCAATTCGTTGATCGATGTCTTGGAACGGGTTCTGGCGTCGACCCGCTTGACGATGACGGCGCAGTATAGGCTGGGGCCGGGCTCGTTGTTTGGAAAAGGCTTGCCCGGCAGCGAGCCGGCGACGACGACGGAATTAGGCGGCACCTCGCCGTAGAAGATCTCGCCGGTGGCGCGGTCGACGATCTTGGTCGACTGGCCGATGAAGACGCCCATGCCGAGCACCGAGCCTTCGCGAACGATGCAGCCTTCGACCACTTCGGAACGGGCGCCGATGAAGCAATTGTCCTCGATGATGGTTGGGCCGGCCTGCATCGGCTCCAGCACACCGCCGATGCCGACGCCGCCCGACAGATGCACATTCTTGCCGATCTGGGCACAGGAGCCGACCGAAGCCCAGGTGTCGACCATGGTGCCGCTGTCGACATAGGCGCCGACATTGACGAAGGACGGCATCAACACGGCGCCGGGCGCGACATAGGCGGAGCGGCGCACGATCGACGACGGCACGGCGCGGAAGCCCGCCTTCTCAAAATCGACGGCGCTCCAGCCGTCGAACTTCGAAGGCACCTTGTCCCACCATACCGCCTGACCGGGACCGCCCTTTATGATCTCCATCGGGGTGAGCCGGAAAGACAGCAGCACCGCTTTTTTCAGCCACTGGTTGACGTGCCATTTGCCGTCGGCCTGCCGCTCGGCGACGCGGGCGATGCCCCGGTCGAGCAGGTCGAGCGCCGATTGGATGGCCTCGCGCGTCTCGCCGCGGGTTGCGGTCGAAATCGTGTCGCGTTCCTCGAAGGCGTTCTCGATGATCTCCTCGAGGCTCGCGAGATCGGGCTTCGACATGAATTCGCTCCATTACCAAGCTGTTAAGGGCCGGCGCCTTAACCTGTTTGAAAGTCGCGCGGACCCTATGTGAAGGCTTGGGGAGGGTCAATCGCGGCAGCGTCACGGGACGGCGCAAGTGAATGATTGGACGGGTAAAGCAAATATGACTCCCATGGAAAAGGCGGGATGGACGCCGCTGCCGCATTCGGACGAGGATCTGGAGCGGTCGAGAAGCGTGCCGGACACGCCGCAAACGCGCGCGGAGACATACCGGCTGGCCTGGAACGATCCCGATTTCATGACGCGGCGCGAGTTGCGCGCGGTCAGGCTGCAGCTCGAACTGCTGAAACCGGAGATGATCCTGGCCGAGCGCGGCATCCAATCGACCGTCATCCTGTTCGGCGGTGCCCGCATCCCCGAGCCCGGCGGCGAAGCCTGGGCGGCCAAGAACGAGACGCAGAAGAAGAACCTCGAGCAAAACAGCAAATATTACGAGGAGGCGCGCAAATTCGCCCGCCTCTGCTCGCAGCAGTCGGCCATCTCGTACTATCGCGAATTCGTCGTGGTGACCGGCGGCGGGCCGGGCGTCATGGAGGCCGGCAATCGTGGCGCCGACGATGTTGGCGCGCCGTCGATCGGTCTCAACATCGTGCTGCCGCACGAGCAGGCGCCAAACGCCTACGTGACGCCGGAACTCTGCTTCAACTTCCACTATTTCGCGGTCCGCAAGATGCATTTCGTCATGCGTGCCAAGGCCGTTGCGGTGTTTCCAGGCGGCTTCGGTACGATGGACGAGTTCTTCGAAACGCTGACCCTGATCCAGACCGGCCGCATGGAACGCGTGCCGGTCATCCTGTTCGGCAAGGCTTTCTGGGCAAGGGCGATCGACCTCGATTTCCTCGCCGAGCAAGGCACGATCACGCCCGGCGACCAGGATATCATCGATTTCGTCGACACTGCCGACGAGGCCTGGGGGATCGTCAGCCGCTTCTATAAACTTTGACATGCAAGCAAGGACTTGAAGCGCGCCGGCTGCCTCAAGCAGGGACTTCCACGATCGCCGTGAGAAAGCCGGCGAGGTCGTCGGTGACGAAGTCCACATCGTCCTCGTTGGCCGGGTCGCGTTCCCAGATTTCCGAGAAGGTCGGCTCGAAATTGCGCGGCACCACTAACACTGTGGTCATGCCCAGCGATTTCGGCACCGACAGGTTGCGGGCAAGATCTTCGAACATCACCGCATTTTGCCCGGTAACGGCGTGGAGTTCGGCAAATTTCTCATAGGATTGCGGCGCCGGCTTGGGGTTCAGTCCGGCTGCGACGATATCGAAAATATCATCGAAATGCTCGAGAATGCCCAACTGCCGCGCGGTGCGTTCGGCATGCCGGCGATCCCCGTTGGTGAAGATGAATTTACGGCCGGGAAGCTGGCGAATGGCGGTGCCTAGGACGGGATCTGGAACCAGCCAGGAATAATCGATGTCGTGGACCTTCTCGAGAAAATCATCGGGGTCGATGCCGTGGCGCGTCATCAATCCGTTCAGCGTCGTGCCATATTCGCGGTAGAGCTCCTTTTGCAGCTTGCGTGCTTCCTCGCGCGGCAGCGTCAGCAATTCTCCGACGTAGGCGGTCATCTTCACATCGATCTGCGAGAACAGATTCGAATGATGCGGATAAAGCGTGTTGTCGAGATCGAACACCCAGTCGGTGACATGGGCAAAGCGGGCGGGGTCGGGAAGTGTGGTCATACGTCCTTATGGCACGAAACGATCTTTCTAACAGGAGGTTTATCCACAACCTATGCGCGCCCTGGGTAGTAAAAATGGCGCCATGATTAAAATCTTAAGCATCGCCGAAAGGTGACATTCAGCGCTTTGCTGGAACCAAGGCGGACCAGTGGGAGCAAGCGATGAATCGCATATTTCTAAAGTCTGCCGCCATCGCTTTCGCCTCCGTCGCGGTCTCGCTTTTGCTGACGCTGATCGTCGTGCCGGCAATGGGGTTTCCGATCAATCGCACCATCTGGCTGACATCCACCGTGTGCCCGCTCGCGCTTGCCTGGAGCGTCGGCGCCTATACGTTCTGGCAGGGCGAAAGGTTGCAGACCGCGCATCGCGAGCTCGCCCGCGCCCATGCCCAACTCGCCGCCGCGCACAGGCGCTTGGCGGAAAAGGCGAGCCGCGACGACATGACCGGCATGCTCAACCGCGAAAGTTTCTTTGCCGCTCTCGACGGCTCCCGGCGCAAATCCGATCGCGGGGCATTGCTGATCGTCGATGCCGACCATTTCAAGACCATCAACGACAGCTACGGCCATCTGATCGGCGACGATGCGCTGCTCCTGATCGCAAACGCGATAGAGCGTGGCGTGCGCAGTGGCGACGTGCTTGGCCGCATCGGCGGCGAGGAATTCTGCGCCCTTCTGATTGGTGCCACCGAACACGAGGCCAGGCGCATCGCCGAGCGCATCCGGCGTGAAGTCGAGCGTATCCGTTTCCGGCCCGTCGACGAACGAACGGTTCCGCTGACAGTCAGTATTGGCGGCATCACCTGCGGCAGAGACGCCGCAGTGTCGGAGCTAATGCGCGCCGCCGACCAGCGGCTCTACGAGGCCAAGCATCGCGGCCGCAATCTGTCGATCATCGACCGCGATATTTCCGAAGCCGCCTGAGCTCGGCCCTAAGCCTTCTGCTGCATTCAACCGCGCCGCTGCCAGACCGTCAAAATCCGAAGATGGCGATGCGGAACAGCAGAGCGGCCGCCGCCAGCGCCACCAGAGCGATGCCAAGGCCAATGGGAGAGCCCCAGCCATACCACTCCATCGCCAGCTTGGCATATTTGAACTCCTCGGCCGGTGTGAGTAGGCCGCGCGTTGGGGTCTGATTCATGTTTCACTCCTTGCAGGCTGCGACAGGCCTTGCCTTGCGCCTGATGCAGCACATTACTATAACGGCCGTAATGTTAGGCAGATTGATAGTTAGATGGTCGAAATAAATTCGTCAAGCATGAATCGGGCCGACATGAAGACCGCCATCAGCCTTGCCATTATGGGCTGGCAGGACGCGACGCAGGCTTATGACGAGGCAGTGGGCGATAGGCTTGGGCTGAGTATGGCGGAACGCCATTGCCTAGCGCTGCTCTATGGCGGCCCGCGATCGGCTGGCGAGGTCGCGGCCGCAACAGGGTTGACGCCGGCCGCGGTCACCGCGCTGATCGACCGGCTAGAGGCGCGCGGCCTGCTGACACGAACGCGCAGCCTTGAGGACAGGCGCAAGGTGGTCATAGAGGCGACGGAACTCACGCGAGAACTATCGACGCGCTATTATGGCGCGATCGCGCAGGAGGGGGAAAAGGTGATCGCCACATTCAGCGACACTGAGCTCGCCACGATCCTGCGCTTCGTCACGGCGTCCCTCGACCTTCAGCGCGACCAACTGGCCCGGCTGAAGGCCGAGGCTTTGGAAACAGCCGACAGCCTATAGGCTCGCCGGGTCGAGCGCTGGCTCGCCTTTGCGGCGCGCCACGATCGCCGCAAGATCGGCGGTCTCGAAAGCATCACGCAGGGCGGCGAACGACGGCAGCACGAAATAGGCACGCTGGAACTTGTCGATCTCGTAGCCGGTGCGCATCACGGTTTCCAGGTCGAAGGGGACATGGTGCGCCTCACCGCCTTCGACCGCGAACTGAAGCTCCGTGAAGGATGACATAAGCCCGGCGCCGAAAGCCTTCAGCGGCTGGCCCGGCTCGCGTATCAGCCCGTATTCGACGGTGTACCAGTAAAGCCTGGTGATCATCTCGTCGCCGCCGAGCGCAATCACGCTGTCGGCCTTTTTGCCATACATCTGCATGAAGTCGGCAAAGACCGGCTGCGTCAGGATCGGCACGTGACCGAAGAAATCGTGGAACATGTCGGGCTCGACGATGTAGTCGAGCTCCTTTTGGGTTCGCAGCCAGTTGGTGACCGGGAACCGGCGGTTGGCGAGGTGGTCGAAGAACGGCTGGGCGGGGATGAGCCCCGGCACGGCGACGATCTCCCAGCCGGTGAGCTTGCGCAGCTTCTCGCTGACCTCACCGAAATCCGGGATCTTGTCGAGAAGGCCGAGCGCCGCAACGCCATCGAGATAGGAATGGTGGGCGAGCTTCCTGGTCAGCTTCGTCTGGCGGTCGCACAGCGTGCGCCACACCGCCTGTTCTTCGTCGCTATAATTGTAGCCCTGCGCCACGGTGAAATCGGCACGGCAGACCGAATAATCGCCGCGAAGGCCTCGCGCAGCGCATTCGCGGGCATAGTCGGCAACGTTCATTGTCATGGCTTGCTCTCCCTGGAAATCATGATCAGCGGATTGCCGGAAATTCTAGCGGGATGGCGCGAGGCAAATCAGCTTTGATGGTGGCTCAAATGCGGGGTTGGAGGTAAAAGACTCCACGATCGAGCTTTGGGAGAGTGAAAATGCCTCAGTTTGATGAATTCGAGATCAAGATGCTCGACATCCTGCAGCGCGACGGGCGCAAGCCGGTCTCCGAATTGGCGCAGGAGATTGGGCTGTCGACGACACCTTGCGCGCGGCGCTTCGAGGCCCTTCAGCAGGCGGGCATCATAAAGGGCTTTGCTGCGGTGCTCAGCCGCCGCGCCGTCGGGCTGATGGTCGAAGTGTTCATCCAGGTGCGCCTCGTAACCCACAGCGACGGCTCGCCCGAAACCTTTATCGCCGCCGTCCAGCGCATGGACGAGGTGTCGTCGTGCTGGACGATGACTGGAGACTACGATTTCCTGCTGCATGTCATGGTGCCGTCGGTCGACGAGCTCAATGCCTTCGTCATGCACCGGCTGATGCGGCTCGAAGGCGTGCGCGACGTACACACGCAGCTTGTGCTGCAGAACATCAAGGGGCCCGGCCATGTGCCGCTGGCACATCTCAGACGATAGGCATTTCTGCGGAAAAGCTGCACACAAACTGCTGAAGCTGGCCAATCTCCAGAGCTAGATCGCCGACTACGACATGCGGACCGCCATTGCATAAGGCCCGCCATGAAAATCGTCCTGATCAACCCGCCGCATACCGCCATCGGCAGCCGTGTGCCGGACGACCATCTGCCGCCGCTCGGTTTGCTGGCACTGGGCGGTCCGCTGATCGACGCGGGACACGAGGTGCGGCTCGTCGATGCCGAATTCGGGCCGATGCCGCTTGCCACGCTGGTCTGGGACGCCTTGAGCGACCATCCCGACTGCATTCTGATCGGCCATTCCGGCTCGACCTCTGCACATCCGACAGCCCTGCTGATCGCCGGCATGGTCAAGGACATCGAGCCAGCGACAATCCTGATTTATGGCGGCGTGTTTCCGACCTATCACTGGCGCGACATACTGGCCGAAACGAATGTCTTCGACTTCATCGTGCGCGGCGAGGGCGAGGCGACCATCGTCGCGCTGGTCGAAGCGCTTGAGAAACGCAAGCCGCTGTCGGACGTGGCGGGGATCGCTTTTCCTGACGATTTGCGCCGTCCTTTTGCCACCCGGCCGGCAAGGACGATCGCCAGTTTCGACGATTACCGCATCGGCTGGGAACTGATCGACTTCAGTCGCTACAGCTATTGGGGCGGCAAGCGCGCAGTAGTCATGCAGTTCTCGCGAGGCTGTCCGCATCTGTGCAACTATTGCGGCCAGCGCGGCTTCTGGACGCGCTGGCGGCACCGCGACCCCGGGAAGTTCGCGCGGGAGATTGCCTGGCTATACCGCGAGCATGGCGTCGAGCTGATCAACCTTGCCGACGAGAACCCGACGTCGTCCAAAAAAGCCTGGCGCGCCTTTCTCGATGCGATGATCGCCGAGAATGTGCCGGTGCTGATCGTCGGCTCCACCCGCGCCGACGACATCGTCCGCGACGCCGACAGCCTGCATCTCTATCGCCAGGCCGGCGTCATCCGCTGGCTGCTTGGCATGGAAAATACCGACGAGCAGACGCTTGCATTGATCCGCAAGGGCGGCAGCACCTCGTCCGACCGCGAGGCGATACGGCTGCTGCGCCTCAATGGCATCTTGTCGATGGCGACCTGGGTGGCCGGTTTCGAGGACGAAAGTTTGCGCGACCTCTGGCGCGGCTTCCGCCAGCTGATCGCTTATGACCCCGACCAGATCCAGGCGCTCTATGTAACGCCGCACCGCTGGACGCCGTTCTTCAGGATTGCCAGGGACCGCAAGGTGATCCAGCTGGACGCCCGCCTGTGGGACTACAAGCACCAGGTGCTGCGGATGACGCGCCTCAAGCCGTGGATGTTGTTCTTCGCCGTCAAGCTGATCGAACTGGCCGTGCAGTCGCGGCCCAAGGCGCTGGCGCGCATCCTGTTCCACAAGGATCCGGAGCAACGGCATTCGATGCGCTGGTACACCAAAATGGGCCGCCGCGTCTGGTTCCGCGAAGTCTGGGGCTTTCTGGTCCGCGACCGCCGCCTGAAAAATGGCCCGACGCTCGCCGAATTCTGGGGCGCGCCGCAAGACGAGGAGGAGGAATCGATGGTGGTCGCGCGCCCGGCCCGCAAGGCGGTAGAAACAGTCGTCGCGATCTCGCCCGGCGCCTGATACCTGACTATGCGCATGACGTACGACCGCTCGCGCGACCTCTAGAGATAAAGTGCGATGCGGTGCGCAAACTGATATGTGCGATGGAGAATGGGGAGGGCCGCATGCAGACGAAAGTGCATCAGAGATTTGTTGCTCGAATCGCCGCGTACGAGACGGACCTTGAGCTTTCAAATGTACTACTCAATAAATTTATCAATCAAACGCCGGACAGTAACCAAACGGTGGCCGTCGCTATCAATGCGAACCCCCATACTCATCAAAAACTCGATGGCAGGGTAAACACAAAGACTTCCCGGAAAATCGTGGGTATCCATCTCAAAAGGACTGTCTATGGGTCCTTCATCAAGGATGCTTACGAGGATTTTGGCGAGTTCTTGACTTCGATCGTAGGCGTCGCCGCTCTCGCTGGCTTCGATCCTGCACGCATAATCGGTGACCTCAAGGTCGATATTAAACTAAGCGACCTTCTCGCGACGGGTTCTTGGAATGAGATGATCAAAAAGGTTTCCGAGACGATCTTCCGTTCCCTGGAAAATGAGCGGAGCACGATCAAGCTAATCGAAAAAATAGACAAACGACTGGGCCTGGAATTGACGCAGGTGACGATTGATGCCGCCATGCCCTTCCTGGACGCGCGGCACATAATTGTTCACAACGACGGTAAAATAGATGCGGCTTATACTGCGAAATACGCTGCAATCGCGATATCGGAAGGGCGCATTAAACTTGATTTCCCATTCGTGAACGATGCGAGGCACGCGATATGCGCCTTGGCCCGTCACATTGACGATCAAGTGCAGGCCAAGGGCCTTTGCCGCGCAACGGATCTGGTCGCTTAATCGGTTTTTGCCGATAGTGGCGAGAGGCTCTCTATTCCCTTTGTAGCTTCACGCGGCGCTTGGTCGCCGACGCGTCCAGGTAATTAGCACTGCGCGCTTGAACTTCCGATGCCGCAAATGGGGCATTAGGTTATAATATCCCCATGCCGAACTTCTTTTTCCCCATAACCTGGCTGCTCCCTGAATTCGAGGGGGATGTGTGCGGCAACGACCTCGTACGCGTGCACAAGCGCAAATGGGAGGTCCCGATCTTCGATTTGTATTCCCTCGTCGCGGAACATCATCCCATCAGGGTGCCGGCCGAGCTGATGCAAGTCTTTCTGCAAAGCGTAAATCTCGAATTTGAGACTACTGGCAGAGATTTTCCCGAGGCCGCCGATCGCATCGATGCGTACCGCGCGATGCTATACCTTCGTGGGACTTGCCCCACAGTCGCGCCGTTTGGTTGCAACACGTCGCTCAACGCTTACGCCGGCATAAACGCCCGCTCATCCGGCCATCAAGCGACAATGCACGAAGGAATGCGCGAAGGAATCACGCACGCGACCGCGCGGGTTGAGACCTGGTCGCATGAGCTATCCTTTGTATGCATCGTCGGCGAACCGGGTCAATTTACCCGAAACGTAAGTGAGGGTGTCGCCGATGGGGTCGCCCAAGATATGACAAAGTGGCTCGCTTTCGAAAAAGAGACGCCCGTACTGCGCGCGGCGCGCCGTGCCTTGGTCAAAGCCCCGCTAATCCCTGATCTGGGGAGCTCGATCCTTCATATCTGGCAGGGAATCGAAGGCCTTTTTCCATCGATAAGCACCGAGATAACGTTTCGAACATCTCTGCTGTTAGCGGAGCTACTAGCCCCGCTCAATTCCCGTTCCGTCACATATGAGGCCGCGAAAAAAAGTTATGGGGACCGCAGCAGGATTTCTCATGGTTCACAAAAGCCGGTTAGCATGGAGAATTGGGCGCGGGCTTGGTTGCTCTTACGCGACGCGCTACAAGCAATCCTGCTGCACGGAAGCATGCCAAACGAAGAGGATTTGACGCGAAGCCTGCTCAAAGACGATTGAATCCCGAGGCCGCCAATCACGGCACGATCAGCGTGCCGGCGCCGTGTTCGGTGAACAGCTCGAGCAGCACCGCATGCGGCGTCTTGCCGTTAAGGATGACGACGCCTGCGACGCCGCGCTCGATTGCCTCGATGCAGGTCTCGACTTTGGGGATCATGCCGCCCGAGACCGTGCCGTCCTTGATCAGGGCCTTGGCCTCGGCCACGGTCAGCTCGTCGATCAGCTTCTTGTCCTTGTCGAGCACGCCGGGCACGTCGGTAAGGAACAGCAGGCGCGTCGCCTGGCAGGCGCCGGCGATGGCGCCGGCAAAAGTGTCGGCGTTGATGTTGTAGGTATGGCCGTCGCGGCCGGGCGCCACCGGCGCCAGCACCGGGATCATTTCGGACCGCGCCAGGAGGTCGAGCAATGTGCGGTCGACCTCGACAGGCTCACCAACGAAGCCCAGGTCGAGCACCCGTTCGATGTTGGAATCCGGATCGATCATGGTCTTGCGCGCCTTTTCGGCAAACACCATGTTGCCGTCCTTGCCGCACAGGCCGATCGCCCACTCGCCCTCGGCATTGATCAGCGCGACGATCTCCTTGTTGATCGACCCGGCCAGCACCATCTCGACAATCTCGACGGTCTTCTGGTCGGTGACGCGCAAGCCGCCCTCGAATTTGGATTCGATGCCCATCTTGCTGAGCATGGCGCCGATCTGCGGCCCGCCGCCATGCACGACGATCGGGTTGACGCCGGATTGTTTCAAAAGTGCGATGTCGCGGGCGAAAGCCTTGCCGAGCGCGATGTCGCCCATCGCGTGGCCGCCATATTTCACCACGACCGTCTTGTTCTCGTAGCGCTGCATATAGGGCAGCGCCCTTGAAAGCAGCGCGGCCTGCATTTCGGCGGTGGCGGCGACATCCGTCATCGGCGTGGTTCCCAGCTTGGCATGAACGGCGGCGTCTTAGCGGGAATTGGACGAGGGGGCAAACGGCTTTGCTGTCACGATCGATCAAATCACCGCCTATGCCGGCCGCTGCAGCGGCGCCCGTCGGCCCAACCAGCCCGAGATCCTTTCCATCTGCGCGGCGAACGACAAAAGCGTTTCCTCGTCGCCGGGGCGGCCGGCGGCCTGGACGCCGAGCGGCAGGCCGGCATCGGTGACGTAAACCGGAAGCGTGATCGACGGTTGCCCGCTGACGTTCTGGATCGCCGGCCAGTGGGTGAACCACAGGCTCTTGTCCATCAGCTGGCCGAATAGCGGCTTGAACTTCAGCAGGCCGGCGAGGCGCAGTCTGTCCAGAACATTCTCGATGAATTCGTCGGCGCCTTTCGGGTCCATGGTGCCGCAGGCGAGCGGCGGGTGCGCGATGACAGGCATCAGCACTGCATCATAATGCGCGGTTTCGGTGATAAGCCGGCGCGAGGTTGCGTGCAGCCGCTGCAGGCCGGCATAGATTTCGCCGGCCGAGAGAATTTCACCGAACCGGCTCATCACGCGCGTGGCGCGTTCGATGTCGCCTGAGATGGAGCGGCCGACGCGCAAGGCCTCGCCACGCATCGTGCCGGCCACCGCCGCAGCGACGGTTCTGGCGAAATCGGCGATGAAATCGCGATCGATATAGGGCAGGTCGATCTCCTCGACGCTGTGTCCGCCTTCGCGCGCCAGCCCGATCGCCGCATCCAGAGCTTTCAACGTCTCTTCCGATATCGGCAGGCCGAGCGGCGATTTTCGATAGAAGGCGAGCTTGAGCTTGCCCGGATCGCGCCCGGCGGCCGCAGTGAAACTGCCGTTCGGCGAGGGTGCCGCGTAGGGCGACAGCGGGTCGGGCCCGTGGGTCAGGTCGAGCAGCAGGGCCGTATCGCGCACCGAGCGGGCCAACGCATGGTCGACGACGAAGCCGTACCAGCTTTCGGTGACGAGCGGCGTCAAGGGTACGCGGCCGCGCGAGGTTTTCAGCCCGATCAGCCCGGTACAAGCCGCAGGCACCCTGATCGAGCCGCCGCCATCCGAGGCATGCGCCACCGGCACGACGCCGGCCGCGACCAGCGCAGCCGCACCGCCCGAGGAACCGCCGGTCGTGTGCGCGGTGTTCCATGGATTGCGGGTGACGCCGTAAGCCACCGACTCGGTCACCAGCCTCAGCCCGTGTTCGGGTGCGGTGCTGGTGGCGATCGGGATCAGGCCGGCGGCCAGATAGCGTTCCGTCATCACCGAGCTGAAATCGGGGGTGAAAGCCGGGATGCGGCTGCCGCCATGCGTCGGCACGCCCTTCATGGCGATGCCGAGGTCCTTCAACGCAAAGGGCACTCCGGCAAGCGGCAGCTTGTGGTCGACGGTTTTCGCTCGCGCCCGCGCCGCCTCAAAAAGCGGTTCGGCGATGGCGTTGATCTCCGGCAGGGTGGCCTCGGCCCGGGCGATCGCCGCATCGACGAGATCTTGCGGTGTGATCTCTCCCTTGCGCACGAGTGCGGCCTGGCCGGTTGCGTCATGCTCCCACAGAACCCGCTCGATCGACATGGTCGCCCTCCCGCTCATTGCAAGCTAGCGGGCGGCGATTTCATTGGCAATCGACGCTGGCGCTGCCGGTGCGCAAGACCATTTCAGTCGTTGCAAATACATTGCAATCGCCTAATTTGGCGGCGGATGACGCCGCAGGACATCAGCAACCTGATTGTCCGGACTTCGATGAAGGACCGGGCTGCGTTCGATCTGCTCTACCGGCAGACCAGCGCGAAACTTTTCGGCGTCTGCCTTCGTGTATTGAAGGATCGGGGAGATGCAGAAGAGGCGCTTCAAGAGGTCTTCGTCAAGATATGGACGAAGGCGGACCGTTTCGCCGTTTCGGATCTGAGCCCGATCTCCTGGCTGGTGGCCATTGCGCGCAATCATGCGATCGATCGGATCAGAGCGCGGCGAGAGCCTGCCGCCTATATCGATGCCGCGCTCGACGTGGCCGATCCGGCGCCGGGGCCGGAGGCCATGGCCGTGGCGGGCGGTGAGTCCGAACGCATCTACCATTGTCTCAAGGAATTGGAGAAGGATCGGGCGGCGGCCGTCCGGGGCGCCTATCTGGATGGCAAAAGCTATGCCGAACTGGCGGAGCGCTATGGCGTACCGCTGAACACGATGCGGACCTGGCTGCGGCGCAGCCTGTTGAAACTGAGAGAATGCCTGGAAAGATGACGCTGGCTGACGACAACGGACAGGAACGTGGGGGCGACGACCTGTTCGCCGCCGAATACGTTCTTGGCGTTCTGGCCGCCGATGAACGCGAGATCGCGTCGCGCCGCATCGATGCGGACGCCGCCTTCGCGCGCCTTGTCGATGCCTGGGAGGCGCATCTTTCGCCGATGGCCGCCGCCTATCCGGAGACAGAGCCTCCGATCAGGGTCAAGGAAGCATTGGACCGCCGGCTGTTCGCTGCAGAGCCGCGCGCCGGCCTGTGGTCGAGCCTTGGCTTCTGGCGCGGTCTTGCCGCCGCCGCCATTGCGGCGCTGGCGATCTACATCGCCGTGCCTTACTTCCGCCCGTCCACCGAACCGCCGCAGGCGCGGCTTGTCGCCTCGCTGGCGGCCGAAGGCAGCGACGTCAAATATCTCGTCGTCTACGATGCCGCCCGTCACGAGGTCGGTCTTTCCCACGTTTCCGGCGAGCGGGCCGCCGGCAAGGACTTCGAGCTGTGGATGATCGAAGGCAAGAAGGCGCCGGTGTCGATGGGCGTCATCCCGGCCGGTGCGACCGCGCATTTGGCCATCCCGCCCGCCGTCCAGGAGAAATTGGCGCAAGGCGCCGTGCTTGCGGTCAGCGTTGAGCCTGCCGGCGGTTCACCGACCGGCCAGCCGACTGGACCGGTGGTCGCAGCGGGCGATCTGAAGAGCATCTGACCGCTTCTCATCTCCGGAAGCAGACCTTAAATCTATCTCCCGCGATTTAAACGCCTGCAAAGCTTGTTGGCGGCTGTCGATCCGCGCCGGGCAAATTGCAGCGACAAATATTTTTTTGCGGAGAGGGCGAAACTCCAGCATTTCTATCGCGTATCTCCTTGCGTTCCCAAATGAGGGGAACAATAACCCGAGGAGATTGAAATTATGCGTAAATTCGCCACCATTTTGCTTGCCGGCACGGTCGCCATTTCCGCGCTCGCCACCATTGCCTATGCTCAAAATCCGATGGTCGGCGGCGCCGCCATGTATGCCCAGAAAAACATCGTCGAAAATGCTGTCAACTCGAAGGACCACACGACGCTGGTCGCTGCCGTCAAGGCAGGCGGCCTGGTCGATACGCTGCAAAGCGCTGGCCCCTTCACTGTGTTCGCGCCGACCAACGAGGCCTTTGCGGCACTTCCAGCCGGCACGGTGGAGACGCTGCTCAGGCCTGAAAACAAGGACAAGCTCGTCAAGATCCTGACTTGCCATGTCATCGGCGCCAAAGCGATGGCCGCCGACGTCGCCAAGATGGTCAAGAACGACGGCGGCACCCACAAGGTCAAGACGGTCGGTGGTTGCGAACTGTCGCTCAAGGCCGACGGCGGCAAGGTCACCGTGACCGACGAGAACGGCAACGTCGCCAATGTGACCATCGCCGATGTCGAGCAGTCCAACGGCGTCATCCACGTCGTCGACAAGGTTCTCCTGCCGAAGATGTAACAAACGCACGCTGCCGGCGAAGATATCACTAAGGGCCTCCCTGCGCACACTCCGCGCCGTTCACGCAAGATGTGGATAGGCGCGGAGTCCCGCTTTGAGGACAGCGATCGTCACCGGCTTTTGATTTCCGTGTGGCGGTCGAATTTGGCACAAGCAATGACAGGAGGAATGGCCATGAACCGTCGCGAGCTTCTTTTGAGTGGTGCGGCAGCCATTGGCGTTGTCGCAGGCGCCACCGCGCTGCGCATGGGCGGAGCCCAGGATGCACGCGCGGCTGAGACTTTCGAGGTTACCAAGACCGAAGCCGAGTGGCGCGCCATCCTGTCCGACGCGGCCTTCAATGTGCTGCGCAAGGAGGGCACGGAATACCCGGGCACCAGTCCGCTGCTCAACGAGCACCGCAAAGGCATCTTCGCTTGCGCCGGCTGCGGCCTGCCGGTCTATTCGTCAGAGACCAAGTTCGATTCCGGCACTGGCTGGCCGAGCTTCTGGCAGGAAATCCCGAATTCCGTCGGCAAGACCGTGGACAGGTCTTTGGGCATGACCCGCACGGAGGTCCATTGTCGCCGCTGCGGCGGCCATCTCGGCCACGTATTCGACGACGGTCCGCCGCCGACCGGGTTGCGACACTGCATCAATGGCGTTGCCTTGACCTTCAAGCCGGCGACGGCGTGAGGACGGCTGCGACCCTGACTTTGTCGGAGCGCGAGAGGACTTCGTAATGGTTGATTTTGCGCATGACCCCGAAAATCGCTTTTCGGGGTCATGCGCGAGGGCGCCAGGCGGGGGATCCAGCGCGCCTCAATGGCCTCCGCCACCGCCGCCCTGAGCGGCTGGCTTGCGGATCACCAGGGTGAAGAGCCCAAGCGTCGCGAACAAAACCGTCAGCATGAAGAATACGTCCATGAACGACAGCAGCGACGCCTGCTGCTGGACCATGCCTGACAGTTTGGAGATGGCCGCCTTGGAGGCGTCGAGCCCGGCGGTCTGCTCGAAGTTGAGCGTCATGTTCTGCAGCTTCTGCTGCGCAGCGGCACTTCCCCATTGCACGTGCTCGGAGAGCCTGGCGTAGTGGAAGGCATTGCGGTCGATCAGCACGGTGTTGATGACTGCCAGGCCGACGGCGCCGCCGAGATTGCGGGTCAGGTTGAACAGGCCAGACGCATTCTTCAGCCGCTCCGGCGGCAAGGTTCCGAGCGCAATGTTGTTGATCGGCACCATGCAAAGCATCATCGAGCAGCCGCGCAGGATCTGCGGGATCAGCAGTTCATAGAAATCCCAGTCGGCGGTGAGATGCGTCATCCACCAGGTCCCCGTGGCGAAGCCGAAGAAGCCGATCATCATCATGATGCGCGGGTCCATCTTGTTCGACAGGATGCCGGAGATCGGCGCAGTGAAGAACATGGCCAGGCCGCTGACGAACAGCGCCTCGCCGATCATCATCGAATCGTAGCCGCGGATCCGCCCCAGGAACACCGGATAAAGATAGGTCAGACCGTAGAGGCCGATGCCGACGACGAAGGAGAACAGCGAGCCGAAGGCAAAATTGATATTGCTGAAAGCCCTCAGATCGACAATCGGCTCCTCGGCGGTGAACACGCGCCAGAAGAACAGCACCGCGCCGAAGGTCATGATGACGGCGCAGATGAACACCGCCTGATCCTGCAGCCAGTCGTTGTTGGGACCTTCCTCCAGCACATATTCCATGCAGCCGAGGAAGGCGGCCATGCCGGCAAGCCCCCACCAGTCGAACTTGCTGAACAGCTTGAGATTGGGTTTGTCGAAGTCGATCAGCGACCAGGCGGCCGTCGTCACCAGAATGCCGGGCACGACGTTGACCAGGAACAGCCAGTGCCAGGACATGGCATGGCTGATATAGCCGCCGACGGTCGGGCCGATGGTTGGCGCCAGCGTCGCTACCAGGCCGATCATCGGCGAGACGATGGCGCGACGCGACGGCGGGAAGATGGTGAAGGCGGCTGCAAAGACGCTCGGGATCATGCCGCCCCCGATGAAGCCCTGCACGGCGCGGTAGACGATCATCTGGTCGATATTGGTTGCGGTCGCCGCCAGCGCGCTGGCCGCGGTGAAACCTGCCGCCGAGATTGTGAACAGCACCCGCGTCGACAGCATCCGGCTGAGGAAGCCCGACAGCGGGATCATCACCACCTCGGCAATCAGATACGCCGTCTGCACCCAAGGAATCTCGTCCGAACTGGCGCTCAGGCCCGCCTGGATCTCGGCCAGCGAGGCCGAGACGATCTGGATGTCCAGGATGGCCATGAACATGCCGAACACCATTGCCAGGAAGGCGATGACGCGGCGTGTCGAGATGTGGTCAACCGGCACCGGCATGGCTGGCGTCGGCGCCGATCCTGCAGTTAGGGTTGCGGTCGCCATGACCTTTGCTCCCGGTTCCGCTTTACTTCGATGCCGAAGGCGCCGTGCGGCTGTCGACGGCGACGACGACGCTCAGGCCGGCGCGCAGCTTGCCCGTCTTCAGCACATCCGCGGGCACGTCGATGCGAACCGGAACGCGCTGCACCACCTTGGTGAAATTGCCTGTGGCGTTCTCCGGCGGCAGCAGCGAGAACACTGCTCCCGAAGCCGGGGCCAGCGACGACACGGTACCCTCGATGTCCTGACCGTCGATCGCGTCGACCGACACTCTGACCTTTTCACCAGGCACCAGCCGGGCAAGCTGGGTCTCCTTGAAGTTGGCGACGATGTAGAGCTTGTCCATTGGCACGATGACGGCGAGCTTCTGTCCGGGGCTGATCAGGTCGCCCTGCTCGACCGAGCGGTTGCCGACCACGCCGTCATAGGGTGCGCGCAGCACGGTGAAGGACAGATCCCGCACCGCCTTGTCGTGGGCAAGCTGCAGCGAGGCCAGCGTGCTTGCCGATTCCGCCCGCTGCGCCTGAAGCACGCCGATATTGGCCTGAGCCGCCGCGATCTGCGCGTCGGCGCCGGCTAGTGCGGCATTGGCTTGCTCGACCGCCGTCTGGGCATCGTCCAACTGGGCCTGGGTACCGACGCGGGTCTTGAGCAACTGGGCGGCACGAACCTGAGCTCGCTTCGCATTATCGGCCGCGGCCTGGTCGGCGGTCTTCTGCGCCTGCGCCTGCTTGAGCGAGGCGCGCGCCGCTTCGGTCTGGGCATCGATGCGGTCGAGCGTCTTGCTCAACGTGGCGATCTGCGCCTCGGCCTGGGCAACGGCTATCTTGTAGTCGCCGTCATCGACGATCAGCAGCGGGTCGCCGGCCTTCACCTGCTGGTTCTCGGTCACTTTGACCTGATCGACATAACCCGAGATTTTTGGCGAGATGAACGCCGTGTCGGCCTGAACATAGGCGTCGTCGGTCGTGATCATGAAGCGCCCGTCGGTCCAGTAATCATAGCCATACCAGGCGCCGGCGCCCAGCAGGGCTAGGCCGATGATGGGCAGCAACATCGAGCGCATCGAGCGCTTCTTCTTGGCGGGAGCCAGCGGGGTGACGTCGGCGGGCTTGAGAGGGGTTTCCGGCGCTTCGATCGCAGGCTGGACCTTGGCACTGGGGAAGGGGCGGACTTCGGCACTGGTGGGCGCGTTCGAGGACATGATATCTCTCTAAATTAACTGGCGCTGAATTTCGTCAGACTGAACCGTTCGGTTCGATCTCGACGTTGACTTAGCGCTTAAAGAGGCCCATATCAAGAGCAATCGAACCGGGTGGTTCGAATTATTTTACGAGGTGTGACATTATGGCCGAAGCCCCCAAGGCCGCTCCTTTGCCTGATTCAGGCCCATTGCCCAGCGCCGGCAAGGACCAGTGCGATCTGCTGGACAGTCTGCCGCGCGGCCGCCCGGCCGCGGGGCAAGACCCGGTCAAGCGCAGCCAGATCATCGAGGGTGCGCGCCGTGTCTTCATCGATAAGGGCTTCGAAGCCGCGTCGATGAACGACATTACGCGCGAGGCCGGCGTGTCCAAGGGCACCATCTATGTCTACTTCGCCAACAAGGAAGAGCTGTTCGAAGCGCTGATCGAGGAAGAGCGCGGCACGATTTTCAAGAACATGTACGAAGTGCTCGACCAGATCGGCGACCTTCGCCAGACGCTGGTGAAGTTCGGCATCGTGCTATCCATGAAGATCACTTCGGCGAGGGTCATCCTGGCGCAGCGGACGGTGATCGGCGCGTCGGAACGCATTCCGGAGCTTGGCGCGCGATTTTACGAACGCGGCCCAAAGCGCGGCCATGACAGGGTTGTCGTTTTCCTCAACATGGCTATCGAACGCGGCCTGCTGAAGATCGACGACGTCGAGCTTGCCGCCTATCAGTTCACCGAGCTGTGCCTGGCCGGTCTTTTCCGCCAGTGCATATTCGCCTATCGCACCAAGGCGCCAAGTGCGGCCGAGATCGAACACATCGTCAGGTCGGGCGTCGATGTGTTCCTGAAGGCCTACGGCACCGAACAGCTGGCAGAGCAGGAACGGGCCTCCAGCCCCGCCTGACCAGCCGTCGGAATCCGTTGCCTATCCGCCGTTGGCGGCGAGCACGATCGCCGCACGCAATTCCTCGAGGCCCTCGCTCTTTTCCGACGACGTGGCGAGCACGAAGGGAAATGCCGCCGGGCGTTTCTTGATCTTCTGGAGCGTTTCCTCGATCAGCCGCGGTACCCCCGCCGCTTTGATCTTGTCGGTCTTGGTCAGCACGATCTGATACGACACCGCCGCCTTGTCGAGCAGCGACAGCACCTCGTCGTCCTTGGCCTTGATGCCATGGCGGGCATCGATCAGCACGTAGACGCGCTTCAGCGTCACCCGGCCCTTCAGATAGTCGAACACGAGCTTCGTCCACTCGTCGACCTTTTCCTTCGGCGCCGTGGCGTAGCCATAGCCCGGCATGTCGACCAGGGCCATCGGCGGCAGATCGGCGCCCTCTCCCGAAAATCCGCCCGGCACGAAATAGTTGAGTTCTTGCGTGCGGCCCGGCGTGTTGGAGGTGCGCGCCAGCCCCTTTTGGTTGACCAGCGCGTTGATCAGCGACGATTTGCCGACATTGGAGCGGCCGGCAAAGGCGATCTCGGGTGGACCCTCCGGCGGCAGGAATTTCATCGCCGGCACGCCGCGGATGAAGATCCAGGCTCGCGTGAACAATTCGATGCCGATCGTGGTCTTGTTCAACGCGTTCAAACCGCTGCCTCCAGAAGAAAAATGTTGCTGCCACGAATGGCATCGAGATTGCGGCTGATCTTTTCCACCGGCCAGTGCCACCACGCCAGCGCCAGCAGCCGCCGGATGGTCCTGTCATCGAAGCGCATCTTCACCACCTTGGCCGGATTACCGGCGACAATCGCATAGGCTGGCACATCGTGCGTCACCACCGACTTTGCCGCGACGATAGCGCCGTCGCCGATTTTCACGCCCGGCAGCATCACCGCTTCCATGCCGATCCAGACGTCATTGCCGACGATTGTGTCGCCACGCACCTCCTTCGACCATGTCGCCGGGTCGAAGCCTTCCTCCCAGCCATGGCCGAAGATGTTGAACGGATAGGTCGAAAAGCCGGACATGGCGTGATTGGCGCCGTTCATGATGAAGCGCGCACCCTCGGCAATGGCGCAGAACTTGCCGATGATCAGCCTGTCGCCGATGAACGGATAATGATGCAGCACGCATTTTTCGGCGAATTTGTCGGGTCCGTCAGGGTCGTCATAATAGGTGAAGTCGCCGATCTCGATATTCGGCGCCGTCACCAGCGGTTTCAGAAAGCCGAGGCGTGTGTGCAACGGGATCGGATGCTTGATCGATGGATTGGGTCCGGTCATATCGAGCTCCGTCGAGCAACTGCCAGGCAGGTCAAAATAGCGCGATCCGTCCGGCAGTACCAATCGCTTAATCCAGGCGGGCAGCTTTTGCAAAAAGCCCCGGACGAACCGGGGCTTTTTGGTTTCGCGTCCTAGGAGCGCCGGCTATTCCGCCGGCGACGGTTTCTTGCGGAACAGCGCGACCAGATTGTCCCACAATTCGATCTTGGCGCCTTGCCGCTTCATGATCACGCCCTGCTGCAGGATCGACAGCGTGTTGTTCCAGGCCCAGTAGATGACGAGGCCGGCCGGAAAACCCGCCATCATGAAGGTGAAGATCACGGGCATCCAGGTGAAGATCGCCGCCTGCGTCGGGTCCGGCGGCGTCGGGTTCATGCGCATCTGCAGGAACATCGTCACGCCCATGATCAGCGGCCAGACGCCGATCATCAGCATGTGCGGCAAGGTAACGGGGATCAGCCCGAACAGGTTGAAAATCGATGTCGGGTCCGGCGCCGCCAGATCCTGGATCCAGCCGAAGAACGGCGCGTGCCGCATCTCGATGGTGATGTAGAGCACCTTGTAGAGCGAAAAGAACACCGGGATCTGCAATGCCACCGGCCAGCAGCCGGCGAGCGGATTGATCTTCTCGGTCTTGTAGAGCTCCATCATCGCCTGCTGCTGCTTCATCTTGTCGTCCGCGTATTTCTCGCGGATCTCGAGCATCTTGGGCTGTACCTTCTTCATGTTCGCCATCGACGCATAGGACTTGTTGGCGAGCGGGAAGAACAGCGCCTTGACAATGACGGTGGTGGCGAGGATCGCCAGACCGAAATTGCCGAAGAATTTGTAAAGCGTGTCGATCAGCGAGAACATCGGCTGAGTTATGAACCAGAACCAGCCCCAATCGATCAGCTTTTCGAAAAGCCTTATCTTGCGATCTTTCTCGTAAGCATTGATCTTGTTGACTTCCTTTGCGCCGGCAAAGATCTCCGATTCAATGGTCTTGGATTCGCCGGGCTGCAGCGCAATCGCGTCCGTGCGGAAGTCAGCTTGATAGCGATGACGGCCGTCCTCGTAATAAGCGAAGTTTGGCTGAAACTCCTGCGCCTCTGTCGGCACCAGCGTCGCCGCCCAGTATTTGTCGGTGATGCCCAGCCAACCGTCCTTGGACTTGCTCGGTGTGTACTGCTTGTTTTTCTCGAGATCGGCGTATTTGTGTTCCTGCAGGCCTTCGCTGCCGGTGACGCCGATCAGGCCTTCGTGCAACACATAGGTGCTGGCGACCGCCGGCTTGTCGAAGCGGGTGATGCGGCCGTAATTGAACAGCGAGACAGAGCTGCTACCGGAATTCTGCACGGTGTCGGAAACGGTGAACATGTAGTCGTTGTCGACCGAGAGTGTGCGTTTGAAAGTCAGGCCCTTGTCGTTGGTGAAGGTGAGCGTCACTGGTGTAGCCGGCGTTAGCGTCGGATTGCCGTCGACGTTCCAAACGGTCTTGGGTCCCGGCAGCGTTCCCACCTTGTCTTCGCCAACAAAGCCGATCTCGGCGAAATATCCGTTCGGCAGCGACTCAGGATTGAGCAGCGCGATCTTGGGTGAGTTTTTGTCGACCGTCTCCGTGTAGTGCTTGAGCTTGAGATCATCGAGACGCGCGCCGGTGAGGTTGATCGAGCCTTCGAGGCTCGGCGTGTCGATCTTGACGCGCTTGGTCGAGGCGATCGCCTGGTCGCGGCTAGCCGCGGCGACGGCTTCGCCGCCAGGCGCGCTCGGAATGGCGCCGGGCTGCACCGGTGTTTCGCTGGCGCCCGGACTGGTGCCTTGGGCGGCCTTCTTCTGCTCCGCCACGCGCTGCTCTTCGATGCGGGCGGCTTCGCGCTGCATCTCGCTGCGCGGCATCACATAGAAATATTGCCAAAGCGCCAGGATCAGCACCGACAGTGCGATGGTGATGAAGAAGTTGCGGTTGTTTTCCATCGAAGCCCTTGGCCTATCGTGTTCCACGCAATCTGCGGGAGAGTTCGGCCTTCAACTGGCCGAACGGAGTGGTAAGCACGTCTTCGCGCCCGACGATGACATAATCATTGCCGGGCGCCATGTCATCCGCGGCATGCGTGCGCACGGCCTCTCTGAGCCGCCGCCGGATGCGGTTGCGAACGACGGCGTTGCCGACCTTCCTAGTGACGGTGTAGCCGACGCGCGGCGCCTCGCTGTCGCCGCGGCCCACGACCTCGACGAGGAAAAGCCGCCCGCGGCGCTTTTCGCCGCGGCGGACAGCCAGGAATTCCGCGCGCTTCAGAAGCCGCTTGGGATGGGCACCCGTTGGCTTGCCGGTTGCGGGCAACGATCTTGTCTCTCGCTTGGTGCTCAGGCGCTGAGACGCTTGCGGCCGCGGTTGCGGCGGGCTGCGACGACGCCGCGGCCACCTTTGGTGGCCATGCGGGCGCGGAAACCGTGCCTGCGTTTGCGGACGAGTTTGGACGGCTGGTAAGTACGCTTCATTTGTTTAAATACCGCGGGGTGCGGCCCTTCTTGATTCTGTCACTTTGTAACAGGAGCTTTGCCGGGCCGGTTTTGGCGCGATCGAAACCGCGCCGGGACGAATGGCCCGAGCGTGAGCGGGCTTATAGAAAGAAGGGTTTTGGAAGTCAATCCAGCGTGTCGGGCCGGCATTGTCGGACCGGCATCGGAGTCTTGCGGCCCTTTGTCCGGCTTCGGCCAAGGATGAATTTGGCAAAAAAGCCGCAATCGCCTAATCTCACCCGATCAAGCGATCGTGAAGACGAGCAGTCCCTAAGACAAGCAGCCGTGATGACAGGCAGCCGTGACGACGAGCATGAGTGAAGTCCCAGCAACCGACGAAAGCATCGCCCAGGCGAAGGCGGCCACCCGCAGGGTGCCGCTGGCGCGCGGCCTGTCGACCAAGTTGCTGCTGCTCACCATCGTCTTCGTGCTCTTGGCCGAAATCCTCATCTTCGTGCCCTGGATCGCCAGCTACAGGCTGAGTTGGCTGAAGGAGAGGCTGAGCACCGCCGCCGCGGTTTCCATCGTCCTAGTGCAGGGCGAACCTGCCTCGCTGTCGCGTGCCGCCCAGAACGACGTACTGATGGCGATCGGCGCCAAGGCGATCGCCGTGCGCGACGGCGGCGTCTCGCGGCTTCTGGTCGTGGCCGAAATGCCGCCGCAGGTCGACGAGCATATCGATATCGCCAATGTCGGCATGATCGAGGGTATGACCGGCGCGCTGGACACGCTGTTTTTCGGCGGCAAGCGGATGCTGCGCGTTTTCGGGCCGGTCGGCGACAGCGACAAAGAATTCGAGCTGATCATGCCCGACCACCGCCTGCGCAATGCCATGCTGATCTATTCGCGCAACGTCGCCTTCGTCTCGCTGCTGATCTCGCTGTTCACCGCCATGCTGGTCTACGCCGCGATAGACCTGATCATGATCGGCCCGATCAGGACGATGACACGCTCGATGCTGTCCTTTTCCGAGGCGCCCGACGACCCCGGCCGCATCATTCACCCCGCCGCCCGGGCCGACGAGATCGGCGTCGCCGAACGCGAGCTGTCGCAGATGCAGGAGCGGCTGCAGAAGATGCTGACCGAGCAGAAGCACCTGGCCGATCTCGGCCTGGCCGTGTCGAAGATCAACCACGACATGCGCAACATCCTCGCCTCGGCGCAACTGATGTCGGACCGCCTGCGCCAGGTCAAGGACCCGACCGTGCAGGCCTTCGCACCAAAACTGCTGCGCGCGCTCGACCGTGCGGTGTCCTACTCGGAGGGCGTGCTGGCCTATGGCCGCACCCAGGAGCCGCCGCCGTCGCGCCGCAGGCTGCGGCTGCGCCAGCTGGTCGAGGACGTCCAGGGCCTGCTCGACATCGAATGCGGCATCGAATTCGTCAACGCCGTCGATCCGGTGCTCGAGGTCGACGCCGATTCCGACCAGCTGTTCCGCGTGCTCACCAATCTTAGCCGCAACGCCGTGCAGGCGATGGCGGCCGACACCGAGAGCGCCGTGGTGCGCCGCCTGACCATATCGGCCGAGCGCATCGGCAGCGTCAGCCGCATCGTCGTCACCGACACCGGCCCCGGCCTGCCGCCAAAGGCGCGAGAAAACCTGTTCGCGGCATTTCGCGGCTCGGCCCGCAGCGGCGGCACCGGCCTTGGCCTGGCGATCGCCCATGAATTGATCCGCGCCCATGGCGGCACGGTGGAGCTGGTCGAAAGCATCGGCGGCCGCACCACATTCGCGGTCACCATTCCCGACCAGCCGGTCCGGCTCGACCAGGCCCGCAACGGTCTGCGCCGCCCGGCGTAACGAACCGTTTCGTTACGGACCGTTTCAATTCGCAAATGGTTGGTCCGAGACTACGAGCCGTCGGCTCGGCCGCCGTGCAACGGCGTGTTTCGTTACGGGCCGTTCCGATTGGCAAATGACTGATCCAAGACGACGACCTATCGGCTCGGCCGCCGCGTGACGCGATCTTGCCTTCGCCGGCCGGCACATGACGGCAAAACTTTTGGCCAGGATCGGCTTGCTTTTCGCAAATTCAGTCGCTAGGGAACAGCTCACATTCGCGGCCGGTCGCCAGGATCGGATCGCGGGGCTATGCAAAGCATGGCCTGTTGCGCGCCCGTAGCTCAGCTGGATAGAGCACCAGACTACGAATCTGGGGGTCAGGAGTTCGAATCTCTTCGGGCGCGCCATTAAACCCATGCCTACCCCGGGAACATAGGTAACAGAATCTACCACCGGTGGCCGGAAAGTCGCGAGGGCTGAGCGCCATCCATGCCAAAAAGGGGATCGTCAGCTAATGCTGCTCAGTCGGCCTGCTTAATCTCCGGGCCCGGTTCAGTCGGCGGGCCTGGCGTGCAATCCTGGCCAGTGCATTCCTGCACGGGATCTTTCGCCGGCGGGAGACAATTTTGGCCTTCACAATGAACGGGCGGCTGCGTTGTTGCGGCTTTATTGTTCTGCGGCACAGGCCGATCCTCAGCGCGAACGGCCGGCATTCCAAGGTCGATCATGGCCGTGCACAAGAGCGCAATCCGAAGCAAATTCATTTTCGCCTCCGCAACTGACAGCGAGACGCAGATTATACCTTCGAACTGCGGCCAACATCCTGTCACCCGCGAACGGCGTTAACAGCGCGTTTCATTGCCGGTCGGAAGGGCGTACCGATTGAGATCGAGCGTCGTCCTCTTCCTGGCAAAATAGCGCCAGAAACGGGGCTTTCGGCCAGAGGTGACTGAAGCCAACCTTCCGATTTTCCTGTACACCTGTTCGAAGGGTTCGAGGCGCGTTAGGGCCTCGCATATTCGAGGTTTTCAGTTCTTTCACGGGGGAACGTACATGACGGCATTCAACAGCGTCCGCTTCCGGGTCAAGCCGGGTAGTGAAGACGAATTCGTCGAACTATTCAGCAGCGCTCCGCGCAATTTCGAGGGATTGCGAAAAATGGCTCTCATCAAATCGGGAGATGGCGCCTTCTTCTCGATTGGAGAGTGGGACACTTTTCACCACATGGTCGATGCCAGGCCCAAAATGCTGGGCAATCTTGATCGGTTCCGGCATACGTTGCAGCAGCTTGAGGGCGGATATACGGATGCTGTTTCCGGCGAGGCTGTCTTCGAAACGGACGGCAGGAGCAGCGGCAGGTCGGTATAGTTTCGCACTTCGAAAAGCTTATGCCGTGCGCCACGTCCCGGCTCTATTACCTAAACCGCACATTCCCCCTGGAAAGCTCTGCCACCGACCTGCATCCCATCAGCCGCATGTCGCGTTCGATCTCGGTTCGCATCAGGCCGAGCGCCCGTTCGACGCCGGCCTGTCCGGCGGCTGCCAGCGGGAAGAGATAGTAGCGCCCGACGCCGACGGCCTTGGCGCCCAACGACAGGGCCTTCAGCACATGCGTGCCGCGCTGGACGCCGCTGTCGATGATCACGTCTATCTTGTCGCTCACCGCGTCGGCAATCTCCGACAGTTGGTCGAAGGGGCTGCGCGAGCCGTCCAACTGTCTGCCGCCATGATTTGACAGAACGATACCGGTGCAGCCGATGTCGACCGCCTTTCTGGCATCGGCGACGCTCATGATCCCCTTCAGGCAAAACTGGCCGTTCCAGAAGCGGACCATGTCTTCGACGTCCTTCCAATCCAGCGACGGGTCGAGGATCTCGGTGAAATAGCGGCTGATGGAAAGTGCTCCGCCGCCGAGATCGATATGGCCGTCCAACTGCGGCAGGCTGAACTTTTCGTGCGCCAAATAGTCGATGGCCCATCTCGGCTTGATCGCGAACTGCATCATGCCGCCGAGCGTAAGCCGAAAGGGGATGGAAAAGCCGGTCCGCAGGTCACGCTCGCGGTTTCCGCCGGTGACGCTGTCGACCGTCAGCATCATCACGTCGACGCCGGACGTCTTGGCGCGCTCCATCATGGCGCGGTTCAGGCCGCGATCCCTGTGGAAATAGAACTGATAGACCTGCGGCGTCCTGTGCTTGCGGACTTCCTCCAGGCTGACCGTGCCGAGCGACGAGACGCCGAACATCGTGCCGAACTTCTCCGCCGCCGCGGCGACGGCGCGCTCGCCGCTATGGTGAAACAGCCGCTGGAGAGCCGTCGGCGAGCAATAGACCGGCATCGCCAGCTTCTGGCCCATGACGGTGACCGACATGTCGACCTGTCCGACGCCGGCAAGGACGTTGGGGACGAGATCGCAATCCTCAAATGCCGCCGTGTTGCGCCGCAGCGTCGTCTCGTCGTCCGCGCCGCCATCGATATAATTGAAGATCGGACCTGGCAGGCGCTGTTTTGCCAGCCGGCGGAAGTCCTGAAAATTGTAGCAGCTTTGCAATCTCATGAAATCAATCGGGTATATGCCGGGCCCGATGTCAAGCCTGTGCCATTGTCGATCGCCGGCGCTCTCGCCTCAGCCCGCCGCAGCGCCAACCGACTCCCGCTCCACCAGCGGGCATTCGAGCTTTGTGATGGGATAGCGGCCACGACCGGGAGCAGCGGGGACTTCGAGCTGCTCGATCGCCCATTGTCCCATCGCCATATGCGGCAGGATCGACGTCGTCAGCGGCGGGAACAGATGTCGCGCGATCTCCTCGTCGTCATAACCGATCACCGAAATATCCCGGGGGATCTGCAGGCCGGCCTCCTTTAGCGCCTCGTAGCAGCCGATCGCGGTGCGGTCGTTCTGGCAGAAGATGGCGGTCGGCCGGTCCTTCAGCGCCAAGAGCTTGACGGTCGCGGCATAGCCGGCGCTCGCCGACCAATCGCCTTCGACGACCAGCGCCGGGTCGAACGGGATGTCGGCTGTCGCCAGCGCCCGGCGGTAACCCTTCAACCGGTCCTGCGCCGCCTGCATCCAGGGTTCGCCGGTAATGGTGGCGATACGTCTGTGGCCATGGCTGATCAGGTGGCGGGTGGAGCTCTGGCCGCCGGCGATCTCGCTCGGCACCACGGCGGGGAAGGCATAGTCGGCGGTGTAGCAGTTGAGCAGGATGACCGGAATGTCGAGGCCGTAGAGATAGTCCGGCGCGACGATCTCGCGGGTGAAAATGGTCATGTAGATCAGCGCCGAAATGCCCCGCTTGGTCAGTGCCGCGATGGCCCGGGGCTCCATCACCTCGTCGCCCATGGTCTGCGCCACCAACACTACATTGCCGGCGTTCCACGAGGCTTGCCGCGCCCCTTCAATGGCGACGACCGCCTCCGGGCTGGTCGCCAACTGGTCGACGGCGAAGCCGATCACGCCATCCAGCCCGTCGAATGCGGCAACCGGGGCTCGCAAGGCAGAAAACACCGGCGGCGAATAGCCCAGCGTTCGCGCCGTCTCGATCACCCGCTCTCGGGTTTGCTGCGACAGCCTGATGCCCGGCGTGTTATTGAGGACGAACGAAACCGTCGCCTGCGAACATCCGGCAGCCCTGGCGATGTCGGTCATGGTAACGCGGCCCTTGGGATTTTTCCCGGACGGCTTGCGCCGCCTGGTACCCTCAAGGATGGGATCGCGCAGTGGTTCGTTCATGTCATTCGTCCCTCAAATCTCGCATTTATAACGCGAAGCGCTACTAATAGATATAAGCGCCCTCTCAGGTGATTTTAGTCGCCAATCCGAAACGGCAGCGACTTGGGAGGCCTCTCCTTTTTTGTGAGAATTCCGATTAAACTAATACTCTTTACTAATATCTGGCATCCCTATAACGTCAATCCGTCATGCCCGGACGACATCGGACCGTGCATGTTCGGAACGCAAGCCAGCCTGGTATCGGACGGTTCCCGTCAGCCGGAGTTCGCCTGCCGTTTCGGCGAAATGTCAGACAAATCGGACTATTTACGAACGGCGAATGAGTCTCTAAAGTCGATGATCGCGGCTGGAATGGCGTCGTTCTTCGCTGCCGAAACCCTGAGGAGGAGGGCGTCCAAGCCGCGCCGGCACGTTCATCATCAGCGAAAATTACTGAGTCAAATGGGAGGTTGAATATGAAATCTGCGATACGAAATGCGTCCGTCGCCGCTGCGGCCCTGCTGCTCGGCCTGTCCGTCAGCGCAATTGCGCGGGCCGACGACAAGCCGACACTGGCCTTCGTCGTCAACGGCGCTTCCGATTTCTGGAAGGCTGCCGAAGCCGGCGTCAAGAAGGCTCAAGGCGAATTGCCCAATTACAATCTCGAACTCAAATATCCGGAGCAGTCCTCGGTCGCCATCCAGCAGCGCCTTATGGACGATCTGGTGACGGCCGGTGTTAAGGCGATCATGGTTTCGGCCGTCGATCCCAAGACGTCGACCGACGGGCTGAACAAGATCGCCTCGGAAACGGCGTTGTTCACCACCGACAGCGACGCACCGCAGACCAAGCGTGTCGCCTATATCGGCTCTTCCAATGTCGATGCCGGCAAGCAGGCGGCAGAGATCGCCAAGAAGGCAATGCCCGACGGCGGCAAGTGCCTCGGCTTCGTTGGCCTGCTAGGCGCCGACAATGCCAAGGAACGCATCCAGGGCATGAAGGACGGCCTCGCCGGCACCAAGATCGAATTGGTCGACGTGCGTGGCGACGACATCGACCAGGCCCGCGCCAAGAAGAACGTCGAGGACGCGCTGGTCGCCAGCCCCGACGTCACCTGCATGGTCGGCTTCTACTCCTACAACACGCCGCGCATCTATGAAGCGCTGCGCGATGCCGGCAAGCTCGGCCAGATCACCGTCGTCGGCTTCGACGACGATCCGATCACGCTGGGCGGCGTCAAGGAAGGCACCGTCGCCGCTACCGTCGTACAGCAGCCTTTCGAATGGGCCTATCAGGGCATGAAGCTGATGGCCGCCTATCTCGAGGGCGACAAGTCGGGCGTTCCCGCCGATGGCCTGATCATCGTGCCGACCAAGATCATCGGCAAGGACGATGTCGACGCCTACGCCGCCAACCTCAAGGCGATGTCGGGAAACTGAGCGAATAAGTTGCGCCGGCTCAAGGGTTCGCCCTGAGCCGGCGATTCTATTGACGCGCCTCGCAAGGCCCGTCAGTCTGAGGCCAAAACGGCTCACCGGCTGCTGTCAGGCGTGATGAATTATTCCGATCCATCCATCGTTGCATCCACGGCCGCTCCGTTCCTGAGCCTCGACGGCGTGCGCAAGACCTATCCCGGCGTTGTCGCGCTGGACGGGTTCTCGATCGAGGTCAGGCCCGGCGAGGTCATCGGCCTGGTCGGCGAAAACGGCGCCGGCAAATCGACGCTGATGAAGATCCTCGGCGGCGTGACCCGGCCGGACACCGGCACCATCACCGTCGATGGCGTCGCCCATGACAGTCTGACCGTCGAGGCCAGCATCGGTTCGGGCATCGCCTTCGTCCACCAGGAACTCAACCTGTTCGAGAACCTCGACGTCGCCGCCAATATTTTCTTCGGCCGCGAACCGCTGCGCGCCGGCCCGTTCAGGCTGGTCGACCGCGCCAGGCTGCGAGCGCTGGCGGCGCCGCTGCTCAAACGCGTGGGCGCCAATTTCTCGGCCGATACGCCGGTGTCGGCGCTGTCGCTGGCCCAGCAGCAAATGGTCGAGATCGCCAAGGCGCTGTCGATCGAGGCGCGGCTGGTCATCCTCGACGAACCGACATCGAGCCTGCCGATCGCCGAAACCGACAAGCTGCTCGGTGTCATCAAGGCGCTGAAGGCAGACGGCATCAGCGTCATTTTCATCTCGCACCGCCTGCACGAGGTCGAGCGCGTCGCCGACCGCGTCGTCGTGCTCAGGGACGGCATGCTCGCCGGAACCTTGCCGAAGAGCGCCATCAATCACGACCAGATGGTCAAGCTGATGATCGGCCGCATGCTGAAGGAGAGGGAGAAGGCCGCAGAATCGGCGCGCCCGCCGGGCTCTGTCGCGCTGTCGGTCAAGGCCATTCGCACCACTGCCTATCCCGACCGGCCCGTCGACCTCGATGTCAGGCATGGCGAGATCCTCGGCCTCGCCGGTCTCGTCGGCTCCGGTCGGACGGAGCTGGCGCGCGTCCTGTTTGGCATCGACAAGAGCTTTGGCGGCTCGTTCCAGCTTGACGGAAAAGATCTGGTTCTTGGTTCGGCCGCGGACGCAGTGGCCAACGGTATTTTCCTCGTCCCCGAGGATCGCAAGCTGACCGGCATCCTGCTCGACCTTTCGATCGCCCAGAACATCTCGCTGCCCAATCTGCCGGCACATTCGCGGCGCTCGCTGGTCTCGGCCAGCGCCGAGGCCGCCACCGCCGAGAAGCAGAAGACCGATCTCGGCATCAGGGCGCCCTCCGTGCAGACGCGTACCGGTACGCTGTCGGGCGGCAACCAGCAAAAGGTCGTGCTGGCCAAATGGCTGGCGATGAAGCCGAAGGTGATGATTCTCGACGAACCGACCCGCGGTATCGACATCGGCGCCAAGGCCGAGATCTACGGACTGATGCGGGCGCTGGCCGATGCCGGCGTCGCCGTGCTGATGATCTCCAGCGACATGGAGGAGGTGATCGGCGTTTCCGACCGCATTGCCGTCATGCATGAAGGCCAGATCTCGGGCATTCTCGATAAGGACCGGTTCAGCCAGGAAAACGTGCTGCTGCTGGCGGTCGGCAAGCAGCCGAAGTAGTTCGCAGGCACTGGGAGAAGACGATGAGCAAGAAAGATCTCGGCCTGCTGATCCTGATCCTGGTGGTCGGTGCGGTGGTGGCGATCATCAACCCGCGCTTCCTGCTGCCGATCAATCTCGCCAACACCTCGAACCTGATCGGGTTGTTCGGCATCCTGTCGATTGGCCAAGCCTTCGTCATCATCACCGGTGGCATCGAATTGTCGGTCGGCTCGGTGGTTGCGCTGCTCGGCGTGCTGTTTATCGACTTCATCGCCACGCGCGGCATGGCCTGGCCGGTCGCCCTGCCGCTGATCCTGGTGCTCGGCGGCATCATCGGGCTGGCGCATGGCTGGCTGATCACCCGGCTCAAATTGCAGCCTTTCGTGGTGACTTTGTGCGGCCTGTTGATCTATCGCGGCGTGGCGCGCTTCTACACCGCCGACGGCACCGCCGGCTTTGCCTTCGGACAGAACTTCCCGGAACTCGAGTTCCTGACGGCGGGGCGGTCCTGGGGCGTGCCGAACAGCTTCATCGCGCTGATCGTCATCGCCGTCGTCATGTGGGTGGTGCTGCACCGGTCGGTGTTCGGGCGCTATCTCTATGCCATCGGCAAGAACGAGGAAGCGGCAAAATATTCCGGCATCCGCACCGGCCGCATCGTCATGGCCGCCTATGTCATCTGCGGCGTACTGACGGCGCTGTCGGCTATCTATTTCGCCATGTACACACGCTCGATCTCGCCGGCGAGCCACGGCCAGTTCTACGAACTCTACGCCATCGCGGCAGCGGTGCTCGGCGGCTTCTCGTTGCGTGGCGGCGAAGGCTCGCTGATCGGCGTCCTGCTCGGCACCGTGCTGCTGCAGGAGCTGCAGAACCTCGTCAACCTGCTCGGCATCCCGTCCTCGCTCAACTTCGCCGTCATGGGCGGGGTGATCCTCATCGGCGTGCTGGTCGACCAGCAATGGGGCGTGTTCAGGGCGCGGCGGCGGATGCTGGAAGCCACACGCAAGGGCGTGGCGGGTGCTGCCGCTGAGTGACGCAAAAATAGCTGGATGAAATACGCCGACTGCCATGGCAGGTGGCGTGAAAGAGTCAGCCGGAGCTTCGCGACAGCAGTTCAGGTCGGTCTCTATTTGGAACGAAACCCGTATCTGAGCGTTTGTTTAAGCTTTGCTACGCGGAGGCGTTCCATGCCTACGAATCCAGTTAGTTCCGCCAAAGTAGGAACTCACCCCCTCCACCCGATGCTGATACCTTTTCCTGTCGCGTTTCTTGTCGGTGCGTTTGTCACCGACCTGGTTTTCTGGGGAACTGCCGATGCCTTCTGGGCACGGGCATCGATGTGGCTGATCGGGGCAGCCATAGTAATGGCCCTTCTCGCTGCGACAGCCGGTTTTGTCGACTTCCTCAACGAGCCGCGCATTCGCGCCTTGTCCGACGCCTGGTACCACATGCTGGGCAACTTGACCGCGGTCGTTGTGGCACTGATCAATTTCTACCTTCGCTATGCGCAAGGCGCCGAAGCCGCGGTCCGCCCATGGGGTGCGCTCTTGTCGTTCATAGTGGTCTGCATACTGCTGTTCACCGGCTGGAAGGGCTGGGAGATGGTGTATCGGCACCACGTTGGAGTTCTGGATACACCAGCGGATGCGCCAGCGAAGCCTTCGACAACCACTGCCACGGATACTCGTCACGCTGGTCGGGACCGGCACGCCGCATGAGGCCATAATCCCGAAAAGTGGATACCGGTTTCCAAAAAGATATCGGTTAGACAAGTAGCGCCCATACCGAATGCATCGGATGGGCGCTACTTTAGATAAGGCCCGACATGTCGGAGAAGGCCATGGCCTTGCGCAGCACCTCGGCGAAGCGCTCGCCGGCGGCTTCACGAGGGCCGCTATTGTCGATCGAGGTGACACCCGGTCCGGACAGCGCGACATTGGCACTGCGCGCCAGCCGTGCCAGCACTTCGCCGCGCGATTCGCGACCGCGCAATGCCAGCCGCTCGGCCAGGATATCCGGTGTAGCCGTGATCTCGACGACAGCCAGATTGGCGTAGCGCTCCCGCAGCGCCGGGATGATCGCGCGCGAGACGTTGGCGATCGCGACACGGCCGTTGGAGACCGACCAATCGACTTCGGCCGGGATGCCATAGCGCAGGCCATGCGCTTCCCAGGAAATCGCGAAGGCGCCATCCGCTTCGGCCTCGACGAAGGCAACGTCGGCGAGCGTGTCGTGATCCTCGGTGGCCGCATCGCTCGGCCGGGTGATCACCCGGCGCACGAACTCCAGCCGGCTCTCGTCGGCAAACACGGCGCGCGCATAGCCGATCACCGTGTCCTTGCCGGCACCGCTCGGCCCGACGACGGCGACGAAGACACCGTCGCGGATCGGAAATCCCGTAGCGGACAATTCACGCTCGACCGATGCCGATACCATCATGCGACTCGGCGTCCCTGCCGCCAGACCGTGCGGACGACCGGGACATGGTCGTCGACGCGCACGCGAACCAGATCGGCGCGCCGGCCGGGCTCGATGACACCGCGATCGCTGAGGCCGACCGCCTCGGCCGGGTTCTTCGAGACCATCGCCACCGCCTGTGGCAAGGAAATGCCCTCGACCACGTCGCCGAGGAAGAAGGCTGACTGGATCAGACTGAAGGGAATGTAGTCCGACGACAGGATATCGAGCAGGCCATCGCCGGCCAGCGTGCGGGCCGAGACATTGCCCGAATGCGACGCGCCGCGCATGACGTTCGGCGCGCCCATCAATACGCCGAGCCCTGCCTCTTTTGAAGCCCGCGCCGCCTCCTCAGTGGTCGGGAACTCGGCGACGCGCACACCTTGCTCGATCGCTTCGTCGACATGGCCGACGGTTGCGTCGTCATGGCTGGCGAGCACGATGCCGCGCTCTTGGCAGGCAGCGGCGATGAAGCTGCGGTTCGGGCTCGAATTCCTCGCCGATTCCGCCATCCGCTTTTCGCAGAATTTCTGGAAATCGTGATCGGTCAGCTTCAGCTTGCGCTGGTAGTAATAGGCGTAGGTTTCCAAATTGACGAACTGGCGCTGTCCGGGCGCATGGTCCATCAGCGACGCCAGCCTGACCCGCTCGTCGCCGTCGAAATTGGCGAAGGCCGTGAGGCAGTCCGGCGCCGAAACCTCGCAACGCAGATGGAGGAAATGGTCGGCCCTGAGCCGGTCCTGCTGCACGCTGTCCTCGATCGCGTCGGCCAGCTTGCGTATGTCGGCGGCCGTCAGGTCGGCATCCTCGTCCATGCCGACGCGCAAGGCGTCGAGCACGGTGGTGATGCCGGCGGTCGCCACCTGCGCGTCATGCGCGAGCACAGCTGCGATCGGGTTCCAGCGCACTTTCGGCCGCGGCGCGTAATGGCCTTCGAGATGGTCGGTGTGGAGCTCGACCAGGCCAGGGATGATGAAGTCGCCGCCCATGTCCTCGCCGCTGCGGCCAGCGCCGGGATCGATGGCGGCGATCACCCCATCGCGCAGCACGATCGACCCTTCGACGATCTGGTCGGCCAGCACAATACGGGCATTGTCAAGAACGGTCTCGGCGGTCATTTCAGGCAGTCCTTGCAGCATTTTGCAGCCAATTGAAAATGAATTGGCGTCGCACCATGCGGTTAAAGCAAATAGTCATTTAGGCAGTTCTTCTGGCCGGGCGGCGCCCGAGCGCGTGATGGGACAGCACCATGAACGGTGCGCCCGGTTCAGTTTCCACAAACAGCGTCAGCGCGTCCACCGCCACCGGCCGTTGCAGCACGTCCGCAAACAGGCTGTCGATTGCTAGGCGAAGACGAGGGCTTTCCTGTGACGACACCCGGCCGGACAGCGTCATATGGAAGCGAAACGTCTCGAAGACATAGGGATAGCCCCACTGGCAGAGATTGCGGAACTCGTCGGGCTTCAGCGAATCGGGGCTGCGCCGTTCGATCTCGGCTTCCGTCAACGGCGCGCGGAAGCGGTCGAAGTCGCGCACCACGTCGTCGGCGAAGCGGTTGAGCGCCGGCAGCGGTGCTTCCGGCAACAGCGCGAAGAAGCCGTCGATCTGGCTGACGATGAGGCGCGGGATCGTAACCACCGGCGTCGCCTCGGCAAAATCGTCGAGTGCTGCACGAAGCGACGTTTCCGTCTCGTTGGAGGCCAGTCTGAAGGGCGCCTTCAGTGTCGCATGAAAGCCATAGCGGCGCGCCGAGGCGGTATGGAAGGCAACTTCTGCCGCCGACAACTCGCCCGCAGCCTCGACCGGCTTTGTGGCGGCACCGAATGGGTCGCGGCCGAGCCAGTTGGCGGCGATACGTGCCAGCGGTTCGTCTTGTCGGGGGGTGAAATAGATCGCGTAGCGCATCGAAAGTCCTCGTCAGCCCCGCTGCCATAGGTGATTTCCATGACGAATTGACGAAGCTTTGCGGCGTTTTCGGTAACAAAACCACACAGCCGGGTCGTTAGCCGACGATTTTTCGCTTGGACCAGCGGTTGGGGCGAAGGGGAAGTGGTTAGGCCTTCATCAGCCATTCGTGCTCGGGCGCGTTATGGAATTTCCACGTCCGCTTCGGTCCGGCCATGACGTTGAGATAATAGAGATCATAGCCGTGGCAGGCTGCGCAGGGGTGATAACCCTTGGGGACCAGCACGACGTCGCCGTCCTCGATCGCCATCGTCTCGTCGAGCGAACGAGCACCGTTCTCGTCGGCATCGGTGTAGACGCGCTGGAAAGCAAAGCCCTGTGGCGGGTTGAGACGGTGGTAATAGGTCTCCTCGAGATAGGATTCAGCCGGCAGATTGTCCTGGTCGTGCTTGTGCGGCGGATAGCTCGATGTGTGGCCGCCGGGTGTGATGACCTCAACCACCAGCAAGGAATCGGCCGGCTTGCCCTCCGGCAGGATGTTGGTGACATAGCGCGTGTTGGTGCTTTTGCCGCGAACCTCCTGGCCGAGATCGTCGGGCCCGATGACACGGACCGGCAGACCGCCGCCCAGTCCCGGCGCCGAGCAGACGGCAAGTTCGAGATCGGTATCGGCGCTCACCGACCACTCCGAGCCCTGCGGCACATAGACCGACCAAGGTTTGCCGTCGAAGGGCGACATGCGTTCGCCGAGTAAGCCGAGATCCTTGCCGCCGGCCTTGGCCTTGCCCTTGCCGGTGACGAACACCAGGCAGACCTCACGATCCGCGGTTTGCCCGGAAGCGCTCTCGCCGGGCCTGAGCCGATGCAGATCGAAGCCGACATAGGTCCAGCCGGCGCTTTGCGGCGTCACATGGGCGATGCGGCCGTGGCCCTTATTGGCTTTGACGAGCAGCTTCGACATGGTCATTCCTTCGGTTTGGCGTCTGCCGATGGCTTGTCCTCGTCAGCCGGCTTGTAGAGATAGAAGAATTGCCAGACGGCATAGCCGGCGAAGCCGAGCGCGATCACGCCCCAGAACGGTGTGCCCGTAGCGAATTCGATCACCGACCAGACCAGGCAGACCGCGACAACGGCAACGCGCCGCCACAGCGGCCGGAAAAACGGGTGCTCGGAGTCTTTCATCGGATCAACACCTTTCCTCGCGAGCCTCAAGCATTGGGAAAGCCCTGTGTCTCCACCGTATAGCCGGCCGCCGTCATAGCCCGCATCAATTCCTTGTAGCCGACCTGCGCCATCTTGAGCGGCGGGTTCTTCTTCGGATCCTGCTCGGCCTCGACCACGAACCAGCCTTCATAGCCATGGTCGGCGAGCCTCTGGACGATGGCGCCAAAATCCAGCGAGCCATCTCCCGGCACGGTGAAGGCGCCAAGTGCCACCGCGTCGAGGAACGATTGCTTCTCGCGATCCAGTCCCGCGATCACCTCCATGCGCACACCTTTCACATGCACATGGTTGATGCGCGGGTGGTGGTTATCAATAGCGCGCAGCACATCGCCGCCGGCAAAGGCCAGGTGACCCGCGTCGAGCAGCAATGGAATGCCTTCTCCCGAATAGCGCATGAAGGCATCTAGCTCTGGCTCGGTCTCAACTACTGCCGCCATATGATGATGGTAGGAGAGCCGCATGCCTTGCTCTGCACACCATTCGCCGAACTGCGTGAGCCGCCGGGCGTAGGCTTTCATTTCCTCGTCCGAAAGCCTGGGCTTGCTGGCGAGCGGCTTCGAGCGGTCGCCCTGGATGGAGCGGCCGACTTCACCATAGACGATGCAGGGCGCGTTCACCGCCTTGAACAGGTCGATCATCGGCTGGATACGATCCTTGTTCTTCGCCATGTCTTCGTCGACCAGCGTCCCCGAGAACCAGCCGCCGCAAAGCGTCACGTCGGCCTCTTTCAGGATCGGCAGCATGATTTGCGGATCGTTGGGAAAGCGGCGGCCCATTTCCATTCCGGTAAAGCCAGCCGAGCGCGACTGGCGCAGGCACTCCTCCAGCGACACATCATCGCTGAGTTCGGCAAGATCGTCGTTCCACCATGCAATGGGGGACATGCCCAGTTTGGCTTTCAAGTCGTCACTCCAGTTTCAGACATTCGAGGCGCGTTCGCGGATGGCTAAAGAAACCCGCCCGCTCAGCGCTTCCTCATATTTCTTGCGCGCCGCATTCACTTGCGGCCGTGCCGAGACTTCCGGCACTGCGACATCCCACCAGCTTCCACCGGCCTCGGTCGAAACCAGCGGGTCGGTGTCGATGACCAGCACGGTCGTTCGCGTGTTCTTCTTCGCTTGCGCCAGCGCCGTTTCCAGCCCGGCGATCGATGGCACTTTTTCGGCAATCGCACCCATGCTCGCAGCATGCGCGGCGAAGTCGATCTCGGGCAAGGTTTCGTGACGGGCGTCCTTCAGCAGATTGTTGAAGTTGGCGCCGCCGGTCGCCATCTGCAACCGGTTGATGCAGCCATAGCCGCGGTTGTCGAGCAGCACGATGGTCAGCTTGAGGCCGAGCATCACCGAGGTCGCGATCTCGGAATTGAGCATCAGATAGGAGCCGTCGCCGATCATCACCACGACCTCTTCGTCCGGCTTGGCCATCTTGACGCCAAGCCCGCCGGCGATTTCGTAGCCCATTGTCGAGAAGCCGTATTCTGCGTGATAGGAGCCGGGCGCGCCCGCCTGCCATAGCTTGTGCAATTCGCCGGGCAAGCCGCCGGCGGCATGAAGCAGTACCACGCCGGAGCCCATGGCGCGCTGTACTGCGCCGATCACTTGCGCGTCGGACGGATAGGCGGCATTGGTCGACGCCGTCACCTTGTCGGCATCCGCTTGCCATTCCTTCTTGCCGCTAATCGCATTGTCGGTCCAGTCTGAAGGGGCTTTCCAGCCTTTCAGCGCCGCAGCGAGTTCGGCGAGCCCTTCCGCCGCATCGGCGACCAGCGGCAGCGCCTGGTGCTTTCCGGCGTCAAAAGGCTGGACATTGAGCCCGATGAGGGTCTTGCCGGCATTCTTGAACAGCGCCCAGGAGCCGGTGGTGAAATCCTGCAGTCTGGTGCCGACGGCAAGCACGACGTCGGTCTCTTCGGCCAGCCTGTTGGCCGCCGAGGTGCCGGTAACGCCGACCGCAGCCATGTTCAGCGGATGATCGTCTGGCAGCGAGGATTTGCCGCCTTGCGTCTCGCAGACCGGAATGCCGGTGTCTTGCACCAGTTTTGCCAGCTCCTCGGACGCCTGCGAATAGAGTACGCCGCCGCCCGCGATCACCAGCGGCTTTTTCGCCGCTTTGAGTACCGCGACTGCGGCCGCCAGTTCGTTGCGGTCCGGGCGCTGCCGTCGCGGCGTCCAGAGTCGCTCGGCAAAGAAACTCTCGGGGTAGTCATAGGCCTCGGCCTGCACGTCCTGGCACAGCGCCAGCGTCACCGGGCCGCATTCGGCGGGATCGGTCAGCACCTGCATGGCGCGGTTGAGCGCCGGCATGATCTGCTCCGGCCGCGTGATGCGGTCGAAATAGCGCGACACCGGGCGGAGGCAGTCATTGACCGTCGCCGTGCCGTCGGAAAAATCCTCGGCCTGCTGCAGGACGGGATCGGGAATGCGATTGGCGAAGACGTCGCCGGGCAGAAACAGGACAGGCAACCTGTTTACATGCGCAAGTGCCGCAGCGGTCACCATGTTGAGCGCGCCGGGGCCGATCGAACTGGTCGCGGCCATGAAGCGACGGCGGAAATTGGCCTTGGCGTAGGCGATCGCCGCATGCGCCATTGCCTGCTCGTTATGGGCACGGAAGGTCGGCAGTTCGTCGCGAACCTGGTAGAGCGCCTCGCCGACGCCGGCGACATTGCCGTGGCCGAAGATCGCCCAGACGCCGCCGAAGATCGGCACTTTCTTCCCGTCCATCTCGGTCATCTGTCGAGCAAGAAAGCGGGTCAGCGCCTGCGCCATCGTCAGGCGGATTGTCTTGGTCATGTCGGTTCCTCCGCAGTCCTTATGCCGCGCCTTCTTATGCTGCTTTGCGGCCGCGCGCCGCAAGCCATGCCTCGGTCAGTCTCTCGAAGCGAGATGCCATGTCGGCAACCGCTTCATCGTCTGACATCTTGCCGGCAAGCCATTGTTCGGCCGCGTTGATGAAGATGGTGCGGCCGACGGCAAAGCCCTTGACGATAGACGCCTTGGCGGTGGCAGCAAAGGCCGCTTCCAATTCGTCCTGCGGCGCTTCGAGGCCAAGCAGCACAATCCCGCGGCACCACGGATCGTTCTTCAGGATCACCGCCTCGATCTTTGCCCATGCGCCGGCCGATGCCTGCGGTTCGAGCTTCCACCAATCGGGCTTGATGCCGAGTGCGTAGAGTTCCTCGAGCGCGCGCGGGATGGTCATGTCGTCGAGCCTGCCGTGCTTGCCGGCGATGATCTCGACCAGAAGTTCTCTGCCCACTTTCCGCGCGGCCTCGAACAAAGCGCGCAGTTTCTGCTGCTGTTCGCTCTTCAGCGCCGCGGGATCGTCGGGATGATAGAAGCACAGGCACTTGATGCAGTGGTCGACCGGCCATTCGGTCAGTTGCGAACCTATGTCTTGCGAGAACTCGAAGCGAAGCGGTCGCGAACCCGGCAACTCGACCGGCCGGCCGAGCCAGGCGAAGGAATGGTGGGCGAATTCGAACATCGCCTCGCGTCCGTATTTTTCGTCGAGCAGCATGCCGTAGCCGGCGCGGCCAGCCGCGACCTTGGCCGCAGCCTTGACCGTCAGCACCTTGAAAGCTGGGATTCGCGACGGATCGGCGCCGGCTTTTGCCGCGACATCCTCCAGCTGGACGCGGTGGTCGCAGGCGAACGCCATCAGCGAGGGGATGTCGCGCCGGCGCGTGGTCGCCCAATGGATGTGATTGATCGCCTCGTCCTTGCGCAGCGCCAGATGCTTGCTGCCGTTTTTCAGGAAGAAATTCAATTCCTCGAAAGTCGGGTATTCCGGTGCGCAGAGCAGCCGCGACACGGCAAAGGCGCCGCAGGCATTGGCCCAGGTCGCCGCCGTCGCCAGGCCTTCCTCGCCGAGCCAGCCGCGCAGGAAGCCCGACATGAAGGCGTCGCCGGCGCCGAGCACATTGTAGACCTCGATTGGAAATCCCTTGCCGACAATACCGTCCTCGAGGTCGTCGCTGATCGGCCCGTCATAGACGATGCAGCCCATGGCGCCGCGTTTCAGCACGATGGTTGCCGCCGACAGCGAGCGGATGGTTTTCAGCGCGCTCAGGCAATCGTCTGCGCCCGAGGCGATCATGATTTCCTCTTCGGTGCCGACGATGAGATCGCAATCGGGCAGCACCGTCTTCAACTGCGCCGAGACGCGGTCGGATTTCACATAGCGCTCGAAGCCTTCGGCGTGGCCGGCGAGACCCCAGAGGTTGGGGCGGTAGTCGATGTCGAACACCACCTTGCCGCCCTTGGCTTTCATGACACGGATCGCCTTGCGTTGGGCGGCGTCGCTGTTGGGCCGCGAAAAATGCGTGCCGGTGACGACGATCGCGCGTGCCGAAGCGATGAACGCCTCGTCGATATCGTCTTTCGAAAGCGCCATGTCGGCGCAATCGCTGCGATAGAAGATCATCGGCGAGACGCCTTCATCCTCGACCGACAGCAGCACCAGGGCGGTCAGCCGCTCCGGATCGGTCTTGAGGCCTTGGACCGAAACGCCCTCGCGGGTCAGCTGCTCGCGGATGAAGCGGCCCATCTGCTCATTGCCGACGCGGGTGAGCAGCGCCGAGCGCAGGCCGAGCCTGGCAGTACCGACCGCGATATTGGCCGGACAGCCGCCGACCGACTTGGCAAAGGAAGTAATGTCCTCGAGGCGCGAGCCGATCTGCTGACCATAGAGATCGACGGAAGCGCGGCCGATGGTGATGATGTCGAGCGGCGCATGTCTCGCTTCCACGGCTTCGCCCATTCGAACCTCCCATCGGCTTGTTGTATTGGGTAACACGCGCGAGCGGCAGCGTGGCGCCGGCAATATGAAATAATAATTCCAATCCATAGTCAATATGGAACGAGCATTCCCAAGGCTGAAAAGTGCTGTACAAGGCTCGCGCGTTCAGAAACTTTGAAGTCAGACGAACGTCAAGTGTCTACCACTGAAACCAGCTGATTTACCAAGGAAGCGGGCCGTCATCGTTGAAGTACCCGGCGGTCGGGCCATCGGCGTCCAAGGTCGCCAGGTGAATGACGATCTCGGCCGCCTGCTGCACCGTGCGGTGACCTTTATACCCGTTGAGATCGGTGGCAGTGTAGCCGGGCGCCGCGGCGTTGACCTTGATGCCTTGCGGCGCGAGCTCCCTGGCGAACGCCACCGTGATGGCATTCAAGGCTGTCTTGGAGCTGCCGTAGCCCATCATGTTAACGGCGTGGTTCGCAGTGGCGGGATCGAGCGCCCGGCCGATGGACCCGGTGGAGCTGCTCACCATCACGATCCGGGCAGCAGGTGCTGCCAGCAGCAGCGGCAGGAATGCCTGGGTCACGCGGATCGGGCCGAAGACATTGACGTCGTAGGTGGCCTGGATGTCGGCGATCCGCTGCTGGCTCGGCGGCAGGTCGTAATTGATGGCGACGCCGGCGTTATTCACCAGCACGTCGAGGCAGGGGCTGGCCTGCCTGAATGCCTCGGCTGCCGCCTTCACACTGTCATCCCGCGTGACGTCCAGCTCGAGCCACTCCACGTCGAGGCCTTCGGCGCGCAATGCCTGCGCCGCCGCCATGCCGCGTTCGGCGCTCCTGGCGCCGAGCCAGACCTTGAAGCCCATGGTCGCCAGTCGCCGGGCGATTTCACGGCCTATACCCTTGTTGGCGCCGGTCACCAGCGCGCTTTTCGATGTTCTCATAATCGGTGTCTCCATTTTTCTTGTGGAAGACCCACAAATGGTGCGAGGCAGCGGGCGTTGCGCGCCGGAAACTCTCCAGCTCTTGCCTAATCCTCTCACGCTGTTGCGCCGCCGGTGCGAATGTGCGATGCTGGCGCAATGAGCGAAGCGCTGCAGGAGTTGATCGAGATCGCCAGCCGCCATGCGCGCGGGCGACGAACAAGAACGGCGGTTCCCCGCGTTTCGATCGGCCGCAGCGAAGTCGCCACGCCGCCATTGTCAGGGGTGTGGGGGTCGGGGATCTTATTCGTACTGCAGGGCGCGAAGACGGTTCTGATCGGCGACCGGGCTCTTCGTTACAATCCGGCCAGCTATTTCATCTATACTGTCGAGACGCCCACCATCAGCCAGATAATCGAAGCGAGCACGGCGCGTCCTTACCTGGCCATTGGCTTGACCCTTGACCTGCAGGCCGTCGCCGCGCTCCTCGTCGAGCACGCGCCGGCCCTCAGTGGCGACAGTTTCTCCACCTCTCCCGCTGATGACGATCTGCTCGACGCGTCGCGTCGAATGATGCGGCTGCTTGACCGGCCAGCGGAGATTCCCGTGCTCGCGACCATGATCGAGCGGGAGATGCTGTTTCGGCTCTTGCAAGGCCCCCAAGGCGGAAAGCTTCGTGAACTTGCGCGCGCCGATGGCCATCTGTCCCGGATTGGCCGGGCGATCGCCTGGATCCGTTCGCATCCCCATCAGCCGGTCCGGGTCGGCGATCTGGCCGAGATTGCCCGTATGAGCAGTGCTGCGTTTTATCGTCACTTCAAGGCGGCGACGGCCATGAGCCCAATCCAGTATCAAAAGCAAATCCGCTTGCTGGAAGCCCGCCATCTGCTGATTGCCCAGCCGGGCAACGTCGCACGTGTCGCCTTCGCCGTCGGCTATGAGAGTGCTTCCCAGTTCAGCCGGGAGTATGCCCGCCAGTTCGGGTCGCCGCCTGCCCGCGACGCAGCGCGGCTTTCGGCAGAAGGCGAAACGGCAATAGAGGTGATCTAAGGCTTGCGCTTCTTGCCAGTATCGCGCCGCTTCTCGCCGACCGCGACGGTCAGCGCCATAGCCAAAGCCATCGTCGCCGACAGCGAGCGGAAGCCGGCGAAATCGGCCTCGGCGACCTCGAACCAGACCCTGGCGAATTGGGCGAGTGGCGAAAAGGAGCTGTCGGTAATCGCCACGATCGGCACCCCTTGCTCCGAAATGACGCGCGCCTCCTCGATGGTGGCCGGGGCATAGGGCGAAAAGCTGATAGCGATCACGGCGTCCCTTGGAGAGGCAAAGCCGATCATCTCTGCATTGAGGCCGGCGGCCGATTCGATCAGCTGGTTGCGGATCTTGAGCTTGCCCAATGCATAGGCGATATAGGAGGCGACCGGGTAGGAGCGCCGCTTGGCCAGCACGTAAATGGTTTCGGCCTTGGCCAACACGGTGATCGCATCTTCGAAATGGTCTTCATTCAGCGTGCGCGAAATGTCGTTGAGCGAGGTACTGGCTGCGGCAACAAAACCGTCGAAAATCGCGCGGTGGCCGGCGCCTTCCTCGGCCTTGGCGCGCAATGCCGCCAGCCTTTCATCATAGGATGAATTGCGCTCGCGCAGGCGCTCGCGAAACACCAACTGCAGGCTGGTGAAACCGTCAAAACCAAGCTGCTGGGCAAAGCGGATCAGGGTCGAAGGCTGGACACCGGCGGAAGCGGCGATGCTGGCAGCGGTGCCGAAGGCGATATCGTCTGGGTTGTCGAGCGCATAGGCGGCGATCTGGGCGATACGTTTCGGCAGGCTGTGGCGCCGCTCCAGGATCGTCGCCCGCAGCGTCTCGAAATCGCGCGGCACCCGTTCGTCCATCGTCGCTCCGCCCAGGCTCATCGTCGGTTCCCTCTGTGCCCCATCATAGCGGGCCTGTGCAAGAACACCATAAAAAATGAGGCAAGCGTTCCATTTACAAACAAAATGGACTAATTCATCCACACAATTTGCGCACACGGAGGCAAGGCAGATGATCGGGGTAGGTCTTATCGGTACGGGCTTCATGGGCAAGTGCCACGCCATCGCCTGGAACGCAGTTGGCACCGTCTTTCCCGATGTGGACAAGCCAAGGATGGTCCATCTCGGCGAGGTCAACGAGGACCTTGCCAAACGGCGTGCCACCGAATTCGGCTTCGCCAAGGCCTCCGGCGATTGGCGCGCTGTCGTCGACGACCCGGAGGTCGATGTCATCTCGCTGACCACGCCGAACCAGTTCCACCCGGAAATGGCCATCGCCATCCTCGAAGCCGGCAAGCATCTGTGGTGTGAAAAACCGATGGCGCCAAGTTTTGCGGAGGCGCAAGCAATGGCTGCGGCGGCCCAAAAGTCCGGCAAGGTGGCCGCGCTTGGCTATAACTATATTCAGAACCCAGCGATCCGCCATATCGGCGCGCTGCTCGACGAGAAGATCATCGGCGAGGTCAACCATCTGCGTATCGAGATGGACGAGGACTTCATGGCCGATCCGGAGGCGCTGTTCTTCTGGAAGCACGAGGCGGCGTCCGGTTACGGCGCGCTCGACGATTTCGCCGTGCATCCGCTGTCGCTCATCGCCGTACTGTTCGGCCGCGTTGCCCGCGTCATGTGCGACATGGCCAAACCCTATGCCGACCGCCGCGTCGCCTCGGGCGGGCGCCGCGCGGTCGAGACCTACGACATCGCCAGCATCCTGATGCATCTCGAAAACGGCATCGCCGGCACGCTGCTGGTCAACCGTTCGGCCTGGGGCCGCAAAGGCCGGATCGCCATCCAGATTTTTGGCTCGAAGGGCTCGATCCTGTACGACCAGGAGCGGATGAATGAGTTCCAACTCTATCTGACGGCCGACCGGCCGACCGAGCAAGGCTATCGCACCATCCTGGTGGCGCCGCATCATAAGCCTTATGACGCCTTCCTGCCGGCGCCCGGCCACGGCCTTGGCTTTAATGACCTCAAGATTATCGAATGCCGGGAACTGTTGACGCGACTTGCCGGCAAGCCGGCGCGGATCATCGATTTCGACGAAGGCCTGGAGATCGAGCGCACGGTGCACGCGATGGCGCGCTCGTTCGCGGAACAGCGCTGGGTGGAGGTGCGGTAATAAGCCCTTCTCCCCTTGTGGGAGAAGGTGGCCGAGCGAAGCTCGGTCGGATGAGGGGTGTTGGACGGATCGCTACAGCGAAGAAATAAACGCTTAAAATCCCTCAATATTTTTGCGCCGAGTTTCTTCCAGCACCCCTCATCCGGCTCGGCGCTGCGCGCCGATCCACCTTCTCCCACAAGGGGAGAAGGGTCAGGGCCGGCATTGGCTGCCTCAGGCGGCTCCCGGACGGCCAGCGATCATGGCGCGTCGCGCCGACCGGCGCTGCTCGACGGCGTCGGCAAGGCCGTGCAGCACCGTTTCGGTGGTTTCCCAGTCGATACAGCCATCGGTGATGCTCTGGCCATAGACGAGCGGCTTGCCGGGCACGACGTCCTGCCGGCCGGCGACAAGGTTGCTCTCGATCATGATGCCGATGATGCGCTCGTCGCCTGCCGCGATCTGGCCCGCCACGTCAGCCGCCACCAGCGGCTGGTTTTCCGGCTTCTTGTTGCTGTTGGCATGACTGACATCGATCATCAGCCGAGGTGCCACGCCGATCCGGCCGAGCTCAGCGCAGGCAGCAGCTATGCTTGTCGCGTCGTAGTTGGGCACAATGCCGCCGCGCAGGATGACGTGGCAGTCCTCGTTGCCGGTGGTCGTCGCGATGGCGCTGCGCCCACCTTTCGTCACCGCCATGAAATGGTGCGGCTGGGCGGCGGATTTCACGGCCTCGGCCGCGATCCGCAAATTGCCGTCGGTGCCGTTCTTGAAGCCGACCGGGCAGGACAGGCCTGATGCGAGTTCGCGGTGGATCTGGCTCTCGGTCGTGCGCGCGCCGATCGCGCCCCAGGCGACGAGGTCGGCAATGTATTGCGGAGTTGTCATGTCGAGGAACTCGGTCGCTGAGGGAAGGCCGAGATTGTTGACCGCCGAGAGCACGTTGCGGGCCATCCGCAGACCCTTGTCGATGTTGAAGCTGCCGTCCAGGTCGGGATCGTTGATCAGGCCCTTCCACCCGACCGTCGTGCGCGGTTTCTCGAAATAAACGCGCATCACGATCTCCAGCCGGTCCGACAGGCTTTCACGCAGCGATGCCAAACGGCTGGCATAGTCTACGGCAGCGGCCGGGTCGTGGATCGAACAGGGGCCGACGACGACCACCAGACGATCGTCGGTGCCGGTCAGCACGGCGTGGATCGCGTTGCGTGACGCGGCAACGGTCCGCGTCGCCGTCAGCGTGCGCGGTATTTCCCGCATCACCTCGTCGGGTGTGCTCAGTTCTCTGATTTCCTTGACCCGAAGATCGTCTGTGGTCGTCAACATGGCTTTCTGCTCCTGATTGGGGAGACCTGCCGGCTGAAACAAAAAAGCCGCCAGGTCTGGCGGCTGTTCGGATCTTGTTGCTGCAATCTTCAGATCGAGCGCAATCCTCCCGCCGCCAGCGAGCTCATAAAGTACCAATAGGTGGCGGTCAGGTTGATCATGAGGGCTGATATAGTCGATGCGGAGGCGCTTGTCACGTGCCTGGTGAGGAGGAGGTTTACTCCAGCCCATTCGCGATTGGCTGAAGCCCCCCGAACTTCGTCATCCCAGGGCGAAGCAGGAGCGGAGCTCCGTCGCGGAGACCCTGGGATCCATGCCGTTGCCTTGGCCAAGGAGTGCTGCGGAACTAAATTCTGCATTGTAGCGACGCCTAGATGTCACGGCATGGATCCTCGGGTCTGCGCCGCGTCGCTGCGCTCCTTGCTCCGCCCGTGGATGACGAAGTGATGGGCGGCGTTCCGCTAGACTTGCCAGCGTTATTCCGGTGACGCCCCGGCGATGCTCTGATCGTAATCGACCAGCGACCCGGTCATGACGCCGGACTGCGGGCTGATCATATAGCTGATCAACCGGGCAAGCTGCGCCGGCTTCACCAATTGACCCATCGGCTGCGCGGCCTCGGCCCTTTCCAGCCAGTCGTCCGGCGCGTCGTGCCATTTCTTCTGCACGATCGCCTCGCCCTCGGTGTCCATCCAGCCGGGCAGCACCGCATTGCAGCGGATGCGATTGCCGCGATAGGCGTTGGCGACATTCTTGGTGAGTGTCGCCAGCGCTCCCTTGCTCGACGAATAGGGCGCCAGGAACGACTGGCCGCAATGCGCCGACATCGACAGCACGTTGACGATCGAGCCCGGTGCCTGGCGCGCCAGCAAATGCGCCACCACGCCCTGCATCAGGAAAAACGGGCCGCGCACATTGGTCTGGAATATCTGGTCGAACAGATCCTCGGAGGTCTCGACCAGCGAGCCGCGAGCCGAGGTGGCAGCGGCGTTGACCAGCGCGTTGACGGTACCAAAATGGCCAATCGCCGTTTCGACCGCACGCTTGCAGTCGGCCACTTTTGAGACGTCGGCGCTGATGAAGATGGCATCGACGCCTGCCCCCTCGAGGATGGCGACAGCCTTGTCGCCCTTCTCCTGCGAGCGGCCGATCAGCGCCAGCGCCCGGCAGCCCTCATCGGCCAGCGCTTCGGCGACGGCAAAGCCGATGCCTTGTGCGCCGCCGGTGACGATGGCGCGTGTTTCGGAATTGCGACCGGCTGAACCGTTCATCGCCTTGCTCCTGTGCTTGATAGTCAGATTGTTTTGTCGAGGCGGACGGTCTTGCCTTCCTTGGCCGATTTCAGCGCCGCATCCGCCAGCCTGAGCGCCACCAGCCCGTCCTTGCCGCTCGGCGTCGCCTTCTTGCCTGACGTCGCTGCCGCGATGAAGGCAGCGATCTCGTTGGCATAAGCGTCGAGATAACGGGTCATGAAGAAATCGTGCAGCGGCGGCCGCGTATAGCCTTTCTCATTGGCCAGTTCGATCGACACCGGCCGCTGGTTCTCGGCCGCAATCATGCCTTTCGAGCCATGCACCTCGATGCGCTGGTCGTAGCCATAGGTGGCGCGGCGTGAGTTGGAGATAACGCATTGCTTGCCGGAGGCAGTTTCGAGGATGACGCTGACGCTGTCGAAGTCGCCGGCCTCGCCGATCTTCTTGTCGACCAGCACCGAAGCATGCGCGCTGACCGCCACCGGCTCCTCGCCGAGCAGGAAGCGCGCCATGTCGAAATCATGAATGGTCATGTCGCGGAAGATGCCGCCCGAGCGGCCGATATAGTCGAGCGGCGGCGGGCCGGGATCGCGCGAGGTGATTGTCACCATTTCGACAGTGCCGATGGCGCCGTCGTCGATCGCCTTGCGCACGGCGGCAAAATGCGGATCGAAGCGGCGGTTGAAGCCGACCATCAGGGTGGCGCCGGCCTTGTCGACGACGGCCAGGCAACGTTCCACCCTGGCGGCGTCGAGGTCGATCGGCTTTTCGCAGAAAATCGCTTTACCCGCTTTGGCGAAGCGTTCGATCAGATCGGCATGAGTGTCGGTCGGCGTGCAGATGACGACCGCGTCGATATCGCCGGCCTTCTCGATGGCGTCGATGCTGCGCACTTCGGCGTCATAGGCAGAGGCCAGATCGGTCGCCGCCTTCTCGAAGGCGTCGGCAACCGCAACCAGCCTGGCCTGCGGATTGGAACCAACGGCGCGAGCATGGACCTTGCCGATACGGCCGGCACCGAGAAGAGCAAAGCGAAGAGGCATGAAGAATTTTCCTTTGAGGATGGTTCGGAAGGGAGGGCGTGTCAGCGCCTGTGGCTCGGCGTTGGCCGTTACGCCGCAAGTTCTGCCTGCCCGGTCTTGGCACCGGTGATGTAGGAGACGATATCGTTGCCGTCGGTGTCTTGCTTGCGCAAATTGGCGACGATGCGGCCGCGCCGGAAAACGACAATGCGGTCGACCAGGTCGAACACCTGGCGCATGTTGTGAGAGATCAGGATCAGCGGTTCGCCATTCTCCTTCAGCGTGCGGATGATGTTTTCGACCTGCATCGTCTCCTGCACGCCGAGTGCCGCCGTCGGCTCATCCATGATGATGAGCTTGGAAGCAAAGGTCGCGGTTCTGGCAATCGCCACGCACTGGCGCTGGCCGCCCGACATGTGGCGGATAGTATTGGAAAGATTGGGGATCTTGACCGCTGTCCGGACCAAGGCTGCCTCGGTCGCCTTGCGCATGAACTTGCGATCGAGGATCGAGAAGGGCCCGAGATTGAAAAGCACCCGCTCGCGGCCGAGGAACAGGTTCGACGGGACGTCGAGGTCGTCGGCGAGCGCCAGGTTCTGGAACACCGTCTCGATGCCCGCCTCGCGGGCTTCGATCGGGCCGGCAAAATTCACTTCCTTGCCGTCGAACCACATCCTGCCGCTGGTGCGCTGCTCGACGCCGGTGATCTGGCGTACGAAGGTCGATTTGCCAGCGCCGTTGTCGCCCATGATGGCGACGTGCTCGCCCTTGCGCAGCTCGAAGTTGGCACCCTCCAGCGCATGGACGCCGCCATAATACTTGGTCAGGTTTTCGGTCTTCAGGACGATGTCCGACATGATCAAGCCCTCATCGCCCGCAGGCGTTGGCGCCACTGGTCGAGTACGACTGCGCCGACGATGATCACGCCTTTGACCATCTCCTGATAATAGGCGTCGAGGCGCAGAAAGGTGAAGCCGGAGATGATGACGCCGAAGATCAGCGAGCCGATCACCGTCCCGATAATCGAACCGCGGCCGCCCGACAGCGAGACGCCGCCGATAACCGCCATGGCGATCGCGTCGAGCTCGTACATTACACCCATGCCGGCCTGGGCGGTGAGATTCTTGGAGCTCAGCACCACGGCGGCGAGCGCGGCGAGGACGCCGGCAATGACGTAGACGAGGATCTTGTGGTTGGCGATGTTGATGCCGGACATGCGCGCGGCGTCCTCATTGGAGCCGATTGCATAGCAGTGCTTGCCATATTTGGTGTAACTCAGGATCAGCTGGAACAGCACTGCGAGCGATATGAAAATGATGACCGGCATCAGCCCCTTGCCGATGGCGGCGAAACTCTCGGTCGGAAACGAGATCGGCTGCCCCTTTGACCACCATTTGGCGATGCCGCGTGCGGTGACCATCATGCCGAGCGTGGCGATGAACGGCGGGATGCGCGTGTAGGCGATCAAAGCGCCGTTGACCAGGCCGGCCAGCAGTCCGCAGCCGATCGCGACCAGCACCGGCACGATCACCGGCAGGTCGGTCCAGCCCTGGGCGATGAACATCGCCTTCGGGTTCGGGTTGCCGTTGACCGTCGCCACCTGGGCGAAGCTCATGGCGATCATTGCCGTGGCGCCGACGATCGAACCTGAGGACAGGTCGATGCCGCCGGTAATGATCACCTGCGTCACGCCGATGGCAATAATGCCGACGATCGACACCTGCAGGATGATGATCTGCAGGCGCGCTTCGTTGAAGATCGCATCGATATTGTCGCGGGTGTTGAACAGGAAGCTGTCGCCCAGGAAAACCCGGCCGATCAGCTCGAAAGCGCCGACCAGGATGACGAGCGCCAGGAAGACGTTGAATTCGGCCGGCCATGCGCGCCGCTTCGCATCATAGCTGAGCCCGCCGACGCCGTGAGATGTCTGTGCCAATCGTGCTTCCTCCGTCAGCCACGGTCTCCACTCGGCGCTGTTCAGGCCGAGAGGGAAAAAGCGGAGCGGCGCTGTCTTACTTTGGCGCGCCGCTCCGTATCGGACAGGTCCGCCTCAGTTCTTCTTCAGGAACTTGTCGATATTTGCCGGCGTGACCAGCTGGAACGGGATGTAGACCTTGTGCTCGACCTTCTCGCCCTTCGCCAGCTTGAGCGCCGCGTCAAGCGCGCCGGCACCCTGGCCGGCCGCGTCCTGGAACACCGTCGCATCGAGGTCGCCCGCCTGCATCGCGGCAAGCGCATCCTGGGTAGCGTCGACCCCGCCGACGACAACCGACTTCATGTCGATGTTGGCGGCCTTCATCGCCTGGATGGCGCCGATGGCGCTTTCGTCATTATTGGCGATGACGCCGTCGAACGGTTTGCCGGTCGACAGCCAGTTGGTCATCAGGTTCTGCGCTTCTTCGCGCTTCCAGTTCGACGTCTGCTTGTCGATGATCTTGATGAAGCTGCACTCCGGCGTGGCGATCACGTCGTCAATGTCCTTGGTGCGCTGCACCGCTGCCTGGTTCGACAACTCGCCCATGATCACATAGACGTTGGCTTCAGTCTTGCCGGCCTCCTTGAACAGGCGGCAGACCTCCTTGGTCTCGAGCGTGCCGGAATCGGCTTCGTTCGAGGCGACGAAGGCCTGGTTTTCGGGCAGCGTGTCGACGTTGACCGGCTCGCGATTGACATAGACCAGTGGAATCTTGGCAGCGGCGGCTGCGTCCGACATCGCCTGAGTCGCCGAGGTGTCGACCGGGTTGACGATGATGGCGTCGACGCCTGAGGCGGCGAAGTTCTTGATCTGGTCGAGTTGCTTGGCGACGTCGTTCTGCGCATCCTCCACCTGCAGCTCGACGCCGTCCATGCCCTTGGCCTGTTCAATCATGCCGTTGCGCAGCACGGTGAGAAAATTGTCGTCGAACAACGCCATCGACACGCCGATCTTGGCAGCAAAGGCGGACGAACTCATCAGCGCCGCGAACGCGACGCCCAAAAGCAGTTTTTTCATTTTATTTCTCCTCCACATTGGTGTCCGGCTGCACCGATCTACCCGGAATCCCCGATCTCGCAGGGAATTCTCTCCCGATTGCCATTTTTGGTTCCGGAGGCATTTTGCCTGAAACAGATCTTCCGGAACGAAAGAACCAAAATTCTCAGTTGGTGAAATATTTATTCCATTTCGCTTGGGCGTCAAGCGAGATTTCGCCATGAGGAATGGATTTTCGGCATTTCGAGCGCTTTTAGACGGACGCTAACGCAAGCCAGGCCTGAAAGCGTTCTGATAGATTACATCATGTCTGCCGCCGATGACCGCGACGTCAGATGTTTTCCGGCAGATAAATGTCGAAGGGCAGAAAGGTCTGGCCCGGCGCATTCGCAGCGCCGGTCTCGATGGCATGCGCCATCAGCCCGACAAGCTCGCGGCAAAGCGCCGCCAGTGGCGTCGAGATCACCATGGTCAGGAAATTATCTGCCAGCGCCGCGCGGGAGTCGGGCGTGATCTCGTTGCAGACGACCGCCGGCATCTCAGCCGGCTTTGCCTCCCTCAGCGCCGAGATCGCGCCTTCCATGCCGCCACCGGCGACATAGCAACCGGCGAGATCAGGGTGGCGGGCCAGAAGCTCGATCATTGCATCATGCGTGATCTGGTTCGCTTCCAGATTGACCAACGTCTCGAGGAGAGTGAATTCCGGCGCCTGCTCGCGAAAGAAGGAGCGAAAACCGATCTCGCGAAGCTCATGGCCGTGGAAGCGATGGCTGCCGACGAAGAGGGCAACCTTGCCAGGTCTCTTCGCGGCCTTCGAGATCATCCAGGCAGCGGTGCGGCCGACCTTGCGATTGTCCAGGCCAACATAGCCCTCGCGAATACCGGACGCAAAGTCGGAAAGCAGGGAGAACACCGGTACGCCATTGGCTTTGAGAGCCTCGACGGCGACCGTCAGCGTCGGGTGATCAGGCCCGACCAGGGCGACGGCCCTGGATTTGGCGGCCAGCTTGCGCATCCGCTCGACGATCTCGTCCGGCGCCAGCGAAGCGGCGAAGTCGATGGTGGCCACGCCGCGAAAGCGCGGCGACTGCGATACCGCCAGTTCAAGCTCGCGGGCAAATTCACTGTAGAAGACGTCCTCCCGTCTCAACAGCAGGAACCCGAGCCGGTATTCGGGCAATTCATGGCGCATCCGCTGCTTGATCAATCCGGCTGCGTGATAGCCGATGCTGGTCGCGGCCTCATAGACGCGGCGCGCGGTTTCCTCGCGCACCGGCAAGCGGTTGTTCAGCACCCGGTCGACGGTGGCAACGCTGACCCCCGAAATGCGCGCCAGGTCGGTGATCGTCGGCCGTTTCGCCATCGCTGCCTCATTCCACTGTTTGGCCCTTTTACACCATTCTGATGGAAAATGATAGAAACTATCTTTGTGATATTGAGCCTATCAGGGCTCGGCGTTATTTTGAACGCTACCGAACATGATCGAGGCCTCCGCTATGGTGGATATTGGACTCCGAACCGGGAATACGAGCTCCGCAGCGGCGTCCCGACGCGACTATAGCCTGATCGGCCGCGACGCGAAGCTTGCCGTCGAGAGCGGGCTGGCGGCGGCCGAGTGGTATCACACCGACGTGCCGCGCAAGCAGATGAAGGAGCTGATGCAGCGCTCCGACGGCCCGGCGATCCGCGATACCATCGTCTGGCTCGGCGCCATGATCCTCAGCGGCGCCGGCGCCGCCTGGTTCTGGGGCAGCTGGTGGTGCGTGCCGTTCTTCTTCGTCTACGGCGTCCTCTACGGTTCCTCCACCGATTCACGCTGGCACGAATGCGGCCACGGCACCGCTTTCAGGACGCAGTGGATGAACGACGTGGTCTATCAGATCGCCTGCTTCATGATCATGCGCAACCCGGTGACCTGGCGCTGGAGCCACACGCGCCATCATACCGATACCATCATCGTCGGCCGCGATCCGGAGATCTCGGTGATGCGTCCGCCCGATCTGCTGCGCGTGGTGCTCAACTTCGTCGGCATTCTCGACGCCTGGCATGCGATGAGCGACATGCTGCGCAATGCAGCCGGTATCGTCAGTCCGGCCGAAAGAACCTTCATTCCCGACCAGGAGCAGCCGAAGGCAATTCGCATTGCCCGCATCTGGACGGCGATCTATGCCGCGACCGTTGCGCTGGCGCTCTACACGGGCTCGCTCCTGCCGCTGATGCTTGTCGGGCTGCCCAGGCTTTACGGCGCGTGGCACCATGTCATGGTCGGCCTGCTGCAGCATGGCGGCCTGGCTGAAAACGTCACCGATCACCGGCTCAACAGCCGCACCGTTTACATGAACCCGATAAGCCGCTTCATCTACTGGAACATGAACTACCATGTCGAGCATCACATGTTTCCCATGGTGCCCTATCACGCGCTGCCCAGGCTGCACGAACTGATCAAGCACGATCTGCCTGCGCCGACACCGTCCATCCTGGCCGGCTACCGCGAGATGATACCGGCTTTCCTGCGCCAGCTGCGCAATGAGGATTATTTCATCAAGCGCGAACTGCCGCCGACGGCGAGGCCCTATCGCGAGGATTTCCACAGCGATAACGCTGCTGTTGCGGTGGCTGCTGAATGACAAGCCCATGCCAAGGCATCAAACATCGAGGGACCCGTAAATGAGCGACTGGGTCGAGGCCTGTGACGCCGAGGACATCGACGAAGAGGACGTGATGCGCTTCGACCATGGCGGCCGCACCTTTGCCATCTATCGCAGCCCCGACGACGGGTATTTCGCCACCGACGGGCTTTGCACGCATGAGAAGGTGCATCTGGCCGACGGGCTGGTGATGGACGATATCATCGAATGCCCGAAGCATAATGGCCGCTTCAACTACAAGACAGGGGCTGCCAGGGGCGCGCCGGTCTGCGTCGATCTCAGGACCTATCCGGTCAAGGTCGACGCCGGCAAAGTCCTTGTCCGGATCGGTTGATGATGACGAAGGGAATGGTCATCATTGGCGCCGGCGAATGCGGCGGGCGCGCCGCCCTTGCGCTGCGCGAGCTCGGCTATGATGGACCGGTGACGCTGGTCGGCGACGAGCCGCATCTGCCCTATGAGCGGCCGCCGCTGTCGAAAGACGCGATGGTTGCCGACGCGCCGCTGCTCAAGGCAATCGCCACCGACGCGATCCTGGCCGAAAGATCGATCAGGCATATCCATTCGGTTCAGGCGGTGGCGATCGACCGCGCGGCGCATGTCGTGCGCCTCTCGGACGGTTCCGTCCTGGCCTACGACAAGCTCCTGCTGGCGACCGGTTCGGTGCCGCGCAAGCTGCCGATGCCGGGCCTTGGCGGGCGCTGCGTCTACCTCCGGACCTTCAACGACGCGCTGGCCATTCGCGCCCATCTCAGCGCCGGAAATCGCATCGCCATCATTGGCGGCGGCTTCATCGGGCTTGAGCTTGCCGCGGCGGCACGCAGACTGGGTGCGGCGGTCACAGTTATCGAGGCGCAGCCGCGCATCTTGATGCGCGGCGTGCCGGCCGAGATCGCTGAGATCATCCATCAGGCGCATGAAGCCGAAGGCGTGAAAATCCTGTGCGGCGAGGGCATCGCCGCCATTGCCGATGATGGCGCCGAAGTGCGCATCGCGCTCGCCGGTGGACACGACATTGTCGCCGATCTTGCCGTGATCGGCATCGGCGCCGTGCCGGTGACCGGACTTGCCGCGGAGGCGGGGCTGACCGTCGACAATGGTGTCGCCGTCGACGCCGAGCTTCGCACCAGCGACCGGGATATCTTTGCCGCCGGCGATTGCTGTTCGTTTCCGCTCGCCATCTATGGCGGCCGGCGCGTGCGGCTCGAAGCTTGGCGCAATGCACAGGAGCAGGGCGCGCTCGCCGCAAGGAATATGCTTGGCGCCGGCGAGTCCCATGCGGCGGTGCCGTGGTTCTGGTCGGATCAGTACGGCCTGACCTTGCAGATCGCCGGCCTGTCGGACGAAGGCCGCAGCATCGTGCGCCGCGACCTCGGCTACGGCGCCTTCATCCTGTTCCACCTCGCCGAGGACGGCAGGCTGGTTGCGGCAAGCGGCATCGGCCCAGGCAACGCGGTCGCCCGCGACATAAGGCTGGCCGAGATGCTGATTGCAAAGCAGGCAAGGCCGGCGCCGGAAGCGCTAGTCTCGCAGGCGGTCAAATTAAAATCGCTGCTGGCGGCTTGATCCGCCGCGTGGATAATTGGCCGAACGCGTTCGGCTAAAACAGCGCTTTCAGCTCCGGCAGCTTGTCGTTGACCAGCCAGCCATAGTAATTTTCCTCGGGCAGCTTTTCCGGCTCGCCCGCAGCGCGGCGCTTGTCGTTCTCGGCTTTCAGCGCATAGGCGCGCTGTTCGGGATTGCCGACATTGTAGAGCGTCGACGTGATGCCGGGATTGCCTGAGATGTCGAAGCCGGCAATGCTTTTATAGGCGTCGATCGACTTCCTTATCGTCGCCGCGACATAAGGCAGTGTCAGGTCAGGGTCCATGATCGTCTTGTAGACCGCATTGGGGTCACCGACGTCGAGTTCCGGCAGGCCGGAAACCTTGTGCACGAGATCGCTCATCTGCAGTGCCGTCAGCGGATTGAGCTGGCCAAGGCCAAAAGTCTGGCCGGCATAATAAGGCTGGAAGAAAGTGGCGCCGAAGCGGTCGTTGGGAAAGCTCTCGCCGTTGACGGTTTTGCCGCGGAACGACCGGTTCCACACCTGTTCGCGGCACTCCCACAGATCGTAGCTGTCGGACTTCCCTGCGCATTTCGCAAATTGCGGCCGTTGCACGAAATCGGTGATGTCCTCGCCATCATAGGCAAAGGAGAGCTTGCTCGACAGATACGAGATCGCCTTGACGTAATAGGTCTGCAGCCGGTCATAGGCATCGACATTATAGGTATGCTCGCCGACGATGGCTCCAACGATATGCATTGGGTCGATGTCATAGGCCGCGGCTGCCTGCTTGATCTTGCCGCGCAGCTCGGCATCGTTCTGGAGCAGCGCAAAGACTTTGCGGTATTTCGCCTGGAAGGTGGTGTTGGTCGCCTGGGTGCGCCGGCTCGAAGCGCCCGGTATGTCGGGCTGCTCGGTGTTGCGGTTGCCCGGCGGCACCATCGTTGCCGCTTGTGCGGCGAACATGGCTGCCGCCAGCGTCAGCCCCAAAATGACGAGGATTAGTTTTTTCATGCGCCGCCGCCCAAATAGTCGCCGGCAAACTAGGTAATGCTCCACCGGGAGTCGAGAGACGCCTGCACCCGACGGGACGAAAGCTTGCCGGATGCTTCCATTTGGCCACACATCGGGAATGCTGGGCCAAATTGGGGAGGCCGGGAGCAATTCCCCGACCCTCTTCGAGAATGAAGCGTCTCCTACAGGATGAAACGCGACAAGTCCGTGTTTCTGGAGAGGTCACCGACATGCTTCTCGACATAGGCGGCATCGATGGTCACCGAGGTGCCGTTGCGGTCCGGCGCGTCATAGGAGATATCGTCCAGCACCCGTTCCATCACCGTCTGCAGCCGCCTGGCGCCAATATTCTCGACGCTGGCGTTGAGGTCCACGGCGATGCCGGCCAACGAATCGATGGCGTCGTCGGTGAAGACCAGATCGACGCCTTCGGTCTTCATCAGCGCGATATACTGCTTGATCAGGCTGGCTTCGGTCTCGGTGAGGATGCGGACGAAATCGCCCTTCTCCAGCGCCCGCAGCTCGACGCGGATCGGCAGGCGGCCCTGCAATTCCGGCAGCAGATCGGAGGGCTTGGCGACGTGGAACGCACCCGAGGCGATGAACAGGATGTGGTCGGTCTTCACCGGTCCGTATTTGGTCGCAACCGTGGTGCCTTCGACCAGCGGCAGCAGGTCGCGCTGCACACCTTCACGCGAAACACCGGCACCGATGCCGCCTTCGCGCGAGGCGATCTTGTCGATCTCGTCAAGGAAGACAATGCCGTCATTCTCGGTCGATTCGAGTGCCCTGCGCACCACTTCGTCCTGATCGAGCAGCTTGTCGGACTCGTCGCTGATCAACAGCCCGTAGGACTCCTTGACGGTCGTCTTGCGCAACTTGGTCTTCTTGCCGCCCATCGCTTTCGACAGCATGTCGTTGATGTTGAGCACGCCGATATTGGCGCCAGGCATGCCGGGGATCTCGAAGCCGGGCATGCCGCCATTGCCGGTATCGGCCACTTCGATCTCAATCTCCTTGTCGTCGAGCTCGCCGTCGCGCAGCTTCTTGCGGAAACTGTCACGGGTGGCCGGGCTCGCCGTCTTGCCGACGAGCGCTTCGAGCACCCGTTCCTCGGCGTTGATGTGGGCACGCGCCTTGACGTCCTCGCGCATCTTCTCGCGAACCAGCCCGATGGCGATCTCGACCAGGTCGCGGATGATCTGCTCGACATCGCGGCCGACATAACCGACCTCGGTGAACTTGGTGGCTTCGACCTTGACGAAAGGCGCACCGGCAAGGCGTGCCAGGCGGCGCGAAATCTCGGTCTTGCCGACGCCGGTCGGGCCGATCATCAGGATATTCTTCGGCATCACCTCTTCGCGCATCTGGCCCTCGAGCTGCTGGCGGCGCCAGCGGTTGCGCAAGGCAATCGCCACGGCACGCTTGGCGTCTTTCTGGCCGATGATGAAGCGGTCGAGTTCCGAAACGATTTCGCGAGGAGAGAAGGTGCTCATGTCACTAAATTCCACTTTGCCACTGCCGAACGGACTCGAACGGATGCAGCAGCATGATCACGTTGAGTGTCAGATTGTCCCGGATGAGATAGCCGACACCGAATTCGAAGATGAGGGCGAGGGTTACGATCACCCATATAGGAAGCCTTCGCGCCATGACAAACCCCAGCACCATGGCCAGCGTGTCCGACACCGAATTGATGATGCTGTCGCCATAATAGTCGAGCGAGATCGTGCCGGCGCGATAGCGATCGATGATGAAAGGGCTGTTCTCGAGCAGCTCCCAGCCGCCCTCTATAACCACCGCAAAGGCCAGCCTGAGCCCGATCGGCGAGCGCGGGAAAACGAACCACGCCAGCGCATAGAACAGGAAGCCGTGAATGATGTGCGAGAAGCTGTACCAGTCCGAAATATGCTGGGAATTCTCCGAGCTTTGCACAATGCCGTGCCACAGCTTGACGTAGCCGCAGGTACAGATCGGCGTCCGCCCCATGCCGTAGAGGACCCCGGCCTGGAAGATGACCAGGCCGAGAACCAGCAGAAGCCCCATTCGCCAACTGTCGTAGTAGGCCGAGACGGTTTTGTCGCTGGATACGCTCATGCTGCTATTGCCCCTCTTCTGCGTCACCCTGTTCGGCATCACCCTCTGGGGCATCAATCGCCATCAGCACGGCATCGCCATATTCCGACTTCCTGCGATCGATAGCCGTGAAACCGGCCTTTTCATAGGCACGGATAGCCCGTGCATTGGCGGGGTCCGGGTCGATGATGACGCGCGGCGTACCTTCCTCGAAAAGCTGCTCGACGAACTGCCGGACGATCGCCGAGCCGTGGCCGACCCCGACAAGCTCCGGCACGCCGATCGACAGATCGATGCCGAGCGTGCCGAACGGCTGGTCGCTATAGGGATGGCCGTCCTCCAGATGCGGATCGTAGCTCTGCAAATAGCCGATGGGCTTTCCGTCGAGCTCGATAATCAGCGGCTCGACCGAAATGCTGTCGATATGCTCGCGGATCTCCGCAATCTCGGTCTCTGGGTCGTTCCACCATTCGGCGACATGCGGCTCGGCAAGCCAGCCGGCGATCATCGGCAGGTCCCTCTGGGTCACCGGCCGAAAACCATAGCGGAGGCTCCGCTCAGGCGGCATCGAGGGTTTCGACGACGAAGTTGTTGTTGGTGTAGACGCAAATGTCTGACGCGATCTGCATCGCCTTGCGGGCGATCTCCTCTGCGCCCTTGTCGCTGTCCACCAGCGCGCGTGCCGCTGCCAGCGCGTAATTGCCGCCCGAGCCGATGGCCATGACGCCAAATTCGGGCTCCAGCACGTCGCCGGTGCCGGTCAGCGCCAGCGACACCGACTTGTCGGCCACCAGCATCATCGCTTCCAGCCGCCGCAAATAGCGGTCGGTGCGCCAGTCCTTGGCAAGCTCGACGCAGGCGCGTGTCAGCTGGTCGGGATATTGTTCGAGCTTGGCTTCAAGCCGCTCGAGCAGAGTGAAGGCATCGGCGGTGGCGCCGGCGAAACCGGCGATGACGTTGCCGCCCTTGCCGATGCGGCGCACCTTCTTGGCGTTGCCTTTCATGATGGTCTGGCCGAGGCTGACCTGGCCGTCGCCGGCGATCACCACCTTGCCGCCCTTGCGCACGGTCAGGATGGTCGTGGCATGCATGGTCAGTTCATTCGACATTTTCTGCTCCGATAAGCACCGATCCCATCGAGGCGATCGGCGCGTTACGAGTGACTTGATCGGCCATATGTATGCATAGGCCGGACGATTGCAAACCGGCCATCCACCGGGTCGGATCGGGCTCCGCAGCGGTAACTGGCAATCGCCGGATCATGCTGCTAGAAGGCTTTCGTTTTCAGGCATGTGAACGCCTGAATCGTGCAAAATCTGAGACAAGGATGAGGTCATGGCGCCCCGTTCCGCCGAGATAAGCCGCAAGACCAGGGAAACCGACATCGCCGTATCGGTTCAGGTCGACGGCTCGGGCAAATCCGACATTTCGACGGGCGTCGGCTTCTTCGACCATATGCTGGACCAGTTGTCGCGCCATTCGCTGATCGACATGACCGTGAGGGCCAAGGGCGACCTGCACATAGACGACCACCACACGGTCGAGGATACGGGCATTGCGCTCGGCCAGGCGCTGGCCAAGGCATTGGGCGAGCGGCGCGGCATCATGCGCTACGCCTCGATCGATCTCGCCATGGACGAGACACTGACGCGGGCGGCAATCGATGTCTCCGGCCGGCCTTTTCTGGTCTGGAATGTTTCATTCTCGTCGCCGAAGATCGGTACGTTCGACACCGAGCTGGTGCGCGAATTCTTCCACGCGCTGGCGCAGAATGCCGGCATCACGCTGCATGTCACCAATCATTACGGCGCCAACAACCACCACGTCGCCGAGACCTGCTTCAAGGCCGTGGCGCGTGTGTTGCGTTCGGCACTTGAGCGCGACCTGCGCCAGCCGGACGCGGTTCCCTCCACCAAGGGATCCCTGAAAGGGTAACGCCATGGCCATCTATGTCGTAATGGAGCCGCCAGGCCGCAGCGAAAGCGTGGACACTACCTTTATCCGTGACGGCTTTGCCTGGCTCGGCTTCCTAGTGCCGCCGCTGTGGCTGGCCTGGCACCGGCTGTGGGTCGAGGCGGCATTGGCGTTTGTCGCCATGGGCCTGCTCTCGATGCTGGGCGAAAGGCTGGACCTGGAAACAGCCGGCTCGCTTTTATCCCTGCTTGTCATGCTCTTTGTCGGACTGGAAGGGCAGGGCTTGCGGATCGCAGCCCTGCGCCGTCGCGGCTGGCATGAATGGGGCGTGGTCGAGGCCGACAGGCTCGACGACGCAGACGTCCGCTATGCATTGGAAGCCGATGCTCAGTCGGATGAACAACCGACGGTGCAACGCATCGTCCCAGACGCAGCACATGCCCGGTCGGCGCAGATGGGCCTGGCGCTGGGGCTGAACCATATTCCGGGAAAGCCCTGAGATGAGGGTGGCGATCATCGATTACGGGTCGGGCAATCTGCGCTCGGCCACCAAGGCCTTCGAGCGTGCTGCGCATGAAGCCGGCATTGCCGCCGCGATCGAACTCACCGCCGATGCCGAGCGGGTCAGGACCGCCGACCGCATCGTCCTGCCCGGCGTCGGTGCCTATGCCGATTGCGCCGCTGGACTGCGTGCGGTCGCCGGCATGTGGGAAGCGGTCGAGGAGGTGGCGATCGCCAAGGCTCGGCCGTTCCTCGGCATCTGCGTCGGCATGCAGCTGATGTCGGAGCGAGGCCTGGAAAAGACCGTCACAAAGGGCTTTGGCTGGGTCGCCGGCGACGTCAAGGAGATCACGCCGGCCGATCCGACACTGAAGATCCCGCAGATCGGCTGGAACACGATTGACCTGAAGCGCAAGCATCCGCTGTTTTCCGGCATTGCGACGGGTGGCAAGGGACTGCACGCCTATTTCGTCCACTCCTACCATCTCGATGCACGGAAGGAGGATGAGGTGCTGGCGGTTGCCGACTATGGCGGCCCGGTAACGGCCGCTGTCGCCCGCGACAACCTAGCCGGAACGCAATTCCACCCCGAGAAGAGCCAGGCGCTGGGCCTGGCGCTGATCACCAATTTCCTAGGCTGGAGGCCCTGAACCATGAGCAAGAAGGGCTATTGGATGGCAATGGTCGATGTCCACGATCCCGAGATCTACAAGCAGTACATCGAGGCCAATGCCGCGGCTTTCGCGAAATACGGCGCGAAGTTCCCGGTGCGCGCCGGGCGGTACACCAGCCCGGAAGGACCGGCAGGCAATCGCCACGTGCTGGTGGAATTCGAATCCTATGAAAAGGCGCTGGAATGCTACGGCTCGCCTGAATACCAGGAGGCCTTGAAGTACAGGCTCGCCGGCTCGACCGGCCACTTTGTCATCGTCGAAGGCGCCTGAAGGTGTTTCTGTTTCCGGCGATAGACCTCAAGGACGGCAAATGCGTGCGCCTCAGGCATGGCGACATGGCGACCGCCACCATCTACAATGACGATCCCGCCGCTCAGGCGCGCGCCTTCGCAGAGCAGGGCTTCGAATGGTTGCACGTCGTCGACCTCAACGGCGCCTTCAAGGGCCAGAGCGTCAACAGCGCCGCGGTCGGCGCCATCCTGAAGGCGACGAGCAATCCGGTGCAGCTCGGCGGCGGCATCCGCACCCTGGCGCAGATCGAGGACTGGCTCGACCGTGGGCTGGCCCGCGTCATTCTTGGCACGGTGGCGGTGCGCGATCCGGATCTGGTCAGGCAGGCCTGCAAGGCATTCCCGGGCAAGATCGCCGTCGGCATCGACGCCAAGGGCGGCAAGGTCGCGGTCGAAGGCTGGGCTGAAGCCTCGAGCCTCGGCGTCATTGAACTGGCGAGGAAATTCGAGGGTGCCGGCGTCGCCGCCATCATCTACACCGATATCGACCGCGACGGTGTGCTGACCGGCATCAACTGGGACGCCACCATCGATCTCGCCGACGCGGTGTCGATCCCGGTTATCGCCTCGGGCGGGCTCGCCTCGATCGCCGACATCGTGCGCATGACCCTGCCCGATGCCCGCAAGCTCGAAGGCGCGATCTCCGGACGCGCCCTCTACGACGGCCGCATCGACCCGGCCGAGGCATTGGCGATCCTGCGTGGCAAACCGATGGCAGGGGTGTGAAACGTGAAGGTCTCGATTATCGTTGCTCCCTACGACAGCGGGCACTATCACGAAGGGTGCGGCCAGGGGCCGGACGCCATCATCGGCGGTGGGCTGGTCGAAGCCCTGACCGTGGCTGGCCATGACGTCGCCGTCGAAGATATCGGCAAGGTCGGAGACGAGCAGGGGCGCGAAATTGCAACCGGCTTCGCCGTCTGCAACGCCGTCGCGACCAGGGTTAACCTCGCCCGCGATGGAGGACGCTTCCCCATTATCCTTGCTGGAAATTGCCTGACCGCCGCCGGTGCGGTCGCCGGTGAAGTTGCGGATTCGATCATCTGGATCGACCAGCATGGCGATCTCAACACGCCGGAGACGTCCTCCTACGGCTTTCTCGACGGCATGGCGCTGGCGGCGACGCTCGGGCTCTGCTGGCATCCGATGGCGGCAGCAATTCCGGCGTTCCGGCCGATAGACCCGGCGCGCTGCATGCTGGTCGATGCCCGCGACCTCGATCCCGACGAAAAGCGACTGCTGGAAACTTTGCCGATCGTGCGCACCGAATGTGCCGGTGCACTCGATATGATCGGAAAGCTCACGGCGACAGGGACTGTGCGGGCGCATCTGCATCTCGACCTGGATGTCCTCGATCCGGATGTGTTGCAGGTGAACCGCTACGCGCACCCGGGCGGCCCGAGTCCGGAACAGCTACGGCAGCTTGCCTGCGGACTGGCCAGGTCAATCCCAATCGTCGGCGTGACGCTCTCGGCCTACGACCCGGCCTTTGATTCCCAGTCCGAAGTTCCGCCCGTCGTCGGCCAGCTGCTTGTCGACTTTCTTGCGGCGATCGAGAGGATCTGATGCTGAAAGCCCGCGTCATCCCCTGTCTCGACGTCAAGAACGGCCGTGTCGTCAAGGGCGTCAATTTCGTCGACCTGGTCGATGCCGGCGATCCCGTCGAAGCGGCAAAAGCCTATGACGCGGCCGGCGCCGACGAGCTCTGCTTTCTCGACATCACCGCCTCGTCGGAAAACCGCGAGACCATTTTCGATGTCATCGCCCGCACCGCCGAACAATGTTTCATGCCGCTGACCGTTGGCGGTGGCGTCCGTCAGGTCGCCGACATCAGGAAGCTGCTACTGGCCGGCGCCGACAAGGTGTCGATCAACACGGCGGCGGTGAAGACCCCAAATTTTGTCGCCGAGGCTGCCGACAAATTCGGCAACCAGTGCATCGTCGTCGCCATCGATGCCAAGAAAGTGTCCGCTGCGAGCGAGGCTGATCGCTGGGAGATATTCACCCATGGCGGCCGCGAGAAGACCGGCATCGACGCCGTCGAGTTCGCTCGGCGAGTGGTCGATCTCGGCGCCGGCGAGATCCTGCTAACATCGATGGACCGCGACGGCACCAAGGCCGGCTACGACATAGCCCTTACCCGCGCGGTCGCCGATGCCGTATGCGTGCCGGTCATCGCTTCCGGTGGCGTCGGCACGCTCGACCACCTTGTCGAAGGCATTCGCGACGGCCATGCCGGCGCGGTGCTGGCGGCGTCGATCTTCCATTTCGGCACCTACAGCATCGCCGAAGCCAAGCTGCACATGGCTCAGGCCGGACTGCCGATGCGGCTGGACTCGCCGGGTAATCGGTCCTAGAGCCTTTCCGGCTAAGAAGAGGCCGTAAACGCCGTCATGACCGAGTTCTCGCTCTCCGAACTGGAGAAGATTATTGGCGAACGCGCACGTTCCGGCGATCCGGATTCGTGGACGGCCAAGCTCTTTCAGCGCGGCATGAGCAAGGCAGCGCAGAAACTCGGCGAAGAGGCGGTCGAAACGGTGATCGCAGCCGTCAGCGCCGACCGGGACGCGCTTGTTTCGGAAAGCGCCGATCTCATCTATCATTGGCTTGTCGTTCTCGGCATAGCGGACATTCCGCTGAGCAATGTGCTCAACGAGCTTGAACGCCGCACCGGTCGTTCGGGCATCGCCGAAAAGGCGTCTCGGCTGGACCGGGGCTGATCGCTGCGGAGGAACTCGATGGACCAGCTCGCTCCTACCGAGAAGTATTCACCCTATCGTTTCTTCTCGGCCGAGCAATGGTCGCGGTTCCGCGCCGATACGCCGATGACGCTCACCGAGGACGAGGTCCGTCGTCTGCGGTCGCTGAACGATCCGGTCGATCTCCACGAGGTCGAGCGCATCTATCTTTCGATGTCACGGCTGTTGTCGGCTCATGTCGAAGCCAGTCAACTCCTGTTCAGGCAACGCCAGGCCTTCTTCAACGCGCTGGACGCGGCCAAGACACCGTTCATCATCGGCATTGCAGGTTCCGTGGCGGTCGGCAAATCGACCACGGCGCGCGTGCTAAAGGAGCTGCTGGCGCGCTGGCCGTCGAGTCCCAAGGTCGACCTGGTCACCACCGACGGTTTCCTGCTGCCGAACGAAATCCTGCGCCGCAACAATTTGATGGAGCGCAAGGGCTTTCCGGACAGCTACGACGTCGGCGCGCTGCTGCGCTTCCTGTCTGGCATCAAATCGGCGCAGCGCAACGTCCGCGCGCCGGTCTATTCGCACCTGACCTATGACGTCATTCCGGGCGAGTTCCAGACCATCGACCGGCCCGACATCCTGATCTTCGAAGGCATTAATGTCCTGCAGCCGGGCAAGCTGCCCAAGGACGGCAAGATCGTGCCTTTCCTGTCGGATTTCTTCGACTTCGCCATCTATATCGATGCCGAGGAGGCGCTGATCCATCACTGGTATATCGCCCGCTTCATGCGGCTGCGCGAAACCGCCTTCCGCGACCCGGCCTCCTTCTTCCACCGCTATTCGCAACTTTCCGAGGATGCGGCCCGCGCCATCGCCGAGGGCCTGTGGACCAACATCAACCTGAAGAATCTGCGCGAGAATATATTGCCGACCCGCGCCCGAGCCGATCTCATCCTGCGCAAGGGCGCCAACCATCTGGTCGAGGAAGTGGCGCTCAGGAAACTGTGAAATCCCGGGACATTCCTTAAAGTCATCTTAACCCAGTCTTTCTATTGTCGGGCCTGATCTGCGGGCTCGGCAAACAAATGAATGCGCCATTCCTAAACATCGATCGGCCGGCAGCTGACCGCATCGCACGTCCGGGCAGCGGCGGCGCAACGATTGCCCTGATCGTGCCTGTCCACAATGAGGAAGGCGCAATTGCTCCATTCCTGAAGGCGGTATGCGAAAGCACCGCGCCGCTGAAGGACAAAGGCGTTGCCCTCGAGTTCATCTTCGTCAACGACGGCAGCAGCGATACGACGCTCGAAAAGCTGATCGAAGCCCAACAAACCGATCCACGTATCCACGTAATCGACCTTTCACGCAATTTCGGCAAGGAAGCCGCGATGACCGCGGGGCTCGACAGCTGCGATGCCGATGCAGCGATCCCGATGGATGTCGATATGCAGGATCCGCCGCATGTCATTCCGCTGCTTGTGGAAAAGTGGCGCGAGGGTTTTGAGGTTGTTCTGGCCAAGCGAGCCAATCGGTCGAGCGACAGCTTTCTCAAGCAGCGCTCCGCCTCGATGTTCTACCGCGTTCACAACTGGATCGCGCAGCAGAAGATCCCGCACGATGTCGGCGACTTCCGTTTGATCGACCGCCAGGTCATCCAGGCGCTGCGGTCTTTGCCCGAACGCCGTCGTTTCATGAAGGGCCTGTTCGCCTGGGTCGGGTTCCGCACCGCAAGCGTCGAATATGTCCGCGATCAGCGCATCGCCGGCCAGTCGAAATTCTCCGGCTGGAAGCTGTGGAACTTCGCGCTCGAAGGCATCACCAGCTTCTCCACCGCTCCGCTTGAAATCTGGACCTATGTCGGCGCGACGATTTCCGCGCTGTCGTTCCTGTACGGCCTGCTGATCGTCGCCAAGACAATGATCTTTGGCGTTGATGTGCCCGGCTACGCCTCCCTGCTGGTCAGTGTTCTTTTCCTTGGCGGCATCCAGTTACTCGGCATCGGCATTATCGGACAATACCTCGGCAGGGTCTACGCCGAGATCAAGCAGCGTCCGATCTACATCGTGCGCCGCAAATATGAGGGAATGAGCTGATGGAGATCGACGCCTACCGACAGATGGCCGCCACCGAAGACGAGCATTGGTGGTTCTGCGGGCGTCGCGCCATCGCCGAGGCGGTCATTCGCAGCATCGGCCTGCCTGAAAACGCGCGCATCGTCGAGATCGGCGCCGGCACCGGCGGCAACATCCGGATGCTGGAGCAGTTCGGCGCAGTGACGGCAGTCGAGATGAGCGATCTCGCGCGCAGGATTGCCTGGGAAAAGACCGGCCGCGACTTCCTCGCCGGACATCTGCCGGACAACATTCCCGTCGCGCCGCAAAGCTGCGACCTCGTCTGCCTGTTCGACGTGCTGGAGCATGTCGCCGAAGACGAGGCGTCGCTTGCCGCGATCCGCCAAGTGCTGAAACCGGGCGGCAGCGTCGTCCTCACTGTGCCCGCACACCAATGGTTGTGGAGCACGCATGATGTGGGGCTGCATCATATGCGGCGCTATTCACGCAATCTGCTGCGTGAACGAATCGAAAGGGCTGGTTTCGCGATCGACCGGCTGAGCTACACAAATGCCGCGCTCTTCCCGGTAGCGGCGCTGGCACGACTGGTGGACAGGTTGCGCAAGTCGGCCTTGCCAGCCGGCCATGCCACGCCGCCAAAACCACTGAATGCGGCGATGAAGGCAGTGTTTTCGGCGGAAGGCCGCATCATACCAAATGCAAGCTTGCCCTTCGGGGTTTCGCTGCTGGCGGTATTCCGCGAGGACAGCGCCGTCGAAACCGCTCGCCTCGACGAGAAATTGGCAGCTTGACCGCGTCATGGGCACCGGCTCGTATCGTCGACTATCGCGCTTTGCGCTGATTGGCATCGCGTCGACGCTGATCTACGCCGTTTGCGCTTTTCTGCTGTCGCGTGGACAGGCAACGGCGGCCCTGCCGGCGGCGCTCACATCGTTTGCGGCCTACGCCGTCGCCGCGCTGTTCTCCTACACCGGGCATAAATATTTCACGTTCACCTCGGGCGGCAGCCACGCTATGGAATTGCCCCGCTTCCTCCTGCTCACCGCTTCCGGCCTCGCCGTCGCGATCGCCCTGCCGGGGCTTTTGACCCAGATGCTCGGCGTCCCTGCCGCAATCCCGATCCTGCTCACCTGCATTGCCGTGCCGGTCATCAACTATGTCGTCCTCGGGCGGTGGGTGTTTCGTGGTCTCTAGCGCGCGATCGCTCAGTGAACTGCTGCCCGGCGCCAACCGCTTCTCGCCCTTTGTGGGCGTAGCGGGTGCTCCGTTGCTGCTGGCCAGTCTGGTCGTCACATACGCCGTCTGGCTATCGACCGTTGCAATTCCGACCAATGTTGACGTGTCGTGGCTTCTGGTCGTCTGCGACCGCCTGCTTGGCGGAGAGCGGCTCAACACCGACATCGTGGAGACCAACCCCCCTTTCTCGATCTGGCTCTACATGCCGTTCATGCTCCTGGAAAAGCTCACTGGCATGCGTGCGGAATTCTGGCTGACGCTTGGCGTCGTTTGCCTGAGCCTGGCCAGTCTTTTCGTTTCCGTCCGCATTCTCGCGCGCGATGAACCGGTCTACCGGCAGCCTCATGCGCTGTGGGCGGCAGCGGCGGCCCTGTTTTTGATCCTGTGTTTCATGCCGGATCAATTCGGCCAACGCGAGCACTTCGCATTGATTGCCATTCTGCCTTGGGTGGCGTTGCAATGCACACGTCAGCGGAACCTGGATTTCAGCGCGGGTTCGCGCCTGGAGCACATGGTCGCGGGCTTCGGCGCGGCGGTCGTGGTCATGGTCAAGCCGCCCTATTTTGTGCTGGCCTTCATGGTGCCGTCGCTCTGTCTTGCGCTTGAAAGGCGGTCGCTGAGACCGCTCTTCGTCGCAGAGAACCTGGTGGGCGCTGCGATCGTGGCCGCCTATATCGCGTCCATCGCGCTCTTCGACCGCGCTTACATCAGCGACGTCCTGCCCTTGGTCAGGGAGGTCTATCTTCCGTTGAGGGCCTCTGCCGCCGATATGCTGGCAAACTGGCCGAAAGTGGTGCTGCTTCTGGCCGCCGCCACCGTGCTTGCGGCCGGCGGCCTGAGAAAGACGAACTGGGACGTCAGGATTCCGCTCCTGACCGCCCTGGGGTTCATTCCGGCCTTCATCGTCATGGGCAAGGGTTGGCCCAATCACGCGCTGCCGATGGTCGTTGTTGCGACACTTGCATTTGGCATCCAGCTTGTGCGGTTCGGCACATTCGGCAGTGCAGGCTTCGTTCGCAAAGCCGCCCTGATCTTCGGCTGCGTGCTGGTGCTGCAAATAGCGGTCAGGGCACAGTACGCGGCGCTGACGACGGATAACGGCCCGGTCGCCCGGTCTGTCGCCGCGATCCGCGCAACGTTCGAAACTCCGACCATCATGTCGATTGCCGACCAGATGCAGGTTGCCCATCCCCTCGCCAGGCTGGTCGGCGGCAGGTTCATATCACGCCATCCGAGCGCCTGGGCGGTCTCCAACGCGGACACGCTCGCCCGCGTCACCGGCGATCTCGAACGGAGACCGGAACTTGAAAGCATCCGCGATCGGGTGATCGGCGAAAACGCCGCCGAGATATCAGCGAAGAAGCCCGATATCGTGCTGTCAGGCTCGCCCGCGTGGACTGCCTTGATGCTGCAGGACAAGCGGATCCAGGTCGCCTTGGCCGACTATCGTCTGCTGCACGCCGAGCCGGAAATCACTGTCTATCTGCGTTACACGGCGCCTGCGCCGCTCCAAACCGATTGAGCAGGAGCCCCCCGGAAACCCATGACACGGCTGGATCCAATCGCTCCGCTGGACGACATATGGCTCGATCTCGAGAGCCTCGGTGCAACAGCATGAGCGTCTCGAACGACATTGGCGGCTTGAGCCGCTGGCGCGACCGGGATATTGCGGCGTCGCTGCTTCCTAGCCGCAATGTCCTGGCCATTGCCGCAGTCACCGTCTTCTCGATCTTCTGGCAGCGACGTTGGGGGACTGTTCCCGACACTAGCTGGCTGATCACGGTCTGCGAGCGTATGCTGTCCGGTGAGCGGCTTTACTCGCAAATCTACGAGACCAATCCCCCATTCAGCGTCTGGCTCTATCTGCCGCCAGTGGCTGCGGCCAGATTGCTGGGCACCGCCCCGGAAATCCTGGTTGAGGCCTGGACATACCTTGCCGTGCTTATCGGACTTTCGCTCTCGGGCGTGATCGTCAAGCGTGCGGGTTTCACCGAAACTGCATCATTGTTTGCACTGGGGCCAGCGTTTTGCGCAATGTTGGTGGTCTTCCCCGGAAATGCCTTCAGCGAGCGGGAGCATATCGGCATGGCACTTTTCATGCCGCTGCTTGCGCTTCATGCCTGGCGCGCGCGCAGAGATGCAGCTGCCCAACCAGACCCCGGGCTCGCCGTACTCGCCGGCCTGTCGGGCAGCATTCTGCTGCTGGTCAAGCCCTACTATGCGATCATGGTGTTGGCGCCGGCGCTGGTCGTTGCAGTGCGCCGGCGCAGTCTGAAATCGATCTTCGCCCTGGAACACTGGGTCATTGGCGGCATCTGCGTTGTCTATCTCGGCACGGTCACGCTGATCCATCCGGAATTCGTGCGCGACATCTATCCCCTCTTGGCGGATGTTTATGCAAAGATCGGCATCTTTTGGCCGATTGTGATCGGCTACGGTTTCTCGTGGTGTTTCCTTGTCTTCCTGATCTGGTGGCTGTGGCCGGCCAGGCGGGTTCCAGAGCTGGCGGCGGTAGCGTTGGCTGCATCGATCGCCGGCATGTTTCCCCTGTTCTACCAAGCCAAAGGCTGGTCTTATCATGCCTATCCCGCGATCTTTTGCGCTGTGGCAGCCATTTTCTGCCTGCTGGCACTGCCCAGGATCGTGCAGCAGCCGTCGAAGCTGTTGACGTTCGTGACGGCTCCTTCGCGAGCTTGGGCATTGGCGGCGGTGGCAATCGCTTTCTTGCCGTACTGGAGTACCCAGAAACCAGGGCCGGCGCTGATTGCCGCAATTCGCGCCGCCACCGATCGGCCGACCGTAGCGTTGGTCAGTTCGGATATTTCCTCGGGACATCCGTTGAACCGTATGATCGATGGGCAGTTCGTTTCGACCCACGTCAGCGATTGGCTTGGAGCGTTCGCACTTTCCCTGTCCCGGCAGGCAGCTCTCTCGGGTGACACCGCCGAAGCCATGCGTTACCAAGCCATCATGGCGCGCTACGTCGAAAGCAAACGCGAAGAGTTCGCGCGTCTGCGCCCGGATATCGTCGTCTTCAAGAAAAACAACACAATGTGGACAAGCCAACTGATGGGGCGTTTTGGCTTTGACGCCATCCTGGCGCACTACCGCATTCTTATCGAGGACGAGACCGAGCGCATCTATCTGCGCGACGATTATGTCCGCGCGGGCCACCGGCCACCCGAACAGCCTATTTCGGCATCGTCACCCGTCGCAGCGTCAGATTGATGCGGCCGCCACTCCTGAGCAATGCCGAGGTCGACGGGTAGATACGGTCGACGCCGTGAAAGCAGAGCCGCCCTTCGCCGCCAAGCACGACGACGTCGCCGCTCCTCAGCCTGAACGATTTGGTGGCGCCGTCGCGCGTCGTCTGGCCGACCCGGAACAGGCAATCGTCGCCGAGCGACACCGAGACGACAGGCGCGGAGAAATCGCTCTCGTCGCGGTCCTGGTGAAGACCCATCTTGGCATCCTGCGAATAGAAATTGACCAGGCAGGCTTCCGGCGGGTGCGCATAGGCAGATACATCCCGCCACAGTTCGAGCAGCATCTCCGGGATCGGCGGCCAAGGCCTTCCGGTCACCGGGTGGGTCGGCTGGTAGCGATAGCCGTGCTCCTTGTCGGTGACCCAGCCCAGCGGACCGCAATTGGTCATGCGCACGCTCATCTCCTTGCCGGTACGCGGCATCGCCGGCACGAACAGCGGCGCCTTCTGCACGACCTGCCTGATATCTTCCACCAGCACTTCCTGCATGGCGCGCGACAGGTAGCCGGGCATATGGCGGACGCCTTTGGGCAGTACGAGCATCGCGTCGCTTAATCCGTTGGTCTGGAGAAATCAGAATGCCACCGTCAAATGAAAACGGCGACCCGAAAGCCGCCTCCGACGGTGGCTGCGCGCTTTAACCGGCGATCTGAGATCCGAAGCCGCTTCGGCTGTCACTCATCCCCGACCCGGCCGCGCAGTTTCTTGATCGAGCCGCGCCCGGCCTTGCTCTTGAGCCGTCTTTCGACCGCGCCTTTGGACGGCCTGGTCTTCTTGCGCGGCGGTGGTGGTGGTTCGGCGGCCTTGGCGACCAGTGCCGTCAGCCGCGCCCGGGCGTCCGCCCGGTTCTGCTCCTGGGTGCGGAAGCGTCCAGCTTCGATGACGATGACGCCGTCCTTGGTGGCGCGCTGGCCGGCAAGCTTGATGGTCCGTTCGCGCACCCGCTCCGACAGGCCAGCCGCATTGGCGGCATCGAAGCGCAATTGCACTGCCGTCGCCACCTTGTTGACGTTCTGGCCGCCCGGGCCGGACGAACGGATGAAGTCCTCGTGCAGGTCGCCCGGATTAATCACCGCATCGTCGGTAATGATGATCTTGTCGTCGGCGTTCATGCCGCACTCATGGCGCGGCAGGCGAAAAAAGAAAAGGCCCGATCGAAGCCGGGCCTTGAAGCATCACCAGGGGGCGACGGCTATTCAGCCGCTATCTGCATGCGTGGTGCGGCGCCGAGCACGGTGGCGTCGACATGGGCTTCGAACTTTTCGAAATTGTCGACGAACATACCGACCAGCCTTGCCGCCTGCCGGTCGTAGGCGGGCTTGTCGATCCAGGTCGATCTAGGGTCGAGAATGGCGCGGTCGACGCCGGCAACCGTCACCGGTACGTCGAAACCGAAATTGGCGTCGGTGCGGAAGTCGGCCGCTTTCAGCGAGCCGTCGAGCGCCGCCGCAAGCAGCGCCCGCGTTGCTTTGATCGGCATTCGCTTGCCGGTGCCGTAGGCGCCGCCGGTCCAGCCGGTGTTGACCAGCCAGCAATCGACGCCGTGGCGGGCGATGAGCTCGCGCAGCAGATTGGCGTATTCCGACGGATGCCGCGGCATGAACGGTGCGCCGAAGCATGTCGAAAATGTCGCTTCGGGTTCCGTAACGCCCTTCTCGGTCCCCGCCACCTTGGCGGTATAGCCGGAGAGGAAATGGTACATGGCCTGCGCCGGGGTCAGCCGCGCGATCGGCGGCATCACACCGAATGCGTCGGCGGTCAGCATGATGATGTTCTTCGGGTGGCTGGCGCGCCCCGTCTTGCTGGCGTTGGGGATGAAGTGGAGCGGGTAGGCGCAGCGTGTGTTTTCGGTCAGCCCGCCGTCGTCGAAATCCGGCACGCGGCCTGCGTCGAGCGCCACATTCTCCAGCACCGTGCCGAAGCGCTGGGTGGTGGCGAAGATCTCCGGCTCGGCTTCGGCCGAAAGCTTGATCGTCTTGGCATAGCAGCCGCCCTCGAAATTGAAGATGCCGTGCGGTCCCCAGCCATGCTCGTCGTCGCCGACCAGCGTGCGCGACGGGTCGGCCGACAACGTCGTCTTGCCGGTCCCGGAAAGGCCGAAGAAAACGGCCGCGTCGCCGACGGGCCCTTCATTGGCCGAGCAGTGCATCGGCATCACACCTTTTGCCGGCAGCAGGTAGTTGAGCACGGTGAACACCGACTTCTTCATCTCGCCGGCATACGAGGTACCGCCGATCAACACGATCATGTGCGAAAGATCGACGGCAATCACCGTTTCGCCGCGCGTGCCGTGGCGGGCGGGATCGGCGCGGAACGACGGCAGGTCGATGATCGTCAAATCGGGCATGAAATGCTCGAGTTCGGCGGCGGCCGGTCGGATGAGCAGATTGCGGATGAACAAGGAGTGCCAGGCAAGCTCCGTGATCACCCTGGTCGGCAGCTTCAGCTCCTCGTCGGCGCCGCCGACCAGGTCCTGCACATAAAGGTCCTTTCCAGCCGCGTGGGCGCGAAAATCGGCAAGCAGCGTATCGAACTGGATCGGCGAAATCGCTTTGTTGTTGTCCCACCATACATGCGGCGCGGTGCTTTCGTCGCGCACCACGAATTTGTCCCCGGGCGAGCGGCCGGTGTGCTGCCCGGTCTCGGCGGCAAGCGCGCCATGCGCGGTGAGTCGGGCCTCGCCACGGCGGATTGCCTCCTCGTAGAGCGCGGCCGCGCCGAAATTATAGCGCACCACGCCCGTGGTTCTTAGGCCGATCCGATCGATTGCACATGCAAGATTGCGTTTGCCGGCTTCCGACATGGGTGTCCCTTCTTCGATTTACCGCGTCTTTACCGGCGAATTCCGGAACCCCCATTGCAGGAGCTAAAAACGTCAAAACCAGAAAAGGCGAATGATATCAAATCATTAATCGATTTAAATATTTTGAAAGTTGTTTAAATCGTTTATATGTGCAAAAACACTGATGGTTGCCCAAAGGATTGGCGATGTTCATTCGTCCAATCCATATCGAGGTACAATTGTGGCCGTCGACATGCCGCGCGTGACAGCGGATACAGCCTATGCCACATTTTGTACCTAATTTGTCCTGCAAAAGCCCCTTCTCGACGAAAGAAGGGACAGCTCATGAGGGAGCCGCTTGAAATGGCAACAATCGCGCTTGTCGACGACGATCGCAACATTCTGACTTCGGTTTCGATCGCCCTCGAATCCGAGGGTTATCGGGTCGAAACCTACACGGATGGGGCATCGGCGCTGGAGGGACTGGCGGCGCGCCCGCCGAACCTCGCCATCCTCGACATCAAGATGCCGCGCATGGACGGCATGGAGTTGCTGCGCCGGATGCGTCAGAAATCCGACCTGCCGGTGATCTTCCTGACCTCCAAGGACGACGAGATCGATGAACTGTTCGGCCTCAAGATGGGCGCCGACGACTTCATCCGCAAACCCTTCTCGCAGCGTCTTCTGGTGGAGCGCGTCCGCGCCGTGCTGCGCCGCGCCAGCACCCGCGAGGCGGCGGCCAAGGCGCCCAACCAGCAGGCCCGGTCGCTTGAGCGCGGCCAGCTTGTCATGGACCAGGAGCGCCACACCTGCACCTGGAAGGGCGAGCCGGTGACGCTGACCGTCACCGAGTTCCTCATCCTGCATTCGCTGGCCCAGCGTCCGGGCGTTGTAAAAAGCCGTGATGCGCTGATGGATTCGGCTTATGATGAGCAGGTTTATGTCGATGACCGCACCATCGACAGTCACATCAAGCGGCTACGCAAAAAGTTCAAGGCCGTCGATGATGACTTCGAAATGATCGAAACCCTTTACGGAGTCGGATATCGGTTCCGCGAAGCTTGAGTCGAGCGGGAGCTGCTATTCGATGGCAGTGCAAGTAGAGCGAGTGAGACGGTCGGGCGCCGCCAGGCGCCCGCCGCGGATTCTGCCCGCCTTCGTGTCGAAAATTACGGTGCCGATGCGCCGGTTTCTCGGCCATCACATCTTTTCCAGCCTGACGCGGCGTATCCTCTTTCTCAACCTTGCCGGCCTTGCCGTCCTGGTCACCGGCATTCTCTATCTCAATACCTTTCGCGACGGGCTGATCGACGCCCGTGTCGAGAGCCTGATGACTCAAGGCGAGATCATCGCCGGCGCGATCGCCGCCTCGGCGACGGTCGAGACCGATTCGATCAGCATCGATCCGGAGAAGCTGCTCGAGTTGCAGGCCGGCGAAAGCCTCGGCCCGGGCTCCGATCAGCTCGATAACCTCGATTTCCCGATCAATCCGGAGCGCGTGGCGCCGGTGCTCAGGCGGTTGATCTCGCCGACGCGGACCCGCGCCCGCATTTACGACCGCGACGCCAACCTGCTGCTCGATTCCCGCCATCTCTATTCGCGCGGCCAGATCCTTCGCTACGACCTGCCGCCGGTCGAAGAGGAACAGCCGGACCTTCTGGAGCGCATCCAGAAATTCGTCTTCGATTTCTTCCGCAACAAGCAGCTGCCCGTCTATCGCGAGCAGCCGGGTGGCAACGGCGCCGCGTTTCCGGAAGTGGTCAAGGCGCTTACCGGCAGCCCGTCGACGATCGTGCGGATCTCGGAGCAAGGCGAGCAGATCGTTTCTGTGGCGGTGCCGATCCAGCGCTTCCGTGCCGTTCTCGGCGTGCTGATGCTGTCGACCGAAGGCGGCGACATCGACAAGATCGTCGCGGCCGAGCGGAAGGCCATCCTGCGCGTGTTCGGCATTGCCGCCCTGGTTACCGCCATCCTGTCGATGCTGCTGGCCTCCACCATCGCCAATCCGCTGCGCCGGCTTTCCGCGGCAGCCGTCAGGGTTCGCCGCGGTGTCAAGAACCGCGAGGAAATCCCCGACTTCTCCGATCGGCAGGACGAGATCGGCAATCTGTCGATCGCCGTGCGCGACATGACCAATGCGCTGTACGCCCGCATCGAGGCGATCGAAAGTTTTGCCGCGGATGTCTCGCACGAGTTGAAGAACCCGCTTACCTCGCTGCGCAGCGCGGTGGAGACATTGCCGCTGGCCAGGAACGACAATTCGCGCAGCCGGCTGATGGATATCATTCAGCACGATGTGAGGCGGCTTGACCGTCTCATCACCGATATTTCCGATGCCTCCCGTCTCGATGCCGAGCTGGCGCGGGAAGATGCGGGAACCGTCGACCTCAAGAAGTTCATCACCGATCTGGTCGCCGTCTCGCGCGAGGCCACGCGCAACAAGAAGGCGGTCGAGATCGAATTCAAGGTCGCCAAACTGCCACAGGGCGTGAAAGGCTACTTCGTCGTCGGTCATGATCTGAGGATCGGCCAGGTGATCACCAACCTGATCGAGAATGCCCGCTCGTTCGTTCCCGAGGAACGTGGCCACATCACCATATCGCTGGCGCGCGCCGGCAAGTTCAACATCGTCACCATCGACGACAATGGACCCGGTATCCGGGCCGATAACATCGATCGCATTTTCGAGCGGTTCTATACCGATCGGCCGGCCGGCGAGGCGTTCGGTCAGAACTCGGGCCTTGGCCTGTCGATATCCAGGCAGATCGTTGAAGCCCATGGCGGCACGCTGAGCGCCGAGAACATCCCGGGCACCAAGCCTGGCGAGATCAAGGGCGCGCGCTTCGTGGTGACGCTGCCGGCGGAAGGCTGACGGATGAATTCCAATCACGCCTGGTCCTATTGTGCAGCCTGAAAATATTCACGGCACCGCGATCCTGATAGGTGATCGCGGCATTCTCATCACCGGACCGTCCGGCTTGGGCAAGACGACGCTGGCGCTCGCCTTGATCGATCATTGCAGCCAGCGTGGGCTGTTTTCCCGGCTGATCGGCGATGACCAGCTCTATGCTGCAGATTGCGACGGGCGGCTGGTCTGCCGCGCACCAGCCAGCATAGCCGGCCTCGTCGAGGTGCCGGGATTCGGCCCCAAACCGATACAGTTCGAGCCAAGCTGTGTGATCGACCTCATTATCCGGCTGGTGCCAGCCGGCAAAATGGCCCGCTTCCAGGAAGACTGCAGCGAACTCGTTGTCGGCGTACCAGTGCCGCGCATCGATCTTGCCGAGCGCAATGTAGCGGCGGCCTTGCCGGCATTGATGTCGCGCCTGTCGATTGCGCCTTTCCTGTGATCCGATTTCGATTTTTTGCTGCAATGCGTCAAATTGGCTTGGGCCGGCGCAATTTTGGGCTTGTCAACGGGCCTTGCGTCGACAAGATAGCGCTCCCGCCACCTGGAACGGTCGGCGAGCATAAAATGCGCCTGTGAAGCGGCGATGACGGGAGCCACCAAAGAATGATCGGACTCGTGCTTGTAACGCACGGTCAACTGGCCGCCGAGTTCCGCAATGCCGTGGAACATGTCGTTGGGCCACAAGACAATTTCGAGACCGTGGCGATCGGTGCCGACGACGATATGGAACAGCGCCGCCGCGACATTATCGAGGCAGTCGGCCGCGTCGATACGGGATCAGGCGTCATCGTTTTGACCGACATGTTCGGCGGCACGCCCTCTAACCTCGCCATTTCCGTGATGGAATCCGGGCGTATCGAGGTCATTGCCGGCATGAACCTGCCGATGCTGATCAAGCTGTCCAGCGTTCGCAAGGGCGACAACATGACGGCCGCGCTGGATGAGGCGCAGGCTGCCGGCCGTAAATACATCAATGTCGCCAGTCAACTCCTGAGCAGCAAATGAGCGCGCTGTTGCCGGAAAAGGACAAGATCGTTCGCGACTTTCCGATCGTCAACCAGCGCGGCCTGCACGCACGCGCCTCGGCCAAGTTCGTTCAAATCGCCAGCGGCTTCAACGCCACGGTCCAGGTCGAGAAGGACGGCGTCAAGGTCGGCGGCACCTCGATCATGGGCCTGATGATGCTGGCGGCGAGCCCCGGTTATTCGATCCGCGTCACCGCCACCGGCCCGGAGGCCGAAGAGGTCATCGATGCGCTGGAGCAACTGGTTGCTTCCCGTTTTGGCGAGGAATGCTGACGTGCTGATCGCTTCTGAAGACATGCACGGATAAAGATTTCTTTATATCCCATTGTCGTCCGACTCCCGATCTGCTAGTCAGGCCGGCACCTCGCGCCCTCCGACACGCTTTCGGGGCGGGCGCGTCCCGCAATCAATTCGCATCGGAGCACTGCCATGACGGGTAGCAAGGACTATGTGGTCGCAGACATCGCGCTTGCCGGCTGGGGCCGCAAGGAGATCGAGATCGCCGAAACCGAAATGCCGGGCCTGATGGCCTGCCGCGAAGAATTCGGCGACAAGAAGCCGCTCAAGGGCGCGCGCATCACCGGCTCGCTGCACATGACCATCCAGACGGCGGTGCTGATCGAAACGCTTAAGGCGCTCGGCGCCGATATCCGCTGGGCTTCCTGCAATATCTTCTCGACCCAGGACCACGCTGCCGCGGCCATTGCCGAGGCCGGAATTCCGGTGTTTGCCGTCAAGGGCGAGACGCTTGAGGATTATTGGGTCTACACCGACAAGATATTCCAGTGGGCCGATGGCGGCACCTCCAACATGATCCTCGACGACGGTGGCGATGCCACCATGTACATCCTGATCGGCGCCCGCGCCGAGGCCGGCGAGGATGTGCTGTCCAATCCGGGCAGCGAAGAGGAAGAGATCCTGTTTGCCCAGATCAAGAAGCGCATGCAGGCATCGCCCGGCTTCTTCACCAAGCAGAAGGAAGCGATCCGCGGCGTCACCGAAGAGACGACGACCGGCGTCAACCGGCTCTATCAATTGCAGAAAAAAGGCCTGCTGCCGTTCCCGGCGATCAACGTCAATGATTCCGTCACCAAGTCGAAATTCGACAACAAATATGGCTGCAAGGAATCGCTTGTCGACGGCATTCGCCGCGGCACCGACACGATGATGGCCGGCAAGGTCGCGGTTGTCTGCGGCTATGGCGACGTCGGCAAGGGCTCGTCGGCTTCGCTCAAGGGCGCCGGCGCCCGCGTCAAGGTCACCGAGGTCGATCCGATCTGCGCGCTGCAGGCGGCGATGGACGGTTTCGAGGTGGTCACGCTCGAAGACGCAGCGCCGACGGCCGACATCGTCATCACCACCACCGGCAACAAGGACGTCGTTACCCTCGACCACATGCGCCTGATGAAGGACATGGTGATCGTCGGCAACATCGGTCACTTCGACAACGAGATCCAGGTGGCCTCGCTGCGCAACCTGAAATGGACCAACATCAAGCCTCAGGTGGATATGATCACCTTCCCGGACGGCAAGCGGATGATCCTTTTGTCGGAAGGCCGCCTGCTCAACCTCGGCAACGCTACCGGCCACCCGAGCTTCGTCATGTCGGCGTCCTTCACCAACCAAGTGTTGGCCCAGATCGAGCTGTACACCAAGCCCGGCCAGTACGAGAACCAGGTCTATGTCCTGCCGAAGCATCTCGACGAAAAGGTCGCGCGCCTGCATCTCGACAAGCTCGGTGCCCGCCTGACCGAATTGTCAGGCGAACAGGCCGCCTATATCGGCGTCACTCCGCAGGGACCGTTCAAGCCGGAACACTACCGCTATTAACCACGGCGAAACTTGCCACTAGATATTGAAGCCGGGCGATTGACTTTTCGCCCGGCTTTATTTTTGCGCTGATTGATTCTTCACGCCGATTCGCGCAAGCGCTATGGTGCTGATTCGCGGTCCGGGGACGAGGCCCGGGCGCACGCATCAGGGCGGTCTTGCATTCAGGCGGCGAAGAGGACCAAGACATGCCGGGGGATAACCCGCCTTGCGCGGGACAGGCCGTTTCCGGCGGCCATAACGATTCGATCACGGGCTCCGCTGCCAGAGGCGGCAGCCTTCTATGGCGCGCCGGCAGCCGTGTCGGGGTGCTGCTTGCTTCTTCCGCGCTGGTTAGTCCGCTGCTTGGCTTTACTGCACATGCCCAAACCCGCGTGGCGCAAAAGGCCGGGCTGTCGGTCAGCACGGTCGAGGTCATGCAACTCGCCATGTTCGTCGGCGTCATGGGGGCGGCATTGCTGTCGGCCATCTTTCTGATCCGCGAACGGGCGCGCACCGCGGCGGAAAATGCCGAGCTCAGGACCCGTATCGCCGACGTCAATGCCGCGCTGCAGCGCTCGGAGGCGCTGCTCCATTCCCGCGATCAGCGCGTGGTGGTATGGGCGGCCGAGAACAAGAAGCCCGAGCTTGTCGGGACATTGCCGATCGAGAGCGGCGCGCCGGAGGACCGGGCGGCCTTCCTGGCTTTCGGCCGCTGGCTGATGCCGCGTTCGGCGGCCGCACTCGAACATGCCGTCGCGGCACTGCGGGACAAGGCAAAGCCGTTCGATCTGGTCATCGAATCGCAGGCCGGCCAGCCGCTCGAGGTTCACGGCCGCAAGAGTGCGGCGCATGGGCTGGTTCGCTTCGTCTCGCTTTCGGAGACACAGCGAAGCCAGGCCAGGCTGAAGATCGAGAACCAGCGCTTAGCCGCCGACCATGAGACGCTGATCGGTCTTCTGGATGCGCTCAAGATGCCGTCATGGCTGCGTACTGTCGACGGGCGGCTGAAATGGGTCAACCGCGCCTACGCCGAAGCGGTCGAGGCCGAGAATGCCGAAGCGGCGGTCCGCGATGGCAAGGAATTCCTCGGCGGCCAGGCGCGCGACACGATCGCTGCGCAGCACAAGTCGCGCGCGGTCTTTGAACAGACGCTCTCCACGGTCATCGAAGGCGACCGCCGTATGTTTGCCGTGACCGATTTTGCCGGGGCGGATGGTTCGGCTGGTCTTGCCTGCGACATCAGCGCTATCGAGGCCATTCGCGCCGAATATGAGCGGACCATGCAGAGCCACGCCGACACGCTCGATCAGCTCAACACCGCCGTGGCGATTTTCGACACCGACGAGAAATTGCGGTTTTTCAATCAGGCGTTCCAGAAACTATGGGGCCTCGACAGCGGCTTCCTGCACAGCGCGCCGGACAACGCCTTGCTGCTCGACCGCCTGCGCAGCGAAGGCAAGATCGCCGAGCAGCCCGAATGGCGGCGCTGGAAAGAGAGCCTGCTCGGCGCTTACCGCGCGGTTGAATCGCAGGAGCATTGGTGGCATCTGCCGGACGGCAAGACCATTCGCGTCGTCGCCAATCCGCAGCCCAAGGGCGGCGTCACCTGGGTGTTCGAGAACCTGACCGAGAAGATGGACCTTGAAAGCCGCTACCAGACCGCCGTCCGGGTCCAGGGCGAGACGCTCGACAACCTCGCCGAAGGCGTCGCTGTGTTCGGCCCCGACGGCAGGCTGAGACTGTCGAACCCGGCGTTCGCGGCATTGTGGGGGCTGGATGCCGATGCCTCAAAACCCAACGTCCATGTCTCGACGATCCGCGACCTTTGCGACCGCCGTGCCGTCGACAGTCCGTGGGGCGGGTTCGTTGCCGCCATCACCGGCTTCGACGACGAGCGCCGCGACCGCCACGGCCAAACCGAATTGAACAACGGCACCGTTTTGCGCTACGCCGTCATCCCTTTGCCCAACGGCCAGGTGATGATGACCTTCGTCGACGTTACCGACAGCGTCAATGTCGAGCGGGCGCTGAAGGACAAGAATGAGGCGCTGCAAAAGTCCGACCAGATCAAGAACGAATTCGTGCAGCACGTCTCCTATGAGCTGCGCTCGCCACTCACCAACATCATCGGCTTTACCGAGCTTCTTTCACTGCCGTCGACTGGTCCGCTGAACCAGAAGCAACGCGAATATATCGGGCATGTCGGCTCGTCCTCCTCGGTCCTGCTCACCATCGTCAACGACATCCTCGACCTGGCGACGGTGGATGCCGGCATCATGGAACTCGACATTTCCGAAGTTCACATCGATCGAACCATTACGGCTGCCGCCGAACTGGTCGCCGACCGGCTGGAGGAACATGCGATCAAGCTTAGGATCGACGCGGCGGCCGCGCCGAAAACCTTCCACGGCGACGAGATCCGCGTCCGCCAGATCCTCTACAATCTGCTCAGCAATGCCGCCAATTACGCGCCGGAGGCGAGCACCATAACGCTCGCCTGCCGCCAACTTGCCGACGGCGTGGAATTTTCCGTTCACGATGACGGCCCCGGCATGCCGCCGGACCTGCTTGACTCAGTGTTCCGGCGCTTCGAGCCGCGCACCAATGGCGGCCGCCGCCGTGGCGCCGGGCTCGGCCTGTCGATCGTCAAGAGCTTTGTCGAACTGCATGGCGGCAGCGTCCGCATCGAGACCGGCAGGGATAAGGGCACCACGGTTGTTTGCACCTTTCCCGACACGCCGTCCGGCATCCGCGCGGCGGCCGAGTAGCGCGTTCGATGGCGGTATTGGTGCTGGAGCATTTTCTCGCCGACGAGGCTGCGACGGCAAGGTTCGGCGAGGATCTCGCCATGTCGCTGCGCATTGGCGACGTGCTCGCCCTCAAGGGCGATCTCGGCGCCGGCAAATCGACCTTGGCACGGGCGCTGATCAGGGCACTGGCCGACGATGCCGGACTCGACGTGCCGAGCCCGACCTTCACGCTGGTCCAGAGCTACGACACGCGTGTGCCGGTTCATCATTTCGATCTCTACCGCTTGGGCACGGCATCCGAGCTGGATGAGCTGGGCTTCGACGAGGCGCTGACGCAAGGCGCCGCGCTGGTCGAATGGCCGGAGCGGGCAGAGGCATATCTGCCGAAAACCTCGGTGCTGGTCGAACTTCTCCAGCAGGGCGACGGCCGATTGGCGAGACTATCGGGAGAGGGCGCCGCCTTCGAGCGCGCGGCGCGATCGCTGGCAATGCGCGATTTTCTCGGGCAGGCCGGTTGGGGCGAAGCGCAGCGACGATATTTCATCGGTGATGCCTCGGCTCGCTCCTACGAGATCGTCACGCTCGCCAGATTTCCGCCGCGGGTGCTGATGAACTCGCCAAGGCTGGTGCTCGGACCGCCAGTCCGCGACGGCAAACCCTATGCCGAGATCGCTCACACCGCGCAATCCGTTTCGGCGTTCGTCGCCATCGACCGGGCCTTGCGGGCCGGCGGCGTCAGCGTCCCGGAAATCTATGCCCAGGATCTCGACCAGGGTTTTCTCCTGCTGGAGCATCTCGGTTCCCAAGGGTTTCTCGACAAGCGCGGCCAGCCGGTGGCCGAGCGCTACGCTGCGGCGGCCGGACTGCTTGCCATGATGCACGGCAAAACATGGCCGACCCGCATGCAGGCCGGCCCCGGCGTCTTCCATGAGGTGCCGCCTTTCGACCGCGACGCCATGATGATCGAGGCCGAATTGTTGGTCGACTGGTATGTCCCGGCGATATCAGGCGCTCCGCCTAGAGAGGCGCTGCGCGCCGGTTACCGCAGCGAATGGAGTGCGGTGCTCGATCGGCTGGAGGGACGCGAATACACGCTGATGCTGCGCGATTTCCATTCACCCAACCTGATCTGGCGCGCTGACCGTTCCGGTCACGATCGCCTCGGCGTCGTCGATGTCCAGGACGCGCTGATCGGGCCGTCCGCCTACGACGTCGCCTCGCTAGCCATGGACGCGCGCGTCACTATCTCACCCGAAATCGAAAAGCACACGCTCGCCGCCTACATCGCCGCGCGACGCGCTGCCGGTGCCTTCGATGAGAACGAATTCCGCGAAACCTATGCAATCATGGCCGCACAGCGCAATTCCAAGATCCTCGGCATCTTCGTGCGGCTCGAAAAACGCGACGGCAAGCCTTATTATCTGAAGCATCTGCCGCGCATCCGCGACTATCTTCGCCGGGCACTGGCGCATCCGGCGCTGGCCGGGCTGCAGGATTTCTACATCGCCCACGACTTGCTGGAGGAACGCTCGATTTGACGGCTAAGGATTTGGGCCTGAAGGCGTCGGATGAGCAGTCGATGCCGACGACCGCCATGGTGCTCGCCGCCGGGCTCGGCAAGCGCATGCGGCCGATCACCGACACCATGCCGAAGCCGCTGGTCAAGGTCGCCGGCAAGACATTGCTCGACTGGGGGCTGGACTGCCTAGCCGAAGCCGGCGTCGCCACGGCCGTCGTCAACGTCCATTACCTCCCGCAACAGATCGTGGACCATGTAGCCCGCCGCAGTGCGCCGAGAATCGTCATCTCGGATGAGAGCAGGGGCTTGCTTGACTCCGCCGGTGGTATCGTCAAGGCATTGCCCAGGTTAGGGGCGCCCTTCTATGTGCTCAACGCCGACACCTTCTGGATCGACAGCGGCGTCTCCAATCTCAGGCGACTTGCCCTTGCATGGGAGGGCGCGACAATGGACATTCTGCTGATGCTTGCGGATCTCCAGTCGGCAACCGGACATAGCGGCGGCACCGACTTCCTGATGGCGCCGGGCGGCGCCTTGCGGCGTGCGAACAACGATCCCGCCGGTCTGATCTATGCCGGCGCCGCAATCGCCCATCCGCGCCTTTTCAAGGACGCTCCGACCGGGCCGCACTCGCTCAATGCCTATTTCGATGCGGCCATCGCTACTGGGCGCCTGTTCGGCATGAAAATGCAGGGTCACTGGATTACTGTCGGCACGCCCGACGCCATTCCGCTTGCGGAAGCGGCCGTCGCCGCCGCGCTTGCCGGCACGCCCAATGCTGTTGCTGAGGCACCCGGCGCTTTTACCGAGGCGAAATGAGCGGCTCCCGCCGCGTTTTCTCGATCCCGCCCGGAGCGCCGTTCCTGCCGACGCTGGCCGAGGCGCTGCTTGCGGGGCGCTTGGTTCCCGGCTTCGCCTATGACGGCGATCCGCTGGCGCTGGCCGATCTCACCATCTATGTGCCGACGCGCCGTGCGGCGCGGGCGCTTCGCGGCGTCTTCGTCGATGCCCTCTCGCGCTCGGGAAGCCGCTCGGCGATCCTGCCGGTCATCCGCCCGCTTGGTGAGTTCGATGAAGATGAAGCCGCCTTCGAGGCAGGAGCTTCGGTCGCCATCGACCTTGCGCCGCCGATCGCCGCGGTCGAGCGTCTTCTGCTGCTTGCGCCGCTGGTGCGGGCGTGGAAACGCCGCCTGCCGGCACATGTCGCGGCATTGTTCGACGAGGAGATCGTCATACCGGCCTCCGCCGCCGACGCCATCTGGCTGGCGCGCGACCTTGCACGCCTGATGGATGAGATCGACACCGAAGGCACGGATTGGGCAAGGCTCGCCGACCTTGTAACCGGCAATCTTGCAGGCTGGTGGCAGGTGACACTCGACTTCCTGACCATCGTGACGGAGAACTGGCCGAACCTGCTCGAGGAACGCCATCGTTCCAATCAGGCCGCGCATCGTAATGCCCTGATAAGGCTGGAGGCGGCGCGGCTGAAGCGTAATCCGCCAGCCGGACCGGTGATCGCCGCCGGTTCCACCGGCTCCATTCCCGCCACGGCCGAGCTGCTTGCCGTGATCGCCGGTCTGCCCAATGGCGCCGTTGTGCTGCCCGGGCTCGACCGGGCGTTGGACGAGCCGTCCTTTGCCGCGATCACCACACCGGGCGCGCGCCCAGCCGTGCTTGGCCACCCGCAATACGGCCTGGCAAAGTTGATCGGCAAGATCGGCGTGCCGCGCGCCGATGTCGAGGAGATTGCTGTTGCGCCGCGACCGCTTGCGCTGCGCGCCGCACTTGTCGGCGAAGCGCTGCGCCCGGCGGAGACCACCGAGCTCTGGGCCGAGACGCGCGCCCGCTTTAGGGCCGGCGATATTGCCGAGGCCTTCGCCGATGTGACGCTTCTCGAAGCCGCCAGCGAACGCGACGAAGCCGTGGCGATCGCCGTCGCGCTCAAACAGGCCGTCGAACGGCCCGGCCAGCGCGCCGCACTCGTCACCGGCGACCGCGCTCTGGCGCGGCGGGTCTCAGTCGAGCTGCTGCGCTTCGGCGTTGCCGCCGACGATTCCGGCGGCACGCCGCTGATCAACACACCAGCCGCCAGCCTGCTCAGGCTGGCGCTGCAGGCAGCCTTCCGCCCGGGCGACCCCGTCGCCCTGCTGTCGCTGCTCAAGCATCCCCTGCTTGGCCTCGGCCTGGAGCGGGCAAGCGTGCGCTATGCGGCCGAAATCGTCGAACTCGTGGGGCTGCGCGGCGGCACAGGGCGTCCGGACGTGGCGTCGCTGCCGCAGCTCTTCGACACCCGGCTCCTCGAATTCGACGGCGGCGGCAATCGCCGTCCACCCTTCTGGTGGCCGCGGCTTTCGGTCAGGCGCATCGAACAGGCGCGCGACCTGCTGATCCGGCTAACGGCCGCGCTGGCGCCGCTGGTTGCTTTTCGCGGCGACGAGAATGCCGATCTTGCCACCCTTGTGCGCGCCAGCGTCGTTGCGCTCGAAAGTCTCGGCCGCGCCGCTGATGGCAGCCTGAGCGAACTCTATGCGGGCGATGCCGGCGAAAAGCTCGCCGAGCTCTTGCGCGGGCTGGTCGCGGCCTCGGTGTCGTTCTCCTTCGCCGCTGACGAATGGCCTGACGTGATGGAGGCGCTGATCGCGCCCGAGACGGTCAAGCCGGCGCAGGGCAGCGACAGGAACATCGCCATCTGGGGTGTGCTGGAAGCGCGGCTTCAGGATGTCGACACGCTGGTCGTCGGCGGGCTCAACGAAGGCGTGTGGCCGCGCAAGCCGGAGAGCGACCGCTTCATGTCGCGGCTGATGAAGACCGGCATCGATCTTGAACCGCCCGAGCGGCGCATCGGCCTTGCCGCCCATGATTTCCAGATGGCCATGGGCGCCAAAAAAGTGGTGCTGGCTCGCTCCGGCCGCTCCGGCGACGCACCGTCGGTACCTTCGCGCTGGCTGCAGCGCATCCTTACATTCGTCGGCGAGGACCACGCTGCTGCACTTCGCCGGCGCGGCGACGAACTGCTTGCCTGGGCGCGTGCGCTCGATGCCGGCGAAAAGCAGGACTTTGCGCCGAGGCCGCAGCCGAAACCGCCGCTCGCCGCGCGGCCGCACCACTTCTCGGTCACCGAGATCGAAACGCTACGCCGCGATCCCTATGCGGTCTATGCCAGAAGGATACTCGGCCTGATGCCGCTCGATCCGGTCATTCGCGATCCGGGCGCCGCCGAGCGTGGCACGCTGTTTCACGCCATTCTGCACCTCTTCTCGGCGAGGGTGGCCGACCCGCGCGCGCCGGAGGCGCTGGACGGGCTCATCGCCGCAGGCCGCTCCTGCTTTGCCGAGGCGGCCCTGCCGGCCGATGTCGAGGCGGTGTGGTGGCCGCGTTTTGAAAAGCTTGCCGCCGGCATCATCGAATGGGAGCGCGGCCGGGCCGCCGCCGTGGCACGGCGGCACGCCGAGGAACGCGCCGAAAAGACCGGTGTCGGCCGATCCGGCGTGACCCTGTCCGGCTACGCTGATCGAATCGATCTGCTGGCTGGCGGCATGGCCGACATCCTCGACTACAAGACCGGCTCCTCGCCATCCAAAGCGCAGGCGCACACGCTGCTCGCGCCGCAACTGGCGCTGGAGGGCGCGCTGCTGCGTCGCGGCGCCTTCAAGGAGCTTGGCGCCTGTGAGCCGTCGCAACTGGCTTTCGTGCGGCTGAGGCCGAATGGCGAGGTGTTCGAAGAATCGATCCTCGAATACAACCGCAAGCCGCGAACCGCCGCCGATCTCACCGAAGAGGCCTGGGCGAGGTTGGAAAAGCTGCTGATCCACTATGCCGACCCGACGACCGGGTATTTGTCGCGGGCGTTGCCGTTCCGCGAGGGTGAGACCGACGGCGATTACGACCATCTCGCCCGCGTGCTCGAATGGTCGGCCGGCGGCGATGCCGACGACGAGGGAGGGGAGGCATGAAAAAGGCCTATCCCATTCCAAGCGACACTGTCGCCAGTCAGGCAAGCGCCTCCGATCCGCGCAATTCCGCATGGGTGTCGGCCAATGCCGGATCCGGCAAGACCCATGTACTCGCCCAGCGCGTTATCCGGCTGTTGCTGCGCGGCACCGATCCGTCCAAGATCCTGTGCCTGACCTATACGCGTGCCGCCGCCGCCAACATGTCGAACCGGGTGTTTTCGACCCTGTCGCAATGGACGGCCCTGGGCGATGCCGAGCTCTCGACACGGATAGAGGCGCTGGACGGCCGCCAGCCCGACCGCGAAACCATGCGCCGGGCGCGGCGGTTGTTTGCCGAGGCTCTGGAAACACCGGGCGGGCTGAAGATCCAGACCATCCACGCCTTCTGCGAATCGGTGCTGCATCAGTTCCCGCTGGAAGCCAATATCCCTGCGCATTTCGAAATGCTCGATCCGCAAATGGAGGCATCGCTGTTTGCCGCCGCCCGCCGCGACATGATTTCGGGCGGCGTTGCAGGCGATGCGGCATTGTCCGACGCCTTCGCCACCGTGCTGGAGCGCGGCGGCGAGCATGGGCTCGACGCACTGCTGGCCGAGATCGTGCGCAAGCGCGATGGTTTGCGTGCGTTCATCACCGCGGCCGGCGGCGATGGTTTTCAGGCGCTGTTCGACGAGTTCCATTTCCGCGCCGGCCAGACGGCCGAAGGTATAGCCGCCTCGGTCTGGCCGCTGCCCGGCTTCCTGCCGGATTATCTCGTCACCTTTTCACGGGCGGCCGAGGCCGCCGATGCGCGCATCGTGCTGAACAATCTGCTGCCATACGCCCGCCTTGCCTTTGCCGAGGAGGATCCGGTACGTCGCCTGAATTTGCTCTCCAAGGCTTTCCTGAGGGCCGACGGCGAGCCTTACGATCCGGCAAAGACATTTAAAAGGGCATTGCTTGACCGGCTGCCCGATCTTGCCGAACGTTATCTGGCGGCGGTCGACGCCATTCTCGAAATCTCCGACCGGCTGGCCTTGTTCAGGATGCTGGAAGGCACGCGTGCGGCGCTGACCATCGCCGACTGGCTGATCGCCCGTTACGAGCAATTGAAGCGCGCCCGCGGCTTCCTCGACTTTAACGACCTGATCACCCGCACGGTCAACCTTTTGGCACGGCCCGATGCCGGCCCTTGGGTGCAGTACAAGCTCGACCAGGGCATCGACCACATCCTGCTCGACGAGGCGCAGGACACCAGTCCCGACCAGTGGGAGGTGGTCAAGCGGCTGGCAGAGGAGTTCTTTGCCGGGCTCGGCGCACGCGACGCGGTCCACCGCACCATCTTTGCTGTCGGCGACGAAAAGCAGTCGATCTATTCCTTCCAGGGAGCCGCCCCGGATTCCTTTGCCGACAGCCGGCTTTTGTTTGCCGGCAAAGTTAGATCCGCCGCCGCCGCCTTCGCCGATCTCAAGCTGACCTGGTCGTTCCGCTCGACCGAAGATGTTCTTGCCGCCGTCGACCGGGTCTTTGCCGACCCGAACGTGCGGCGCGGCATCAGCCACGATCCTGATCCGCTCGACCACAAGGCGATCCGCACCGATGCGCCGGGTCATGTCGAGGTCTGGCCGTCGATCGGCGCCAACGTCGTCGACGAACCAGACGATTGGACGCAAGCGGTCGACCATGCCCACGCGCCGGCAGTCCGCGTCGCTGAAAACGTCGCCGCAACGATTGCCGGCTGGATCGGCAACGGTGAGGTCATCGAAGGCCGCGGCAAGAAACTCCGCCCCGGCGACGTGCTGGTGCTGGTGCGCAAGCGCGATCGCTTCGTCCATGCGCTGACGCGGGCGCTGAAGCGCCGCGACATTCCGGTGGCCGGCGCCGACCGGCTCAGCCTGCCCGGCCACGTCGCGGTGAAAGACCTGATCGCACTTGGCCATTTTCTCATCCAGCCCGAGGACGATCTGTCGCTGGCCGCCGTGCTGCGCAGCCCGATCTTCGATGTTTCGGAAGAGCAGCTTTTCGCGCTTGCTGCCCAGAGGCCGTCGGGCGTCTCGCTGATCGCCTCGCTGCGCCGGCATGTCGGCGAAAGCGAGGCGTTGGCCGCCGTCGTCAGCCGGCTCGACACATGGTCGAACGAGGCCGCATTCAAGCCGGTGTTCGAATTCTATGCCGCAGCTCTCGCCCGCGACGGCCTGCGCAAGAAGATGATCGCGCGGCTCGGTCCGGAGGCCGGCGATATCCTCGACGAATTCCTGAATTTCTGCCTGGCCGAGGAGCGAACCGGCCTGCCAGGGCTGGAATCCTTCCTGTCGACGCTGGAAAACGCCGGCCCCGAGATCAAGCGCGAAATGGACCAGACCCGCGACGAGGTTCGCGTCATGACCGTGCATGCCGCCAAAGGCCTGGAAGCGCCGGTGGTATTCCTTGTCGATGGCGGCTCCGCGCCGTTCAGCGACCAGCATCTGCCGAGATTGATGCCGTTCGAAGGCTCGGGCGACTGCTGGGAGGGCAAGGGCTATCTCTGGCGTTCGGCCAGCGATGTCGCCAATGGGTTTTCACGCGCCGCATCGGCCCGCGCCCGCGAGCTCGCCGACGACGAATACCGCCGGCTGCTCTATGTCGGCATGACCCGCGCCGAGGATCGGCTGATCGTCTGCGGCTACCATGGCAAGCGGGCGCCGAATACCGGCACCTGGCATTCGATCGTCAGCCGCGCACTGGTCGGTGCCGCGGAGAGCAAAGAACGCCGGCATCCCGCCACTGGCGAGACCGTGCATCGTTTCCAGGTGACGAAACTGCCGCCCATGCCACTGGCGGCAGTGAATGAGGCACGACAGGCGGAACGCTTTGCACCACTGCTTGAAACCCTGTTCCGGCCTCTGCCGCCCTTCGAGGAATTGCCGCGGCCGCTCTCGCCGTCCGGCGCCTCGGTGCTGATCGAGGAGGCGCGGCAAGCGGTGGCCGACACGCGTTCGCCGGTACTGGATGCCGACGCCGAGCCCGGCTTTGCCGTCATGCGCGGGCTGGCGCTGCACAAATTGCTGCAGATGCTGCCCGGCATCGCCGAGGGAAAACGCCGGGATGCCGCCGAACGCTATCTGGCAAGAGCCGGCGCGGAATGGCTCGACGACGAGCACGACAAGGCCTTGGCTGGCGTTTTCAGAATTCTTGCCGACAGCCGCTTCGCGCCGCTGTTTGCGCCAAACTCGCGCGCCGAAGTCGCCATCATGGGCAGCCTGGAGGTAAGGGGCAAACTGCGCTCGATTTCCGGCAAGATCGACCGGCTGGCAGTAACGCCGGACAAGGTTTCGATCGTCGACTACAAGACCAATCGGCCAGCGCCAGCTACGCTCGCCGAAGTGCCGCAAGCCTATGTTCTGCAGCTCGCACTTTATCGCGCGCTGCTTCAGCCGCTCTATCCGGGACGCGAGGTCTCGGCGGCGCTGCTGTTCACCGAGGCGCCGCGGCTGATCGAGCTGCCGGCGGCGGCCTTGGACGATGCGCTTGCTAGACTCACGGGAGCGTGACACAACACTTGCTTGAAGACGGACGCGATCACCACCACATTTGGTGCGACGAACAAATCGAAAGGATCTCAGCATGGCCACCGTCAAGGTCGACAAGAGCAATTTCCAGGCCGACGTGCTCAACGCCAAGGAGCCGGTCGTGGTCGATTTCTGGGCGGAATGGTGCGGCCCGTGCAAGATGATCGCCCCGGCGCTCGAGGACATCGCCATCGAACTCGGCAGTAAGATAAAGATCGCCAAGCTCAACATCGACGAGAATCCTGAGCTGGCCGCGCAGTTCGGCGTACGCTCGATCCCGACGCTGATGATCTTCAAGGGCGGCGAAGTCGCCGACATGAAGGTCGGTGCTGCGCCGAAAACGGCATTGTCGCACTGGATCAACGGCAGCCTCGCCTGATCCGATCAAAATTTTGCAGAAAAGCCCGGCCTCGCGCCGGGCCTTCTTTTGCTGGCGTCATTGGTGGGCCGCTCTGGCACTCGCGGCTTGCCGCCCGGTATTCTTCTCTTCTGAATTCAAAGGAGAAGCGATATGACCGGATCCGCCAAGGCCACCGTCTTCATCGACAATGAGCGCGTCATCGTCACCGAATACCGCTTCGCCCCGGGAGACAACACCGGCTGGCATCGCCATGGCCACGACTATGTGATCGTGCCGTTGACCGACGGCAAGGTGAAGCTCCTGACCAAGGACGGCGAATCCTTTGCCGAGATGAAGAAGGGCGCGCCGTATTTCCGCAACGAGGGCGTCGAACATGATGTCATCAGCGCAAACGATGGCGAATTCGCCTTCATCGAGGTCGAGCTGAAGTAGTCCACCAACCATCGGCTGCGCCGCTACAATTGTCCCGGCGAGGCGCGATCACCAATCCGCGATACGATCGCCACCGACGAATTGTGCGCTTTTCTCAGTATATTCGAACAGTTCGATCTTCACGCCGTTGGGCTCGCGGATCCAAGCCTGGTAGGTGTCATCGCACGCGCGTTTCTTTGAAGTGACATCAACCCCCTTTGACCTCAGATGGGCGATCGCGGCGTCGATGTTTTCCACTTCGAGGCAGAAGTGGTTGATCTGGTTCAAGTCGCCATAGCTGGCGCCGTCTTTCTGGAACACCTCGACATGGCTACGGCTGCCGCAATTGAGGTAGAAGCCGAAAATCTTCCCGTCGCGCAGGAAATTGAACTGGGTGTCCATGCCGAGGACGTCCCGATAGAAGCTTCGCGTCATCTCCAGGTCATTCGCGAAAATGCAAACGTGAGCGAGCTGCTTTACCTTGATCATGATTGGCTCCTCGCGGTGGTCTGATAAGTGTGGCGTCACCGTGGCCCGGCTGAAGCACGCCTCAAACCGGCGGCGTGCCGTTTTCGGCCAATACCGCGCCGGCCAGGTAAAGTGACCCGCCAATCAGGATGCGCGGCGGCGGTCCGTCCCATGTGTCGCGCAGCAGCATCAGTGCGTTTGCAACGGAACTAACCGGTTCGGCCGACAAGCCTGCCTCAATGGCGCGGGTCGCCAGCTCGTCGTTCGGCACGCCGGCGTCGCTCAGGCTCACCGGCACGGTGTAGACGTGCCGCACCAGCCCTTTGAAGGCGCGGAAATAGCCGCTTTGGTCCTTGGTGTTGATCATGCCCGAGATCAGGAACAGCGGCCGCGGGTTCTTTTCCTCCTGCTCGGCCAGGGCCTCAGCGACGACCACGCCGGCGCCGGGATTATGGCCGCCGTCGAGCCAGATGTCGGCGCCCTTCGGCGCCAGTTCGCTCAGCCGGCCTTGTGGCAGCTTTTGCATGCGGCCCGGCCAGGCGACATTCGCCATCGCCTTCTCGGCAGCGCGGTGGCTGATCTCGAAGCCCGCTGCCTTGACCGCCGCGATCGCCGCCGCCGCATTGGCGAATTGATGGCGCCCCGGCAGGCGCGGCGGCGGCAGGTCCATCAATCCGTCTTCGTCCTGATAGACCATGCGGCCGTTTTCCTCATAGGCAAGGAAATCCTGGCCATAGACGAAGGCGGGGCAGTCGAGCCGCTCGGCGGTTTCGATGAGCACCTGCTGGGCCGTCTCGCTTTCCTGCGCGCCGATGACGACCGGGCATCCGCGCTTGATGATGCCGGCCTTTTCGGCGGCGATCAGCTCGACGCGGTCGCCGAGATAGGCTTCATGGTCGAGCGACACCGGCATGATCACCGACACGGCCGGCTCGGCGATGACATTGGTGGCGTCGAAGCGGCCGCCAAGGCCAACCTCGAGGATGACGGCATCGGCCGGATGTTCGGAAAACAGCAGGAAGGTGACGGCGGTGAGGATTTCGAAGACGGTGATCTTCTGGCCTTGATTGGCTTTGGCGACGCGGGCGATGGCTTCGGCGAAGACCTTGTCGTCCACCAGCCTGCCGCCGCCATCCGCGGCCAGCCGGTAGCGCTCGTGCCAGTTCACCAGATGTGGCGAGGTGTGGACGTGGACGCGGTAGCCGGCGGCTTCGAGCAGCGCCCGTGAAAAAGCAGCGCAGGAGCCCTTGCCGTTGGTGCCGGCGATGTGGATGACCGGCGGCAGCTGGTCCTGCGGATTGCCGAGCCGCTCGAGCAGCCGCGAAATGCGGTCGAGCGAAAGGTCGAAGCCCTTCGGATGAAGCGCCATCAGGCTTTCGATTTCGCGGTCGGCGGCAAGCGTGGTCATGGCGAATCCTAGGCGCGCCACGGACGGCGCGCAATCGCGGTTCGTGGCGAATGCGTCAGGCGTGCGGCCGGGCTTCGACCGGGATCACCGACGGCGGCAGGATTTCCGGCTCCTGCGGTTTTTGCTCTTCCGGCAGCTTGAGCAGCATTCTCAGCAGCCGCGCAACCGTCTGGCGCATCTCCAGCCGCGACACCACCATGTCGACCATGCCGTGTTCCATCAGATATTCGGCGCGCTGGAAGCCGTCGGGCAGCTTTTCCCGGATGGTCTGCTCGATGACGCGCGGGCCGGCAAAGCCGATCAGGGCGCCGGGCTCGGCAATATGCACGTCGCCCAGCATGGCATAGGAGGCGGTGACGCCGCCGGTCGTCGGGTTGGTCAGGACGACGATATAGGGAAGGCCAGCCTCCTTCAGCCTGTCGACGCCAATCGTGGTCCGCGGCAGCTGCATGAGCGACAGGATGCCTTCCTGCATGCGGGCGCCGCCGGAGGCCGCAAACAGGATCAGCGGCCGCTTGCGCTGCAAGGCGACCTCGAAACCATGCACGATGGCGTCGCCGGCCGCCATGCCGAGCGAGCCGCCCATGAAGGCAAAATCCTGCACCGTCACCACCACCGGCAGGCCCTCGACCGTGCCCAGCGCATTGATGATGGCATCTTCCATGCCGGTCTTGGCCTTGGCATCCTTCAGCCGGTCAATGTAGCGCTTTTCGTCGCGGAACTTGAGTGGATCCTGAACGACCTTGGGGTTTTCCAGCGTCTCGTATTTGCCGTCGTCGAGGAAGAATTTCAGCCGTTCCTTTGCCGATATCTTCATATGATGGCCGGAGGACGGAATGACGAACTGGTTCTGCTCCAGATCCTTATGGAACACCATTTCACCGGTCTCGGGATCCTTGATCCACAGGTTTTCCGGCATGTCGGTGCGGCGGCCGAGCATCGAATTGATCTTCGGACGGACGTAATTGGTGATCCAGTTCATCGCTTCGGCTCCTGTCCCTTAAGAAGACGTAGGAAGATTATTCGGCGGCAGCAAGGCGAGCCGCGCGAACCCCTTGCGAAAGCCCGCTGACCAGCGTGGCGACGGCCTCGGCCGGATCGGCGGTCTTTTCGCCCTTCGGCCCGAGCACGTTGGCGACGGCATTGACAATCGCGGTGCCGACAACGACGCCGTCGGCCGACGCGCCGATGGTGCGCGCCTGCTCGGCGGTCTTGACGCCGAAGCCGACGCAGACCGGCAGGTCGGTATGGCTCTTGATGCGCTTGACCGCTGCCGCCACCTTGCCGGTGTCGGCCAGCGCCGAACCGGTAATGCCGGTCATCGAGACGTAGTAGACGAAACCCGACGTGTTCTGCAGCACCTTGGGCAGGCGCTTGTCGTCGGTGGTCGGCGTCGCCAGCCGGATGAAATTGATGCCGGCCTTGAGTGCCGGGATGCAAAGCTCCTCGTCCATCTCAGGCGGCAGGTCGACGACGATCAGCCCGTCTATACCGCTGGCCAGCGCATCGCTCAGGAAGCGCTCGACGCCGTAGATGTAGATCGGATTGTAATAGCCCATCAAGACGATCGGGGTTTCACTGTCGCCGGCGCGGAATTCCGAGGCCATCTTCAGCGTTTTGACCAGTGTCTGGCCGCCCTTCAGCGCCCGCAGGCCGGCCGCCTGGATCGCCGGGCCGTCGGCCATTGGATCGGAAAACGGCATGCCGAGCTCGATGATGTCGCTGCCGGCGCCGGGCAGCGCCTTCATGATCGACAGGGAGGTGTCGTAGTCCGGGTCGCCGCCCATGAAATAGGTGACGAGTGCCGGTCGACCTTCGGCCTTCAGCTTTGCCATGCGGCGGTCGATGCGAGTGGCCATGATCAGATCTCCATGCCCAGCATATTGGCCACTGTGTGCACGTCCTTGTCGCCACGGCCGGACAGGTTGACGATGACGATCTGGTCCTTGTCCATATCAGGCACGATCTTCACCGCCTGCGCGATGGCATGGGCCGATTCCAGCGCCGGAATGATGCCCTCGACGCGTGTCGTCAGCTGGAACGCCTCCAGCGCCTCGTCGTCGAGGATCGGCACATAGTCGACGCGGCCGGAATCGCGCAGCCATGAGTGCTCCGGCCCGACGCCGGGATAGTCGAGGCCGGCCGAGATCGAGTGGCCGTCCATGATCTGGCCGTCGGCGTTCTGCAGGAGGTAGGTGCGGTTGCCATGCAGCACGCCGGGCGCGCCGGCACTCATCGAGGCGCAATGCTCGATGCCGTCGAGCCCGCGGCCGCCGGCTTCGACGCCGATGATGCGCACCTGCCTGTCATCCAGGAAGGGATGGAACAGGCCGATGGCGTTCGAGCCGCCGCCGACACAAGCGATGATGGTGTCCGGCAGCCGGCCTTCCTGCTCGAGGATCTGGGCACGCGCCTCGGTGCCGATCACCGACTGGAAGTCGCGCACCAGCTCCGGATAGGGGTGCGGGCCGGCGGCGGTGCCGATCAGGTAATAGGTATCCTCGACATTGGTCACCCAATCGCGCAGCGCCTCGTTCATGGCGTCCTTCAGCGTGCCGTGGCCGGCGGTCACCGGCCGCACCTCGGCGCCCAGAAGCTTCATGCGAAAGACGTTGGGGCTTTGCCGGGCGACATCGGTTGCACCCATATAGACGATACAAGGAAGCCCGAAGCGCGCCGCCACTGTAGCGGACGCGACGCCATGCTGGCCGGCGCCGGTCTCGGCGATGATCCGCGTCTTGCCCATGCGCTTGGCGAGCAGGATCTGGCCGAGGCAGTTGTTGATCTTGTGCGAGCCAGTGTGGTTCAGGTCCTCGCGCTTGAAATAGACTTTTGCGCCGCCCCCGAGGCCCTTAGCCGCGGAAACCCCGCGAAGATGCCGGGTAAGGCCTTCGGCGAAATAGAGCTTCGAAGGCCGCCCGGCGTAATGCGTCGAGAGATCGGTCAGCTCGGCCTTGAAATCCGGGTCGTTCTTGACCTCGTTCCAGTGCCGCTCCAGCTCGAGGATCAGCGGCATCAGCGTTTCGGCAACGAAACGACCGCCAAAAATGCCGAACATGCCCTGCTCGTCGGGGCCGGTGCGGAAGGAATTCGGTATCGCCGGCTTATCCATCGCCGATCTCCTGGTCTGCGGTTTGAAGCGTGGTCAGGCGGCGCGGTTGTCGCGTGCTGCCCCGACGGCCCGGAAAAATTGTTCGATCAGCGCCGGTTCCTTGACGCCCGGCGCGCTTTCCACGCCCGAAGAAATATCTATTCCGGGCGGGTTCACGAGCCGAACGGCGTCGCCGATATTTCCAGCATTGAGCCCACCGGAAAGCATGTAATCGACGCCGGCGTCAAGGCCGGCAAGAATGCGCCAGTCGAAGGCAAGACCGTTGCCGCCCGGCAATTCCGAATTCCTAGGCGGCTTGGCATCGAACAGAAAGCGGTCGGCAATGCCGACGAAGGGTTTTACCTGCTCGAGATCGGCAGCCTCGCTGACCGGCAGCGCCTTCATCACCGGCAAGCCGTAGCGCGCCTTCACCTCGGCCACCCGCTCAGGGGTTTCGGCGCCGTGAAGCTGCAGCATGTCGGGCTGCATTTTTTCGACGATCTCATCCAGAAACGCGTCGCCGGCGTCGACCGTCACCGCAACCGCCTTGGCCCTGCCGCGCGCCGCTTCGCGCAGGCGGCCAGCTTCCGCCGGCTCGACATAGCGCGGGCTTTTGGCAAAGAAAATGAAGCCGACATGGCTGGCGCCGCCGGCCAATGCCGCGGCCAGTGCCTTGTCGGTCTTCAACCCGCATATCTTGATGTCGAGCGCCATGGCGCGGGATTGGCACGAAACGGCCAAAGAGTCGAGAAAAAGCATCCTGTTTGCCGCCAGCGCGGAACGCGCTACCTTGCTAATGTAAGAGCGCAACGCGGTACCTTGCTAATCTAAGAGCGCAACGCGCTACCTTGCTCAGGCACTAAGGCGGGAGAACAAAGATCATGCCGGAAAAGACCGTCGCGGAACTCAGGCAAAAGCTGGCGCAGGCCCATGAGGTCATCGCTCATTTGATGGACAAGGCAGCCTTCAACGGCGCCGAGGCGCACCGGGCGCTGGCTTATTTCAGCAACGATGGCTTCGAGAAGGATTTCCTGCCCTGGCCGCGCCACGCCGATGAGGGATTGCGGCCGGAGGAGTTGAACGCGGCCAATGACGATTGACTCCTACGGTCCAGGCGAGTGTACCGACATGGCCAAAGCTACGATCAACTGTGAAGACATCGACTGCTCTGGATTGTTCCACGACTGGTCCTGGCTTGTGCCGACCAGCCACACCCCACTGATGGTAGGTCATTTCGGGGACACGGTGTTTGCAGCACCGGACGGATCGCTTTCGTTGTTATCAACGCTGGACGGGGAGTATGAACGGATTGCCAGGACCGGCGCAGAGTTCAACCGGCTGAAAGGTGATCCAGAAAATGTCGATAGCTGGTTTCAGTGGGGCTGGGCCAATATTGCGCTGCAAAGCGGGATCGTCCCCAAAGATGACGAATGTCTGGGGTGGAAAATCGCTCCAATCCTTGGCGGGCAGTTCGGCGTAGATGAGATAATGACCTTCCCGAGGCGGGCGTATCTAAGTATTCAAGGCCAGTTGCACAGGCAAATTCGTGGACAATAAACTCACTCGAACGCGATCGCCTGCAGCGCGCCGCCATTGCGCTTGAGCCAATCCTTGCAGCGCTCGGTATCCGGGCAAAGCTGCTCGCATAGTTTCCAGAATTTCGGGCCGTGGTTCATCTCCTTGAGATGCGCCACCTCATGCGCGACGAGGTAGTTTATCACCGGCCGCGGCGCCATCATGATGCGCCAGGAAAACGACAGATTGCCGTCCGACGTGCACGATCCCCAGCGGCTCGACGTATCCTTGAAGCGGATCGCCTTGGCGCGCTTGCCGACCGCAGCACTGTGCTTGGTCACCAGCGCTTCGATCTCGCGCTTGGCTTCGCGCTTGAGGAAATCGGCGATGCGGCGCGGCAGATGCACGCGTTCGCCATGCACGATCATCAGCGGCCCGCGCTCGTCGCGCGACAGCGTGACGGTGCCGCGTTTCGACGGTTCATGGACGATGCGATGCGGCACGCCGCGCACCGGCACCTTGATGCCGGGCCGCACCTGCGGCCGGTTGGGTACCTTGGCCAGCCTTTGCTCCAGCCAGTCCTGATGGCGGTCGAGGAATTTTTCCACCTCGCCGCGGCGCAGCCCCGGCGGCACGGTGATGCGCAAACCGCGGCCGCCGGAATCGATGCGCAGCGTCAGGCGCCGCGCCCGGTCGTTCTCGACGATCTTGAGCGGCAGCGTGCGGCCGGCAACGCAATGCTCGCGCTCCACGACGGGCGTGGGCTTGGGTTTCGTCGGGGTGCGGAAGAAGCCGAAGGACATTCCGGGACGATACGTGATTCGAGGGAAACGACTAGAACAAAAAAGAAACGGCGCCGCTGACGCGACGCCGTTGGATTATCTATCTGGGCACGGGACCTTACTCGTCGAGCAGGCCTGGCGTGGAGTTGCCGCCGCGTTTGTTGTTCGTCGTCGAGCCGGTTGACCCGCCGGTCGTGGGCGATGTCGACTTGTTGCGGTTGGCCATGAAGCGGTCGAACTCTTCCTGGTCCTTGGCGCGGCGCAATTCGCGGGCATATTCATCGAACTCGCTCAGCATCTCGTCGAGCTTGCGGCGTTCCTCGGCAAGCCGCTCGAGTTCCTTTTCGCGCCAGTCGTCGAAAGCGACGTTGCCGGTGCGGGCGGAGCCATGGCCCCAGCGCGCGGCCTTGTCGGAGCCGCGGCGGCAGCCGGCGAAGATGCCGTCGGTCGCGCGGTTGACGTCGCGCTTGAAGCCCTCGAGCCGGTCGCCCCAGATGATGTAGGCGAGCATGGCGAAGCCGAGCGGCCAGAACACCATGAACCCGATCACCATCAACGCGATGGTCGCCGGCGTCCAGGCCGGACGGATCAATGCAGATGTGTTCATTTCTCCCAATCCTTCAGTTGGAGACAGCCAATTCCGGCTGCGTGGAATCGAAATGGGATGAAGAAAACGGCGATTCAAGACAGCAACCGCCAAAACCGGACAAGCGGCTGAAATGATTATCGCTTTTTGAGCATTTCGAGGAAAAGAGCAGCCAAGCCCCGTAAGGGGGCAATGCCGCCGACGGTTCGTAGTGAAAATCCAGCGCCGATCGCGTCTGCTGGCTTAGTGCAATGGTTTGACGCTTCGAAGCCGTCCGTTCAAAAATCCAGAGGCGCATTGTCGACGACCTCTTTCATCACGAAGAAGGTTCTCGTCTGGCGAACGCCAGGCAGTGCGATCAATTGATCCCCGTGGATTCGGTTGAAATCCGCCATGTCACCAACCCTGATCTTCAGAAAATAATCGAAGTCGCCTGCCACCAGATGGCAGTCGAGGATGAATTTCAGTTTGGCGACGGCCTTTTCGAATTCCGCGAAACTCTCCGGGGTCGAACGGTCGAGTACGACGCCAACCATCACCAACGCGCCTCTGTCGACCTTCTGCGGGGTCACCATCGCCCTGACATGGCTGATGTAGCCTTCATCGATCAGGCGTTGCGTCCGGCGGTGGCACGTCGCCGGGCTAACAGCGACCGACTGCGCCAGCTCCGCGTTGGTCAGTCGCCCATTGCCCTGGAGCAGGCGCAACATTTTCAGGTCGATCCGGTCGAGCGCTGCGCGCATGAAAGATTCTTCCGCTATTCGGATTAAGAATTAAATATATATGACATTTTAATGCCATGAAGCGATATTTTGGATATTCTGGGCTCGATCTTTGAGAGCACATTTCAAGTCAGAGCTGATAGTGTTCATCGCACCACACCGCAATGAATGGAACAAGCGAGGGCACTCTCATGCTCGAGAAATTCGAACGTTATCCGCTCACATTCGGGCCGACCCATATCGAGAAACTGGAGCGGCTTGGTGGTCATCTCGGCGGGAAGGTCGATCTCTATGCCAAGCGGGAGGATTGCAATTCCGGTCTTGCCTTCGGTGGCAATAAACTGCGCAAACTCGAATACATCGTCCCGGACGCGATCGCCTCAAACGCCGATACGCTGGTGTCGATCGGTGGCGTCCAATCCAACCATACGCGCATGGTGGCGGCCGTCGCGGCGAAGATCGGCATGAAGTGCCGCCTCGTGCAGGAAAGCTGGGTGCCCCACGAGGACGCCGTCTACGATCGCGTCGGCAATATCCTTTTGAGCCGGATCATGGGCGCTGATGTCCAGATGGTCGATGAGGGTTTCGACATCGGGATTAGGGAAAGCTGGGAACAGGCAATCGCGGATGTGAAGGCCACGGGTGGCAAACCCTATCCAATTCCGGCCGGGGCTTCGGTACACAAATATGGCGGCCTGGGCTATGTCGGCTTTGCCGAGGAGGTCCGCGCGCAGGAGAAGGAGCTCGGCTTTGCCTTCGACTACATCGTCGTTTGTACCGTCACCGGTTCGACTCACGCCGGCATGCTGGTCGGCTTCGCCAAGGACGGCCGCGAGCGCAAGGTGATCGGCATCGACGCATCCTGCACTCCGGCGCAGACCAAGGCGCAAGTGCTCAAGATCGCGCAGAGCACCGCGACGCTGGTCGAACTCGGCAAGGAGCTCGATGAGAACGATGTCGTCCTGATCGAAGATTATGCCTATCCGGTCTACGGCGTCCCCTCGCAGGAGACGAAGGAAGCAATCCGTCTCTGCGCGCGTCTTGAAGGCATGATCACGGATCCGGTCTATGAGGGAAAATCCATGCAGGGCATGATCGATCTCGTGAGCAAGGGTTATTTTCCCAAGGGATCGAAAGTGCTCTACGCCCACCTTGGCGGCGCTCCGGCCATCAACGGATATGCTTATACGTTCCGCAACGGCTGAATCTATCCCGCCTGCCGCACCATCGCGTCCACTGCCCGCACCAGCATGTCGAGATCCTGAGGCCGCGACAGGCGGTGGTCACCGTCGGGGATGAGCGACAGCGTGACGTCGTCGGCCGGCAGCAGGCTGACCAGCTTCAACGCATGGCTCGACGGCACGTCGGGATCGGCAAGGCCTTGCAGGATGTGGACCGGACAGTGCGTGTCGATCGGCCCGGTCATCACCCGGTTGTTGCGGCCGTCCTCGATCAGTGCGCGCGTGTAGATGTAAGGCTCGGCTGAATAGTCCGACGGCTCCTCGAAAAAGCCCTTTTTCCTGAGGTCGCGCTTCTGTGCCCCGGTCAGCACCGGCTCCACCAGTTCGAACGTGAAATCGGGCGCCGGCGCCAGCAGCACAAGGCCGGCGACGCTGTTCTCGCCCGCCTTGCGCAACTCCTGCACCATGCGCAGTGCGATCCAGGCGCCCATCGAGGAGCCGACCAGGATCTGCCTGCCCTGGGTGAAGCGGCGGAAAACCGCCAGGCTCTCGCCCAGCCATTTCGAGATGGTGCCGTCGGCAAAGGCGCCACCCGATTCGCCGTGGCCGGAATAATCGTGGCGCAGAAAGGCGCGACCTTCTTTGCGCGCCCATTCCGACAGTGTTTCGGCCTTGGTGCCCAGCATGTCCGATTTGTAGCCGCCGAGCCAGACGATGCCGGGCTCGGCACCTGTCGCATGCCTGACGGCGATGCTCGTCCCGTCGACGTCCAGAAAGATCGGGGTGGTGGTCATGGTGTATTCCCTCACGCCGGTCTTTTGACACAGCAAGGCATTCAACGAAAAGTGCTCCGCCACTTTCTTCGCTTGGTGCAGAGGAGCATTCCATCGAGCAGGTGATTTCCTGAGAATGCTGTGCTATTGACTCCGACCGCGCGCTCACCACATTGCGCGTTCGCAATTCTGAACTGAAGAACCCCTTAACGAAACGGCTCAAGGAGACCACGACCATTCGCAGACCTTTCAAAGCAGCGGCGCCCACCAAGGAAGGCCCGCGCTCCAACCGTGACATCCGGGTTCCCCGGGTCCAGCTAATCGACGCCGAAGGCCAGAACCGCGGCGATGTCTCCATCAACGATGCATTGCTGCTCGCCGAAGAGGCGGGGCTCGATCTGGTCGAGATATCGCCCAATGCAGTGCCGCCCGTCGTAAAAATCCTCGATCTCGGCAAGCTGAAATACGCCAACCAGAAGAAGGCGGCCGAGGCGCGCAAGAACCAGAAGGTCATCGAGATCAAGGAGATCAAGATGCGCCCGAACATCGACAGCCACGACTATGAGACCAAGATGAAGGCCGTCCGGCGCTTTTTCGAGGAAGGCGACAAGGTTAAGCTGACGCTGCGCTTCCGCGGTCGCGAGATGGCGCATATGGAACTCGGCATGCAGCTTCTGAACAAGGTTCGCGAGGAAGTGGCGCCCATCGCCAAGGTCGAAGCCGAACCGAAGCTCGAAGGCCGTCAGATGATGATGGTGCTGGCGCCCCGCTAAAGCGCGTTGCGCTTTAGTTCTGTTTTGTGCATGTCGTTGTCGCAAAACCGCTGCGCACTGTTGGGCGACGTGCATAAAATCCGCCTGAATCATGTTGCAAGGCGTCCCGGCGATCGGCGGGGCGCCTGTTTTCTTGGCCAGACGCTGCGATCGCCGGCGAGAGCAAAGACGCTCTAGTTCCCTCGACGATCGGATTCCCGACATGGTCAATGAAGTCAAGCATTCGGAAGCCAGATATGGACTGGGCAGCTATCAGCACACGCGCAGGATGGTACTTGCCGTTCTGATCGTGGTGATGTTTGCGGCGCTGCTGTTCGGCCAGTCGGTTTTCCCTCCCGATACGCCAGTGCATGAAACGATCGAAATGGTCGGCGTCGTGCTGATCTTTCTCGGCGTCGTCGGACGCTTGTGGTCGACGCTCTACATCGGTGGACGCAAATCCTCAGAAGTGGTGACCGGCGGACCGTATTCGATTACGCGCAACCCACTCTACCTTTTCTCCACTTTAGCTGCCGCCGGTGTCGGCGCACAGATCGGCTCCATCGCGGCCACGATCGGCTTTGGAGTGCTCTGCGCGGGTGCCTTTTACATCGTTATCCTGCGCGAGGAGAAATTCCTCAAGCAGGCTCTCGGCGCGCAATACCAGGCCTACCTGGCGAAAGTGCCGCGCTTCTTCCCGAAACTGTCGCTGTATCAGGAAGGCGACACCGGCAGCTTCAAGCCGCGCCTGCTGCGAACCACGTTACTGGACGGGCTGGTGTTCCTCGTTGCCTTGCCGGCTTTCGAACTGATCGACGGCGCCCAGCAGTCCGGCATATTGCCGGTGCTGTTCCGTTTCCCCTGAGTACAGTGTTGCTGAGTACAGTGTTGCTGAGCACGGGGTGTTGCACGCGCCCCCGCTTTGACGTATAGGACCGCCGTTCCCAAAAAACCGCCCGGCAGGGCATGCCGTGGCGGTTTCATTTGCTTTTCGGGCTTTGGTCGGCCTGAAGCGAACAAAAAGCGCATTGGTGCGCATATAAACGGAGTAGCAAAATGCCCAAGATGAAGACCAAGTCGGCCGCCAAGAAGCGGTTCAAGATCACAGGTACGGGTAAAGTTCTGTCGGCTGCGGCCGGCAAGCGTCACGGCATGATCAAGCGTTCCAACAAGTTCATTCGAAATGCCCGCGGCACGATGGTTCTGGCTGAACCGGATGGCAAGAAGGTCATCAAGAATTTTCTGCCGAACGGCCTCTAGGGCATGATGCCAAAAAGTTGCAGACTTTTTGGAAACATCATGCGCCAAAATAAGAGCATTCGGTCTGGGCACGCATTTGTTTTACGCAATTCCGAACGGAAAACCGCCAGGCACTTTCCTGGAATTGCTTTTAAGGAGATCATGACATGGCACGCGTAAAGAGAGGCGTCACCTCGCACGCCAAGCACAAGAAGGTCCTGAAAGCCGCCAAGGGTTTTTACGGCCGTCGCAAGAACACCATCCGCATCGCCAAGCAGGCGGTGGAAAAGTCGCTGCAGTACGCCTATCGCGACCGCAAGAACCGCAAGCGCTCGTTCCGCGCGCTGTGGATCCAGCGCATCAATGCGGCGACGCATGAGCATGGCCTGACCTATGGCCGTTTCATCGACGGTCTCAACAAGGCCGGGATCGAGATCGATCGCAAGATCCTGTCGGACATGGCCATCCACGAGCCGCAGGCCTTCGCCGCACTCGTGGCCAAGGCCAAGGTCGCGCTCGAATACCTGAAGAATACCACGCCGAATGCTTTTGAAAGCGCTGTCGCTTAAGACCAGCGCTTCCCAAGCTATTCGACACTTGATTTGGGAAACCCGCGCTGGCAGGGCTGGCGCGGGTTTTTCTTTGCTTCCAATCGGATCCGGAACATGAGTGACATGGAAACTCTCGAAAATTCCCTGATGGCCGAGATCGCCTCGGCCGCCGACGAGCAGGCGATCGAGGCGGTGCGTGTCTCTGCCCTTGGCAAGAAGGGCTCGGTTTCCGAGATGCTGAAGACACTCGGCTCGATGAGCGCCGAGGAGCGACAGGTCAAAGGCCCGGCAATCAACGGCCTCAAGAACCGCGTCACCGAGGCACTTTCGGCGCGCCGCGCCGAGCTGAAAGATGTGGCGATCACGGCACGGCTTGCCGCAGAGAAGGTCGACGTCAGCTTGCCGGTCAGGCAATCGCCGGCCGAGCGCGGCCGCATCCATCCGATCAGCCAGGTTATCGACGAGATCGCGGCGATTTTCGGCGATCTCGGCTTTGCCATCGCCGAAGGTCCGGACATCGAGACCGACTATTATAATTTCACCTCGCTGAACTTCCCGGAAGGCCACCCGGCGCGCGAGATGCACGACACGTTCTTCTTCCAGCCGGACGAGCAGGGAGAGCGCAAGCTTTTGCGCACCCACACCTCGCCGGTGCAGATCCGCACCATGGAGATGCAGAAGCCGCCGATCCGCATCGTCATTCCCGGCAAGACCTACCGGCAGGATTCCGATGCCACCCACTCGCCGATGTTCCATCAGGTCGAGGGGCTGGTGATCGACAAATCGGCCAACGTCGCCAACATGAAATGGGTGCTGGAGGAGTTCTGCAAGGCCTTCTTCGAAGTGCCGAGCGTCAAGATGCGCTTCCGGCCCTCCTTCTTCCCGTTCACCGAGCCCAGCCTCGAGGTCGACATCCAGTGCGACCGTTCGCGGCCCGGCGAGGTGCGCTTCGGCGAGGGCTCGGACTGGATGGAGATCCTCGGCTGCGGCATGGTCCACCCCAATGTGCTCCGTTACGGCGGGCTCGATCCCGACGAATACCAGGGCTTCGCCTGGGGCATGGGCATCGACCGCATCGCCATGCTGAAATACGGCATGCCGGATCTGCGCGCCTTCTTCGACGCCGATGTGCGCTGGCTGTCGCATTACGGTTTTAGGCCACTTGACATGCCGACGCTGTTCGGGGGCTTGAGCGCGTGACGACCGGGCCGCAGCAAATCCGCGGGCAGCTCGCCTTCCTGCACATGTCCGACGCGCGGCCGCATAGCTTCAAGTGCAACGTGCCCAGACCAGACGGAACACAGTCATGAAACTCACCCTCTCCTGGCTCAAGGATCATCTCGAGACCGACGCCTCGCTGGCGGAAATCGTCGGGCGTCTCACCTCGATCGGCCTCGAGGTCGAGCATGTCGACGACCGGGCGAGCCTGGCTCCCTTCGTCATCGCCAAGGTGCTGACGGCGGTCCAGCATCCCGACGCCGACCGGCTTCGCGTGCTGACCGTCGACACCGGCGACGGCAAGCCGCCGGTGCAGGTCGTGTGTGGAGCGCCGAACGCCCGCGCGGGCCTGATCGGCGCCTTTGCAGCACCGGGCACCTATATTCCCGGCATCGACGTGACGCTGACCGTCGGCAAGATCCGCGGCGTTGAAAGCCACGGCATGATGTGCTCCGAGCGCGAGCTCGAATTGTCCGAGGAGCATGACGGCATCATCGACCTTCCTGCCGATGCGCCGGTCGGTACCAGCTTCGCCGCCTATGCCCATCTCGACGACCCGCTGATCGAGATCAATCTGACGCCGAACCGGCCGGATGCGACCAGTGTCCATGGCATCGCCCGCGATCTGGCGGCGAGCGGGCTCGGCACGCTGAAGATCGCGCCGATAGAGCCGATCCCCGGCAAGGGCGAGACGCCGGTCAAGGTGACGATCGAAGCGCCGGAGCTCTGTCCCGGCTTTGCGCTGCGCCTGGTACGCGGCGTCAAGAACGGACCGTCGCCGAAATGGCTGCAGCAAAGGCTTCTCGCCATCGGCTTGAGGCCGATCAGCGCGCTCGTCGATATCACCAATTACGTCACCTTCGACCGCGGTCGGCCGCTGCATGTTTTTGACGCTGCGAAGGTCACCGGCAATCTCACCGTGCGCCGGGCGCATGACGGCGAAAAGGTGCTGGCGCTCGACGGCCGCGAATACACGCTGACGCCGGAGATGTGCGTCATCGCCGACCAGGACGGCATCGAATCGATTGCCGGCATCATGGGCGGCGAGCATTCCGGCTGCGACGAGAACACGTCAGACGTGCTGATCGAGTCGGCGCTTTGGGACCCGATCACCACCGCCCGCACCGGCCGCACACTCGGCATCATCACCGACGCGCGCTATCGGTTTGAGCGTGGCGTCGACCCGGAAATGATGGTTCCCGGCTTGGAGCTGGCAACGAAGCTGGTGCTCGATTTCTGCGGTGGTACGCCGGCCCAAACCCGAGTCGTCGGCTATGCCGGCCATCAGCCGAAGATCGTCTCGTTCCCATTGTCGGAAGTGAAGCGGCTGACCGGCATCGAAGTGCCGCGCTCGACAAGCCTCGACATTCTTGCCCGCCTCGGCTTCAGGCCGGAGGGCACGGGCGATGTCGTCAATGTGGCGGTCCCGTCCTGGCGGCCGGATGTCGACGGCAAGGCCGACCTGGTCGAGGAGGTCATGCGCATCCACGGCGTCGACAACATCGCGCCGCAGCCGCTCGGTTCGCACGATGCGGTCAACGCCAGGATCCTGACTGTGCTGCAGATCCGCACCCGCGCCGCCAAGCGGGCACTTGCCGTGCGCGGCATGATGGAGGCCGTCACCTGGTCGTTCATTCCGGCAAAACACGCCGAATTGTTCGGCGGCGGCCAGCAGGCGCTGAAGCTTGCCAACCCGATCGCCGCCGATATGTCGGACATGCGGCCGTCGCTGCTGCCGGGGCTGATTGCGGCAGCACAGCGCAATGCCGACAGGGGCATCGGCGATATCGCGCTTTTCGAAGTGTCGGGCACTTACGAGGGCGACGGCGCCGACCAGCAGCGGCGCGTTGCCGCCGGCGTGCGGCGCGGCACCGCCAAGCTCGAGGGCTCCGGCCGCCATTGGGCCGGCAACGCCGGCGCCGTCGGCGTCTTCGATGCCAAGGCCGATGCGATCGCAGCACTCGAAGCCTGCGGCGCGCCGGTCGAGCGGCTGCAGATCGAGGCTGGCGGCCCGGCCTGGTATCATCCCGGCCGCTCCGGCACGATCAAGCTTGGGCCGAAGGTAATCCTTGGCACGTTTGGCGAGTTCCACCCGAAGACACTGGAGGGGCTGGACGTCTCCGGCCCGCTCTGCGGCTTCGAAGTGTTCATCGATGCGGTGCCCGAGCCGAAGGCCAAGCCGACGCGGACGAAGCCGAGGCTTGATCTGTCCGCCTTCCAGGCGGTCAAGCGCGATTTCGCCTTCGTTGTCGACAAGGCGGTCGAAGCCGGCACACTCGTTCGCGCCGCCCTTGCCGCCGACCGAAAGCTGATTTCCGGCGTCTCGGTGTTCGATGTTTTCGAGGGTGCAGCGCTCGGCGCGGCGAAAAAATCGATCGCCATTGAAGTGTCGATCCAGCCGGTCGAAAAGACGCTGACCGACGACGATTTCGAGGCGCTGGCCAAGCGCATCGTCGAGAATGTCGGCAAGCAGACCGGCGGCGTGCTCAGAACCTAGAACGGATGCGATGATGGTTCACACCAGCAAACTCTCCATCACCTGGCTGGCAACTCACATCGGGACGATCGACGGCTTCTTGGATGACCAGGAATGCGCCGATCTGATCGCTGACAGTGAACGGCGCGGTTTCGAGGCGGCCAAGGTGAACAGCTCCGGCGGCGCCACCGTCCTGAAGGAGCTTCGCAATAACGACCGGGTTGTCTTCGATGACGAGGACCTTGCGGATTTGCTCTTCGCACGGGCGCGGCCTCTGCTCTATCGTGGTCTCGGCGACTGGCGCTTGACCGGGCTGAATGAGCGTTTCCGTTTCTATCGCTATGGGCCGGGCCAGAAGTTCGATTGGCACCATGACGGCTATTTCGAGCGCCACGCCTTGGAGCGCAGTCAGTTCACGTTCATGATTTATCTATCAGATGGATTTGAAGGGGGAGGAACCTCGTTTCGCGGCGAGATGCCGGGCTATGCCGGTAGCAGTCTTCTGGTGAAGCCGAAGAAAGGAATGGCACTGGCGTTCTACCATCCGATCGAGCATCGCGGCGACGAGGTGCTGTCGGGGCGCAAGTACGTCATCCGGACGGACGTGATGTACAAGCGCCAATGAAACGCTGTCCGTTCTGCCGCTGAGCTAAATGCACCTGACCCCGCTGGAAGTGTTTTTCGTCAAGGAGTTCTGCCGTTCCGCCGGCGTTTCTCCTGACATGATGCGTGCGCTGAAAGTCAAAGTACGCAGCCGCGATCCTGTAGGATTCATGACCAGAGTCACTCCCTCATCGGTTCCCCCGGAATTGCGCTTTGAGAGTCGAGTGTTCAGTTCGCTTCGGGTAGCGTGCGTTGGACCTGACCAGCTTCTTTGCGGCATGGTGCTGTTCTTCGATGAGATTGAAGGAAAGCTAGATGCGATCGAAGGCTTTGTGTATGGCGAAGAATGGCCGTCAATCGAGGAGCCAGTCTTCTGGTCCGAGACCGACCGAACAATGAGCCTTGGGCGGGAGGGAAACTAGCCTGCAGAAATGGGCGTCACGACGCCCTTTCCGATAATTGCACAACGCATGGCGCGCTGAGGACCTAGAGGGGTTGCCGGCAGGTGACGAATCGCCGTCCAAAGGGCGATGGACCATTTGCGCTATTCAGGGCTGCCCTTTGAGGAACAGCGTGCAGCCTTTCTCGATATCGTCTCGGCCGATCCGCTGATTGGCGAGACGCTGTCGCGAGTGCGGGCGCTTGACCTGCGGGACTGGCTGGTCGTGTCCGGCGCGCTTTACAACAGCGTCTGGAATCACCTGACCGGAAAGCCCTCGGGGTACGGCATCCGGGATGTCGACCTGTTCTATTTCGATGAGAGCGATCTGTCCTATGAAGCCGAGGACACGGTCATCCGCCGGGCGGCGAAGCAGTTCGAAGGACTGACGCTGCCGGTCGAAGTGCGCAACCAGGCGCGGGTGCATCTGTGGTTTGAGGCGCGCTTTGGCGGTTCCTATCCCAGACTGTCGTCGTCCGCCGAGGCGCTGTCCTATTTCGCTTCGAAAACCCATGCGGTCGGCGTTAGATTCGGCACCGATGGGCAACTCGCGCTCGTGGCGCCGTTCGGGCTCGACGACATCTTCTCGTTTCGCGTTACCCCGAACCGTGCACTGGATAATCGGCAGACGCACGAGATGAAGGGCGCGCGTGCCAGGGAGAACTGGCCGGAGATCAGTGTCGTGCCTTGGTAGGAAATGTCGGCGCGAGGCACCCCCCTCTGCCCTGCCGGGCATCTCCCCCTCAAGGGGGGAGATCGGATGTCGCCTCGGCTTTCGCCAATCACCGGCGCCGGAAGGGCGGGCAGGGCGCGGGAACTGCCAATCTCCCCCCTTGAGGGGGAGATGTCCGGCAGGACAGAGGGGGGTGCCTCGCGCCGAGGTCTCACAACGCTTTGCATCGCACCGTATTAGTCAAAAAGGGGTGCCGAAACGCCCCGTTTCGATTACGCCGTCGATTGCCGTTCACCCGTTAACCAGCGCCAGCAGCTCCTCGGTATAGCGCTTGCCGACCACCTTTTCCGGCGACAGGGCGTCGCCGATTGATGCCACCTCGGCCTGGCTCAGCACGATATCGGCTGCCGCCGTATTCTGCTCCAGATGGCGCATTTTTCGCGCACCGGGGATCGGGACAATGAAGTCGCCCTGATGCAGCACCCAGGCGAGCGCCAGCTGCGCCGGCGTCACGCCCTTCCCGGCGGCCATCTTTTCCAGCACGGCGACGACCGCCGCATTGGCCGCCATGGCGTCGGCCTGGAAGCGCGGCAACCCGCGGCGCCAGTCGTCGGCGCCGAGAACATCGGGCTTGGCGATCGTGCCGGTGAGCAGGCCGCGGCCGAGCGGGCTATACGGGACAAAGCCGATGCCGAGCTCGCGGCAGACGGCAAACACTTCCCCCTCCGGATCGCGGCTCCACAGTGAATACTCGCTCTGCACGGCGGCGATCGGGTGCACGGCATGCGCCCGGCGGATGGTCGCCGCACTCGCCTCCGACAGGCCGAGCGCCCGCACCTTGCCCTCGCGCACCAGCTCGGCCATGGCGCCGACCGTATCCTCGATCGGCACGTTGGGGTCGACGCGGTGCTGGTAATAGAGATCGATCACCTCCGTATCCAACCGCTTCAATGACGCTTCGGCCACGGCCTTGACATGCTCCGGGCGGCTATCGACACCGGCCATGCGCTCCATGCCGCTCCCTTCTTCGAGGATCTTGAAGCCGAATTTGGTTGCGATCGTCACCTTGTCGCGCACCGGCTTCAGCGCCTTGCCGACCAGGATCTCGTTCTCGTAAGGGCCATAGACCTCGGCCGTGTCGAAGAAATTGACCCCGATCTCGACGGCATGGCGCAGCGTGGCAATCGCCTCCGCCTCCGGCTGGCCACCATAGGCAAAGCTCATCCCCATGCAGCCGAGGCCGACCGGGTAGACGTCAAGTTTATTGCCAAGCTTGCGGGTTTGCATCACGTGTCTCCTTGTTGTGATGGTTGTGATGCCGCAGAGATAGCGTCTTGCGCCGAGTTCGATAATCGGCTCTCATTTGCACGGGCTGTTCCAAGAAATAGATCAATGAAGCGAACCCATCTTTCACAGCTCGCGGTACTGGCAATGGTCGCCCAATGCGGCAGTTTTCGCGGCGCCGCCAAGGAACTGGCAATCGCGCCATCGGCGGTCAGCCACGCGGTGTCCAGCCTCGAAGCGCGCCTCGGCGTGCGCCTTCTGGCGCGCAGCACGCGCAGCGTCGCTCCGACCGAGGAGGGCGCGCAACTGCTCGAGCGCCTCAGGCCGGCGCTGTCGGAAATCGACCTGGCGCTGGAATCGGCGATTGAGGCGCGCGACCGGCCGGCGGGCAATCTCAGGCTGACGGTGCCGCGAACCGCCGCCCATCTGGCGCTGACGCCAAGGCTCAGCGCCTTTGCTGCTGCCTATCCCGACATCGTGCTGGAGATCGTCATCGAGGACCGCTTCACCGATGTGGTCGAGGGCGGCTTCGATGCCGGTGTGCGACTGGGCGAGAGCCTGCAGCGCGACATGATCGCGGTGCGTATCGGACCAGACCTTCGCGGCGCGGTGGTCGGCGCGCCAGCCTATTTCGAGACCATGCCCAAGCCGCAGCATCCGCGCGATCTCGCCGCTCACCGCTGCATCCGCTTCCGCTTCTCCAGCGGCATTCTCTACCGCTGGGAATTCGAGCAAAACGGCGAGGAGATCGAGATACCGGTGCAAGGGCCGCTGATCCTCGACGAGGACCATCTGATTGCCAACGCCGCAGTCGACGGCGCCGGGCTCGCCTTCGTGTTCGAGGACTATGTCCGCGACGCGCTCGCCGCCGGCAAGCTCGTTCGCGTGCTGGAGGACTGGTGCCCGCGCTTCGACGGCTTCTTCGTCTATTACCCCAGCCGCCGCCAGATGCGGCCGGCGCTCAGGGCCTTTGTCGATTTTTTCAAGGTCGGCGAGTAAGCCAACCCTCCCCACAAGGGAGAGGTGGAAGAAAGCCGACCTGGCATTCGTTCACCGACCATGTCAGCACTGCCCAAAAACCAGACGGCCGGCTACGGCTGGACGGCGATCATCCTTCACTGGCTGATCGCGGCGCTCTTTATCGGCCAGTTCGTGCTCGGCTTCGTCATGGTGCGGCTGTCCAGCCAGCGCACCGCCTTCGAGCTGATCCAGCTGCATAAATCCTTCGGCTTCCTGCTGCTTGGACTGGTCATCCTGCGCATCGCCTGGCGCCTAGGCAGACCGGCCCCGCCGCTGCCGCGCTCGGTCGGGCCTTTCGAGCGCCGTGCGGCGCCGCTGGTCCATCTCGCGCTTTATGCGTTTCAGCTCGCTCTGCCGTTGTCCGGCTGGGCGCTGGTCTCGGTCTCGGTGCTGGAGATCCCGAGCGTGCCGTTCAATCTGTTCGTCATGCCCAATCTGCCGCTCGGTGAATCGGACACGGCAGAAAGCTTCTGGGCAGCGACGCACTGGTATCTCGCCTATGCCGGCATCGGACTTGTCGCTTTGCATCTCGCCGCAGCGCTGCGCCATCATTTCTGGCTGAGGGATACCGTGCTGACGCGCATGATCACGGCTTCGTCACATCACGACAGGGAATAGAGCGGACGGCTCATTCGTTGATGGGGCGAGGACGCAAGAAAGCGTTGCCTGCCAAGAGGACCATTTCCATGTACGCGCGCATCTTCGGATTTGCGGCCGCCGCCGCTTGTTTTGCCATGCCTGTTTTCGCCGCCGTTGCCCTCGGCGACGCGGCCGGCAGCTACATCATCCGCCCGGGGAGTTCCAGCATCCACTTCTCCATCGGCAAGCTCGGCGGCGGCGGGCTCGACGGCGCCTTCGCCCGCTTCAAGGGCAGTATCCTGATCGACAACAGCGATGTCGGCCGGTCCCAGGTCAATTTCACCATCTTCCCCGAAAGCGTCGGTACCGGCCAAAGCCGCATCGATGCCTTTCTTCGCTCGGACGCGGTGTTCGACGCGGCCGACAATCCGGAGATCCAGTTCCGTTCGACCAGCGTCAAACGGACCGGCGACACGTCAGCCCTGGTTACCGGCAGGCTGACGGCGCGCGGCAAGACCTTTCAGGAAAAATTCACCGCCGATCTCGGCGGCCTCAAGGCGGGCACGATAAAATTCCACGTCACCGGCAAGGTGCTGCGGTCGCGCTACGGCATGGATGTCGGCACGCCGATTTATTCCAACGTCGTCGACTTCGACATGACGCTGACGGGTAGAAGGGGATAGCCTTTGCAGGTTCCGCCAGGGCAGCGCGGGCATCCGGACAAGCCGCAGATGATCGCCCTGTTCGCCGCCATGCTCCCGCATTGGCTTTTCTCCTGAATTAGGGCAAACCTCCAGGCCTGCAATCGAGAGGAGAAATTTGATGTTCCGATGGGGTGTTTTGTCGACGGCCAAGATCGGCCGCGAGCAGCTTTTGCCGGCAATCGTCGAGGCGGAGAACGGCGTGCTGTCCGCGATTGCCAGCCGCGATCTGTCGAAAGCGCGGGCGCTGGGCGAACGCTTCGGTGCGCGCCACGCGTTCGGCTCCTATGAGGAGCTGCTCGCCTCCAGCGACATCGACGGCGTCTACATTCCGCTGCCGACCTCGCAGCATGTCGAATGGACGGCCAAGGCGATCGAGGCCGGCAAGCATGTCCTGGTCGAAAAACCGCTGGCGCTCGATGCCAAGGACATTCCGCCGCTGATCAAGCTGCGCGATGCCAGGAAGGTGCTGGTCTGCGAAGCCTTCATGGTCGTCTACCATCCGCAGTGGATCAAGGTGCGCGAGCTGATCGCCAACGGCGCCATCGGCCGGCTGCGCCATGTCCAGGGCGCGTTCTCCTATTACAATGTCGACCCCAACAACATGCGCAACAAGCTCGATCTCGGCGGCGGCGCGCTGCCCGACATCGGCGTCTATCCGACGGTATCGACGCGCTTTTCGACCGGCAAGGAGCCTCTGCGCGTCCAGGCGACGATCGAGCGCGACAAGACATTCGGCACCGACATCTATTCCTCGATCCGCGCCGATTTCGGCGACTTCGAGCTGTCGTTTTACCTGTCGACGCAGATGGCGGCACGCCAGGTGATGGTCTTGCACGGCGAGAAGGGCTTCATCGAGGTGTTCTCACCGTTCAACGCCGGGCTCTACGACCATCACCGCGTCGAGCTGCACAACCAGAACCACAGCGAGGCGCAGGTGTTCCGCTTTCCCGGCACGCAGCAATACCGGCTGGAAGTCGAGGCCTTTGCGCGGGCGGCCCAGGGCGGCAAGGACCGCGTCTTCACTCTGGAAGAATCGGTGCTCAACCAGAAGGTCATCGATGCCATCTTCCGCGCCGGCGAGAAGGAAGGCTGGGAAACAGTCTAGGCCGGCCATGATCCCAAAAAGTGGGGACCGGTTTTTGGACAAGATCATGGCCAAATAGATGTCCGACGATGCGGATGTGATCATTGTCGGCGCCGGCCTTACCGGCCTTGTCGCTGCGGCCGAACTGACTGCGGCCGGCAAGAAGACCATCATCGTCGAGCAGGAGCCGGAACAGTCGCTTGGCGGCCAGGCATTCTGGTCGCTCGGCGGCATCTTCCTTGTCGATTCGCCCGAACAACGGCGCATGCGCATCCGCGATTCGTATGAGCTGGCGCTCGAGGACTGGCTGGGCACCGCAGCCTTCGACCGCACGGAAGATCTCTGGCCGCGCCGCTGGGCCGAGGCCTATCTCGGCTTCGCCGCCGGCGAGAAGCGCTCCTGGCTCATGCAGCGCGGCCTGAAATTCTTTCCGGTGGTCGGCTGGGCCGAGCGCGGCGGCGGCAATGCCGTCGGCCACGGCAATTCGGTGCCGCGCTTCCACATCACCTGGGGCACCGGCCCTGGCGTGCTCGAACCGTTCGCGCAGCGCGTACGCGAGGCCGAGAAGCGCGGGCTGATCCGCTTCAAATTCCGTCACCGGGTCAACGAATTGACGCGGACGGGCGGCGTCGTCGACGGCGTGCGCGGCGACCTATTGGCGGCGAGCGATGCCGAGCGCGGCCGCAAGAGCTCGCGCGAGATCACCGGCGATTTCGAGCTGAAGGCGCAGGCCGTCATCGTCGCCTCCGGCGGCATCGGCGCCAATCACCAGCTGGTCCGGGAGAATTGGCCGAAGCGGATGGGCGCGCCGCCGAAACGCATGATCACTGGCGTTCCCGATCATGTCGACGGCCGCATGCTGGCGATCGCCGAAGCCGCCGGCGGCCGGCTGATCAACCGCGACCGCATGTGGCACTATGTCGAGGGCGTCAGGAACTGGGCACCGATCTGGACCGATCATGCGATCCGCATCCTGCCCGGCCCGTCATCGCTGTGGCTCGATGCGCGCGGCAAGCGCCTGCCGGTCCCGCTCTATCCCGGCTTCGACACGTTGGCCACGCTCAGCCACATCATGAGCACCGGCTTCGATCATTCCTGGTTCATCCTGACCAAAAAGATCATCCAGAAGGAGTTCGCGCTGTCGGGCTCCGAGCAGAACCCCGATCTGACGGGGAAGAGCTGGCGCCAGGTGCTCGGCCGCGCCACCAGCGGCGTGCCCGCGCCGGTCAAGGCGTTCATGGAGAAGGGCGAGGATTTCATCGTCGAGCCTGATTTGCCGGCGCTGGTCGCCCGCATGAACGCAGTGGCCGGCGGCGAGCCGCTGCTCGAACTGGCGCAGGTTGAGCGCGAAATCCGCGCCCGCGACCGGCAGCTCGACAATCCGTTCTCCAAGGACATGCAGATTACTGCGTTGCGCGGCGCGCGAGCCTATCTCGGCGACCGGCTGATCCGCACGGCTAGGCCGCACAAGCTGCTCGATCCCGCCAATGGCCCGCTGATTGCCGTCAGGCTCAGCATCTTGACCCGCAAGACGCTCGGTGGGCTGGAGACTGACCTCGACAGCCGCGTGCTGGGCGCCGGCGGCCAACCAGTCGAGGGGCTGTACGCGGCGGGCGAGGCCGCCGGTTTCGGCGGCGGCGGCATGCACGGCTATGCGGCGCTCGAAGGCACGTTTCTCGGCGGCTGCATCTTTTCCGGCCGCAGTGCCGGACGGGCGGCGGCACGCGCGGTGGGGTGAAACAAGGCCCGCCGGCGGCCGTTGCGCCAAGGTGGCGATTGCACCGAATGGCCAACTTCCCTTAGAGCATTTTGCAGCCAAAATGGAATCATTTGGCGTCCGCATAAATGCGGCAAAACAGATGGTTAGAGCGGGTTACCGGTTCCAGGAGAACCGGAACCGCTCTAGGCGAAGGGCTGCAAATTGACGTCTTGAAGCTTGGAACCGGCAAGCAAAGCCTCGAGCACCTGCTTCTTGAGAGACAGGCACTGCGAACGGGCAAGTTTGACGATGGCGGAAACCTCGCCTGCCTCGCAGGCAAGGACCAGCTCCTTTTGCTGGGCGATGATCAACTGGGTGAAGTCGCGGGACTTGAAGCCGAGGTGGAGAACCCGCGCCGACTGGTCGAGTATCTGGTCCAGGAGATGCGCCAGTCGTAAATTTCCCGAGAGCTCCGCAAGGGCCAGACGAAAGGCACGGTCGGCCGCAAGAAAGGCAACGTGGCTGCGTAGCGTCTCCGGCTTCAGCACTTTTTGCGCTGCCAGCCTGACATCCTCGAGCCCGCGCTCGGTCATGTTCGATGCCGCCACCCTGAACACTTCCGGCTCGATCAAGCTGCGGACATCGAAGATCTCGTTGACATCCCGCAGGCTGAGCGTAGCAACGACGTAGCCGCGGCGCGGCTCGCTCCTGACCAGTCCTTCCTGCATCAGTCGGGCCAGCGCCGCGCGGATGGTCGCCTTTTTGATCTGGTATCGATCACCGATCTGTTTCTCCGTCAGCGCTTCGCCGGGGCGCAACACGCAGGCAATGATGTCGTTCCTCAGCTGCTCATATGCCTGTTCCCTGCGAAGGACGTCGGCGGCTGACAGTGCTGTCGCCTCGACCGTGGCCGGCCTTGCCGGTTCGGCGGTCAACTTCGTCGTTTTCATATTCTGTCCGTCTGGCTGTCCGGTTGACGCTGGCATCAGCATTCGCTAGCGTGAGCATCTCAGATTGATAATCTGAGCATCTCAGGGAGGATAACTGATATGCCTTTACCCGCCAACTCGCCTCTCTACGCCGCTGCCGATGATATCGTCAATGCCGCGAAGGGGCCAGGTCCCCTCGAAGCGGTAAGGACGGTCCTGGGCGACTACACCAACCGCTTTCACGCATCGGGAACACTCGCTCACGAAGAAGACGACGACGAGGTGCTTCTGCATGCGAGTCCGAACCTGACGATCTTATCACATCACTCTGTCGCCCGGCCTGCAGTACCCGCCTCACAACCACCTGATGGATGCCTTGATCGGCATCTACAAGGGCAGCGAGACGAACTTCATCTATCCCGTTGCCGGCAGCGAACTCGATGTTCCCGAAAGGCAGGACATCGCAGCGCCTGCCGTGGTGCACATGGCGTCAAATACCGTGCATGCGGTTGCGAATACGGGCGGTGCGCGATCGGGTGCGCTGCATGTCTACCTCGGCGATCTCACACGAACCCACCGGCAGCTGTGGAGTCCGGACAGCAACCACGCCGAGCCGTTTGACAATGACCGCTATCTGGCCGGCGCTCGGCCCATTCAGCAGTCCGGGCACGAATGAGCGCAGGGGCGTCGCGGGCGGCGAAATTGGCCGTGATCAGCGGACCCGTCGGAATCGCGTCACACTTGTCACTCTCGCCAATCCGCTATCGCCCCTATCCTATCTGACGACCCAACACGTCGCGCATGCGGCGACAGACCAGCAAGGGAGATGCACAATGACGGCACATCAGAATGGCACAGGCGAGCAGACGACGCGGCTCGCGATGAAGACACCACCGGTCGTTTCGCCTGACGCGTGGGAGGCCGCGCGCCAGCAGCTGCTCGTGAAAGAGAAGACCGTGACCCGGGCTCGCGACGCACTGGCCGCCGAGCGCCGGCGGATGCCGTGGATGGCGGTGGAGAAGACCTATACGTTCGAAGGGCCCGACGGAAAGGTGAGCCTGCTCGACCTGTTCGAGGGCCGCCGTCAACTGATCGTCTACCGCGCCTTCTTCGAGCCCGGCGTATTCGGCTGGCCCGACCACGCTTGCCGCGGCTGTTCGCTGGGGGCGGACGAGGTCGGCAACCTCGCCCATCTGAACGCCCGCGACACCACGCTTGCCTACGCCTCGCGCGCACCGCAGGCCGACATTGCGCGGCTGAAGGCGCGGATGGACTGGAAGATGCCCTGGTACACCATCACCGACAGCTTCGATGCCGACTTCGGCGTTGACGAGTGGCACGGCCACAACGTGTTCATCCGCGACGGCGACCGCGTGTTCCGCACCTACTTCATCAACAACCGCGGTGACGAGGCGATGGGGACCGTATGGAGCTATCTCGACCTGTCGCCGCTCGGCCGCCAGGAGGTTTGGGAGGATTCGCCCGAGGGCTATCCGCAGACGCCGACGTACAAGTGGTGGAACTGGCACGACAATTACGGCGCCGAAGCCGTTCCCGACAAAAAGTGGGTCGAGGTGTCGGACGCCGGAGAGGCCGCGTTCCGGAACCGCACCGAATAGAACGTCTTTGGCGTCGCGGAAATGCGGCTAGGGCAAATGGATGGAGCGGGATGCACGGTTCGACCGCATCCCGCTCGCTATGTAGGACTACGGACATGAGCGAGATTCATGCAGGCGGATCCACCGGCGATGCGAGCCCGGCCGGCCATAGTGCAGCCGATTGGCTGTCCTTTGCGGCCGCGCCGACCCTCGCAACCATGGCGCTGCTGACGCTTCTCGGCGGAGCGCCGGACATGATGTGCTCGACCGGGCAAGAGGCGTCACCGCTGGGCGGCATGGTCCCGATGTACCTGCTGATGAGCGGCTTTCATTTAGGACCTTGGCTGAAGCAGGTTTCCGGCCGGCGACGCCGCCGCAAATAGAGCTGTACCGGCCGACAAAGGCCCGTTCTGGTCGGGAAGACATCCCTCACCAGATCCACTCGCCCCTTCCCAAAACCGCTACCGCATCGACAATCCGGGTAAAGCTCGAGCGGGCGCGGCCGGCCGTGTGCCTGGCGCGCAAATAGCCATGCACCAGCCCCGGCTCCTCGAGCCACCAGGCGCGCCCGCCCGCGGCAACGATGCGGTCGCGATAGGCTTCGCCGTCCGACGACAGCGGGTCGCATTCAGCGGTGATCACGACGGTGGGCGGCAGATTGGCGAACTCGGCGTCGGCGAGCGGCCACAGAGTGAGATCGCCGGTGCGATCCTCGCCACCGGTCCTGATGTCCCTGTAGAAAACGAGGTCGCGCGCGGTAAGCATCGGCGCTTCCGCGTGGGTGACGTAGGAACCGGCGGAGCTGTCGCCGCCAAGGCCGGGATAGACCAGAATCTGGCCGATCGGCTTGCGCGCATGGCCGCGCGTTGCGTGACTGACAGCGGCGGCGAGATTGCCGCCGGCACTGTCGCCGCAGAGCAGGACAGGACGCTCGTAAGTCGCCGCCGCCCATTCGAAGGCGCTGATGGCATCGTCGAAGGCGGCCGGATGAAGGTGTTCCGGTGCCAGCCGGTAGTCGACCGAAACCACTTCGTAGCCGGTGCGGCTGCAAAGCTCGGCGCAGAGGTCGTCATGGCTGTCGAGCCCGCCGAGGATAAAACCGCCGCCATGGAAATAAAGCACCATCGCCGCCGCTTCCGGCGCCGGGGCGCGGTAGACGCGGATCGGAATGTGCCATGGTGTGGCAATGGCGGTGGTTTCCGCCGTGACGCCTTGGGGATAGCCGGCAAAGAACTCGCGGCACATCCGGTTATAGATCTGGCGCTGCTCGGCGATGGTGTAGTCGATCGTATCGGGCGGATAATAAGAATTGGTCCGCTCGATGAAGGCCCAGGTCTCGGCGTCGATGAGGGTTTTGTAGTCGGTCATGGGCGCTGGATGGATCGCAATGAATCCGCCTGAACACCCCCCTCTGGCCTGCCGGCCATCTCCCCCTCAAGTGGGGAGATCGGCAGCTTCGGCGAAACCGCCTTTTCTCCGGCGTCGACAATTGGCGAAAGCGATGATGACATCCAATCTCCCCCCTTGAGGGGGAGATGTCCGGCAGGACAGAGGGGGGTGAGCGCCATCATTCCTGCAATACCACTACTTCCCCTTCCACACCGGATCGCGCTTTTCGGCAAAGGCGCGAAAGCCCTCGAGATTGTCCTCCGAGCCGTAGAGTGCGTCAACCGTCGACAGTTGCCGGCGCGTCACCCGGTTCATCGCGTCCTGGAAAGTCAGCGATTCTGCGACCCGGGCCGTCTCCTTGATCGCGGCGAAGACCAGCGGCGGGCCGCTGGCGAGCAGCCGCGCGATCTCCCAGACGCGGTCCTCCAGCCTGTCCTTGGGCAGCACCTCGTTGACCAGGCCCCAGCGATTCGCCTCGGCGACGTCCATCCAGCGGCCGGTGAGCAAAAGGTCCATGGCGACATGGTAGGGGATGCGCTTCGGCAGCTTGATCGTCGCCGCATCGGCCAGCGTGCCGGCGCGGATTTCGGGCAGCGCGAAGGAGGAGTGGTCCGACGCATAGATGAGGTCGCAGGATAGCGCCAGTTCGAAGCCGCCGCCGACCGCCATGCCGTTGACGCAGGCGATCACCGGCTTGTTGAGGTCGCGCAGTTCCTGCAGCCCGCCGAAGCCGCCGACGCCGTAGTCGCCGTCGACCGCGTCGCCGCCGGCCGCGGCCTTCAGGTCCCAGCCGGCGCAGAAGAACTTGTCACCGGCGGTCTTGACGATGGCGACGCGCAAGTCGGGATCGTCGCGAAACGCCTTGAAAGTCTCGCCCATCAGCCGCGACGTCTTCAGGTCGATGGCATTGGCCTTGGGCCGGTCGAGCGTGACTTCGAGGACAGCGCCTTCGCGGCGGGTCGAAATGATTTCAGACATTCTTCTTGTCTCCAAGTACCAGCAGCGCATCGGCGATCCAGGCGCCCTTGCCTTCGGTGCAGACGATCAGCGGATTGATGTCGAGTTCCTCGATCTCGCCGGCGTTTTGCTGCACGAAAGCGGCAATGCCAGATATCGCATCGATTGCCGCTGCAACATCGGCCTTCGGCCGACCGCGATAGCCGTCGAGCAGCGGGAACAGTTTCAGCCCGCGCAAAGCGGCCTCGATATCGTCGCGGGTCGCCGGCAGCATCAGCGTGACGCTGTCGCGCAACAGCTCGACCAGCACGCCGCCGGTGCCGAGCGTCATCACCGCGCCGAACATCGGGTCGCGGGTGAAGCCGACGAGCAGCTCGGCGACGCCGTCGCGCACCATGCGCTCGACATAAAGGCCCGTGCCGAGCGGGCCGAGATCGTGGGCGGCGGTGCTGACGGATTCGGCATCCCTCAAATTGAGCCGGACCGCGTCGAGCTCGGACTTGTGGATGACACCAAGGGCCTTCAGCGCCACCGGGAAGCCGAGCGCCATCGAGGAGATGACAGCTTCGACCGCGTTGCCGGCGCGCTCGCCCTTCGGCACGGGGAGCCCGGCCTCGATGAGCCGCGCCTTCGCCTCGGCCTCGTCCGGCGTGACATGGTCGCCGGCCGGCGCGCCGGACGCCGAAGTGTCGATCGGCTGCGCCTGCGGCTCGCGCCAGGCCCAGCCGATGAAGGCCGCCGCCTGGGCGGCGTCAATGGCTTCGGAGATGCCGAACAGCGGCACCATGCCCCGCGCCATCAGCCCGGCAGTGTATTCCTCGGGCAGGTTCTCCGGCAGCGAGGAGACGATCGCGCCTTGCGCGCTGTTGGTCTTCAGCGCCGATTCGAAGGCACGCAGCGTCGCCCACCAGTCGGTGTCCGAGCAGCGGTCGGGGCGCGGGAAATCGAGCACCAGCATGTTGAGGTCGAAGCCGCCCGACACCATCGCGGTGAAGGTGGCGGTCATCGCCGGCTCGTTGTTCCAGATGAAGGTGTGGTAGTCGAGCGGGTTGGCCACCGCGACCAGCGGCCCGAGCGTCGATTTGACATGCGCGCGGTGCTCGGGGGTGAGTGGCGGAAACGTCACCCAGCGGCCTTCGGCGCTGTCGGCCATCACTGACGCCTCGCCGCCCGAACAGCTCATCGACGACAGCCGGTAGCCGGGCAGGGGGCCGGTGACGTGCAGCAGCTTGAGCGCCTCGATGAAGGCCGGGATCGAATCGATGCGCGCGATGCCGAGCCGCTTCAGGAAGGCGCCGGACGCTGCGTCCGAGCCGGCCAGCGACGCGGTATGGGAAACGGCCGCCTGCCGCGCCTGCTCGGAGCGGCCGACCTTCATGGCGATGACAGGCTTTTTCAGCTCGCGCGCCCGTGCCGCCAGCCTTTCGAAGCCGGCTACCGAATCGAAAGCCTCGATATGCAAGCCGAGCGCGGTGACACGGTCGTCCTCGATCAGGCCGAGCGCCATTTCGGAAAGCCCGGTCTGCGCCTGGTTGCCGGCGGTCATCAGAAAGGCGATCGGCAGGCCGCGCTTCTGCATCGTCATGTTGATGGCGATGTTCGACGACTGGGTGATGATGGCAACGCCGCGACCGCCTTCTGGCAGCCTGATGCCGCCATGCTGGTCGGGCCACAAAAGCGCGCCGTCGGCATAGTTGATGAGCCCGTAGCAGTTCGGCCCGATGATTGGCATTTGGCCCGCCGCCGCGACCAGCTCGGCCTGCAGCCGCTCGCCGTCCTCGTCATAGGCCTCGGTTTCGAGGAAGCCGGCGGCGAAGCAGACCGCACCGCCGGCGCCGCGCTCGGCCAGTGCTTTGACCACTTCGATGGTCAAGTGCCGGTTGACGCCGACGAAAGCGGCATCCGGCGCACCGGGCAATTCGGCCACCGAGCGATAGGCCTTGCGGCCGGCGACCTCGGCCTTGCTCGGATGCACCGGCCAGATCTCGCCGGCAAAGCCCATCTTGATCGATTGCGCGACGACGGCGGCAGCCTGCGCACCACCGAAGACCGCGATCGATTTCGGCCGCAAAAGACGTTCAAGCCTGTGCACGAAGACCCCCCTCTGCCCTGCCGGGCATCTCCCCCTCAAGGGGGGAGATTGGCAGCTGGGCCGCCGGCCCGAGGCATGCAACGGTAATAACTGGCGAAATCAGGAATGGCGGCCGATCTCCCCCCTTGAGGGGGAGATGTCCGATAGGACAGAGGGGGGTGGGAAGGAATGCAAACATTGCGCTGTTCAGCCCCCGAACGGGCGCAGCAGCGCCCGCGAGATGATGTGGCGCTGGATTTCCGAAGTGCCTTCCCAGATGCGCTCGACGCGGGCGTCGCGCCAGATGCGCTCGAGCGGCAAATCGTCCATCAGCCCCATGCCGCCATGGATCTGGATCGCCTCGTCGGCGACGAAGGCAAGCATCTCGGTGGCCTTCAGCTTGGCCATGGCCATGTCCTGGTCGGTGACGGTGCCCTGATCGTACTTCCAGCCGGCTTCGAACACCATCAGGTCGGCGGCCTTCAGCTCGGTCGCCATGTCGGCGAGCTTGAACGACACGCCCTGGAACTTGCCGATCGGCTGGCCGAACTGCTGGCGCTGCGCGGCGTATTCGATGGCGTGGCCAAGCGCCCGCTCGGCGCGGCCGAGGCAGGTGGCGCCGACCTGCAGGCGCGTCGCGCCAAGCCATGAATTGGCGACATCGAAGCCTTTGTGGACCTCGCCGAGCACTTGGGCCCCGGGCAACCGGCAATCGTCGAATTCGAGGATGGCATTGGTGTAGCCGCGATGCGAGACGTTGCGGTAGCCGTCGCGCACCGTAAAACCCTTGGTGCCCTTGTCGACAAAGAAGGCGGTGATCTTCTTGCGTTTTCCACGCGAAGACTCTTCCTCACCCGAGGCCATGAAGACGATGGCGAAATCGGCGAGGTCCGCATGGCTGATGAAATGCTTGGTGCCGTTCAGCACCCAGTCGTCGCCGTCTTGCACGGCGGTTGCCTTCATGCCGCGCAGATCGGAGCCGGCGCCCGGCTCGGTCATTGCCAGGCAATCCCATTTCTCGCCGCGAATGCAGGGAAACAGATATTTTTCGCGCTGCTCCAGCGTGCCGGCGAGAAGGATGTTCGAAGGCCGCGCCACGCAGGTCCAATGCAGCGCGTAATTGGCGCGGCCGAGTTCCTTTTCATAGAGCAGCCAGGTCACCGTATCGAGCCCGGCGCCGCCGACATCGGCCGGCATGTTGGCGGCATAGAGGCCGGCTTCGATCGCCTTGGCCTTGATCTCCTCGATCAGCTCGCGGCGCAGCACGCCGGTACGCTCCACTTCGCGCTCATGTGGGTAAAGCTCGTTCTCGACGAAGGCCCGCGTCGTCTCGACGATGAGCTTCTGCTCCTCCGAAAGACCAAAATCCATGGTCTCAGCCTTTCTTCCTTTTCTTCGGCTTTTCAGCCTTTGCCTTTTCGGCCGCCTTGGAGGCGGTGGGCTTCTTGGCCGCGAGCTTGGCCAGCTGCCTGGTGTAGTCCTTATGCAGGGCGCCGGCACCCCAGCCTTTGCCTTTGTTCTGCTTCGACAGTGCCTCCATGATGGCGACCAGATTGTCGTCGCGGATCTTTTCGAGCTCGCGGATCGACAGACCGTGCGCCTGATCGTCCGACTGGGTGGCGATCAGCTCGACCAGCTCATCGTTGAACTCCGGCACGTCCATCAGCTTGGTCCACGGCCATTTCAGGCACGGGCCGAACTGCGCCATGAAGTGGCGCATGCCGGCCTCGCCGCCGGCGACGCGATAGACTTGGAACATGCCCATCTGCGCCCAGCGCAGGCCGAAGCCGTAGCGCATGATGTCGTCGAGCTCCTCGACCGTGCAGATGCCGTCCTTGACCAGCCACAGCGCCTCGCGCCAGGCCGCTTCGAGCAGCCGGTCGCCGACGAACGCTTCGATCTCCTTGCGGATCACCACCGGCTTCATGCCGATCGAGGCATACATCTCCGTGGCGACTTCGATCGCCTCGGGAAAGGTCTGTTCGCCGCCGACGATTTCGACCAGCGGCAGCAGATAGACGGGGTTGAACGGATGGCCGACGACCAGCCGCTCCGGGTGCTTCTTCATCGCCACCTGCATGTCGGTCGGTTTGATGCCGGAGGTGGAGGAGCCGATAATGGCGTTGGCCGGTGCATAAAGGTCGATCTCGGCCAGCACGCGGTGCTTCAGGTCGAGCCGCTCCGGCACGCTTTCCTGGATGAAGTCGGCGTCGGCCACCGCCTCGGCGATCGTCTTGGCGAAGGTAAGCTTGCCCTCTTTCGGCAGGCCGCCGGGCAGCATCTGCTTGTAGGCGCGGCGTGCGCCCTTCATCACCTCGCCGACCTTGCGTGACGCCTCGGGATCGGGATCGAAGATCGACACGTCGATGCCGTTGAGCAGCAGCCGCGCCACCCAGCCGGCGCCGATGACGCCGCCGCCGATCGCGGCCGCCTTGTTGATGATGCTCATGCGGAAGCTCCGGTTCTTGTGCGGGCTGTTGCGGGGTCGGTGAGGGCGACACGCTCGCCGGCACGGATCACGGATGCGTCATAGGCCTTGCGCGCGAACACTTCGAGCACGAAGGGCCGGAAGAAATCGATCGGCAATGTCTCGTAGTCGGGATCGAAGCTCGACTGATCCCAGCGTTCGCAAAACTTATCGCAATCGTCGAAGTAGATGTGCCCGGCGAAACGGTCGCGGGCGTGTGGATTGCCGCCGAGGTGGTGGGCGTAATAGAGGCGCTGGAAATCGCCGTGCTTCTCCACCACCCAGGTGCATTGCTCGCGCACAAAAGGCTTCAGGATCGACGCCGCATACTCGTCGTGGTTATAGGGCGCGTAGATGTCGCCAATATCGTGCAGCAAGGCGCAGGCAATCCAGTCGGTGTCGGCGCCGTCGCGCCAGGCCCGTGTTGCCGCTTGCAGTGAATGGCCGAGCCGGGTGATCTTGTAGCCCGAGAGGCCCGCATCAAGCTGGACGAGCGCGTCGAGCAGCCGCTCGCCGGTCTTTGCCGCATAGTCGATCTCGTGCTCGGTGAGGAAGGCATAGTCCTCGCGGTCGCCGTCCTTCATGGCGGTGAATTTCACGGTCTTCATCGGCGGCTCCTCCCAACCGGCTACCGGCTTTTCAAAGCGGTGCGCGCTTCGTCAGGTTCAGCTTCTTGCGGACTTCGTCCGGGCCGATGACCCTGGCGCCCATATTCGACACGATGCTGACCGCCCGCTCGACCAGCTGCGCATTGGTCGCCAGCACGCCCTTGTCGAGCCAGAGATTATCCTCCAGTCCGACGCGGACATTGCCGCCGGCCAGCACCGCGGCCGCGACATAGGCCATCTGGTTGCGGCCAATGGCAAAGGCCGACCAGTTCCAGGTCGACGGTACATTGTTGACCATGGCCATGAAGGTGTTGAGGTCGTCCGGCGCGCCCCACGGCACGCCCATGCACAATTGCACCAGCGCGTCCGGCTTCAGCACTTCTTCCTCGACCAATTGCTTGGCGAACCACAGATGCCCGGTGTCGAAGGCCTCGATCTCCGGCTTGACACCGAGCGCCGTCATCATGCCGCCCATGGCACGCAGCATGCCGGGCGTATTGGTCATGACATAATCGGCCTCGGCGAAATTCATGGTGCCGCAATCGAGCGTGCAGATTTCCGGCAGGCACTGGCGCACATGTTCCATGCGGTTGCTCGCGCCGCCCATGTCCGTGCCTTTTTCGTTCAGCGGCAGCGGCTTCTCCGGCGGGCCGAATACCATGTCACCCCCCATGCCGGCGGTCAGGTTCAGCACCACGTCGACGTCTGCCGCGCGGATGCGCTCGGTTACTTCGCGATAGAGATGCACGTCGCGCCTAGGCTTGCCGGTCTCGGGATCGCGCACATGGCAGTGCACGATTGCAGCACCTGCCTTTGCCGCCTCGATGGCCGAATCGGCGATCTCTCTGGGCGAGCGCGGCACATGCGGGCTGCGGTCCTGCGAACCGCCGGACCCGGTCACGGCACAGGTAATGAAAACCTCACGGTTCATCGCTAACGGCATCGGACTCTCTCCCAATAGAACGTAGGGCAAGAATGCCTGACTTGCCGGAAACTGTTTTGCGTTTTACGAAGATCGTGTGACCAAAAACGAAAAACCGACGATCTTTCGGGCCGAGCGTTTGCCGCTCAAGGTGACGCTGCTGGTATTCTCCGGCTCGTCGATCATGTGCGTCGCGTCGGCCGTCGATCCGTTGCGCGCCGCCAACCGCATTGCCGGTGAGACGCTGTTCGATTTCAGGCTGGTCTCGGTGACAGGCGAGGCGCCGGTCACCACATGCGGCCTGCCGGTGGTGGTCAGCGGCCGCTTCGATGCGGCTGACACAACCGATATGCTGGTCGTCGTCGCCGGCTTCGGCACGCAGAACTACGCCACATCGGCCCTGCTGTCCGGACTGCGCCGGGCGGCGCGCGCGGCACGCGCCTGCGGCGGCGTCGAGGCCGGCACCTGGCTGGTTGCCCGCGCGGGTCTGCTGGAGGGGCGCAGCGCCACCACCCACTGGGAGGACATGGAGGATTTCTCGTCGGCCTTTCCCGGCGTCGACGTGCGCCCCGACCGCTACGTCATCGATGGCCCGGTGTTCACCACCGGCGGCGCCTCGCCGACCTTCGACCTGATGCTGCATCTGATCCGCACGCGGCTCGGCATGGCCGTGGCGCTCGATGTCGCGAGCGTCTTCATCTACGACCAGGCGCGCGCCGCGACGGACGCGCAACCGCTGGTCTCGCTCGGCCGTCTCGACGGCTACGATCCCAGGCTGGCGCAAGCCATCCGGCTGATGGAAGCGCATGTCGACCAGCCGCTGACTGTCGCCGCCGTGGCAAAGCGCGCCGGGGTGACGGCACGGACGCTGGAAAGCATCTTTCGCAAGTCGATCGGCGAAACGCCCGGCGCTTATTACCTCAGGCTGCGCCTCGGCGCCGCGCGCCGGCTGGTGGTCGACACGCGCATCGCCATGGCGGACATTGCCGGGCGAACGGGGTTTTCGTCCGCCGCGGCATTTTCCAGAGCGTTTTCAAGAGCGTTCGGCGAAGCGCCGGTCAGGCTGCGTCGGGGATAATGCATGTCGCCCAAAAGCTTGGCCACGGGCTTGACCCGAGGGTGCGGAGCGGTTTTGGGATAACGACATGCATAGACAAAGGTAGATCAGGCAGCGTCCTGGCGGTCGCTGCTGCCGTCGATCTGCGAGCGCATCTGTCTCGCAAGATGGGTCTCGAAGCGGCTGGCGACCGCGCGATCCCATTCGTTTGCACTCAGCGCACCTTGTTTCGGGTGCGGCAGCGCCATCAGCCGGTCGATGATCGATCCAGCCTCGCCAGATGAGAGCAGGGCGTCGATTTCGCGTTCGTGCTGCATATCGTTTCGCCTCCTTCTTTCTGAATCCCGCCACGAACCACACTATAGGAGGTTCGTGACGGCTGTTTGAAGGCAAGAGCGAGGCGATTGATGGGCGATGCCGGGCAAAGTTTTGTCCGCCGCCGCCCATCTTGGGCACGATCGTTCCGGCAGGTCAGGCAGTGCTTCAGCCAAGCCGCATCGACAGTTCAACATCCTCGCCGAACGGCGTGGACATGTAGCCACTCCCGGTCGAGCGCACCCGCTCGAGGTATTCGGGGCAAAGATCTGCGTTGTCGGCAACGACGAAGGCGCCCGGCCTGAGGCGGCTTTCAACCAGACTCAAGATCTCGGGATAGAGCGCTTTGGCGCCGTCGAGCAGAAGCAGGTCGACCGTTTCGGGAAGATCGACGCTTAATGTTTGCAGCGCGTCTCCTTCGCGGATTTCCACCATGTCGATGAGACCACCTGCTGTCAGATTACTCCTCGTGCGCGCGACCTTGGATGGCTCGAACTCGCTGGTGATCAGGCGGCCGCCGCCATTGTCCCGCAAGGCTGCGGCAAGGTGCAGGGTCGAGATGCCGAACGAGGTTCCAAATTCAACGATCGTCCGTGCATCGCTGCCTCGTGCCAGCATGTAGAGCAGCGTGCCGGTCTCTCGCGAGACGGGAAGCCAGAGGTCCTTTAGCCGCCCATAGAAATCGAGGTATTCGGTCTTGCTTCGAATGAGGCGCATCCGCTCCTCGGCGGAGAGTTCCGCCACCGCGGGGCTCGTTGCGGCGGCGGCTTCCTCGAACAGGCGGTCCAGCAGGGGCGCGAGCGGCGTTGTCGTCAGTGTGGTCATATCGGTCTCCAGTCGGAATTGAATGCGTTCTTGTGCGGCATTCAAAATACGACTAATCATTCGCATTCACTAATCGCATTGGCGCGGCTCTCAATGAGCGATCACCGAAGTCCGCGGATTTCCTCGCGAAAACAGCCGAAGCAGGCCCGCTCGGCGGAGCTCGTCGCTGCGATTTTGCAGGCTGCTGTTCAGGTTTTGGCGAGGGAAGGCGCGCAGCGCTTCACCACGGCGCGGGTGGCCGAGAAGGCCGGTGTCAGTGTCGGATCGCTGTATCAGTATTTTCCGAACAAGGCGGCGATCCTGTTCCGGCTCCAGAGCGACGAATGGCGGCAGACGACCGATTTGCTGCGCGACATCCTCGAGGACGTGAGGAAACCGCCACTTGACCGGCTGCGCGACCTGGTCCACGCCTTCCTCCGCTCGGAGTGTGAGGAGGCCGCGGTGCGTGTGGCGCTCGACGACGCCGCACCGCTTTACCGCGACGCGCCCGAGGCGCAGACGGCAAGGGCGTCCGGAGACCGCACCATCCAGCTCTTCATGCAGGAAGCGTTGCCCAACGCCGCGCAAGCGACTCGCGAATTGGCCGGCGATCTGGTCATGACGACGCTCAGCACGGTGGGGAAGCAGTTCTCGGAGTTGCCCCGAACCCCCGCGGAGATTGAAGCCTACGCCGACGCCATGGCCGACATGTTCTGCGCCTACCTGAGAGGCCTCGATCACGGCTAAGACGCGCCAAACCCGGTCAGCGAACAGGCCACGCGAGTTTCACACGGGGCAAAACCTTCGTCGGTTCAGCCCCGCGGAAAGCCGTCTTTAGCCGGCGGCCGCTGAACAATGTGGCCGTGAAAACGGTACGCCTCAGACGTACCGGTTGACGATGTTTTCGAGCAATTCCTGGCGGCCGGATCTGGGCTGCGGCTCGATCTTCTCCTTGACGACGCGCTCGGCGATTTCCTCCAGCGTGCGCTTGCCGGCAAGCATCGCCTTGGCCTCGGCCGAATCCCAGCCGGCATAGCGCTCGGCGAGCGGGGCGGACAGCGCCTTGTCCTCGACCATGCGTGCCGCTGCCTTGAGGCCGCGGGCGCAACAATCCATGCCGCCGATGTGGCCAATCAGCAGGTCCTGCGGATCGAGCGACTGGCGCCTGAGCTTGGCATCGAAATTGGTGCCGCCGGTCTTGAAGCCGCCGGCCTGCAGCACCTGATAATAGGCGAGTGCCATCTCCGGTACATTGTTCGGGAACTGGTCGGTATCCCAGCCCGACTGGTAGTCGTTGCGGTTCATATCGATCGAGCCGAAAATGCCGAGCGCATTGGCCAGCGCCAACTCATGTTCGAACGAATGGCCGGCCAGGATGGCGTGGCCTTGCTCGATGTTGAGCTTGACCTCGTTCTCCAGTCCGAAACGCTTGAGGAAGCCGTAGACGGTGGCGACGTCGTAATCGTACTGGTGCTTGGTCGGCTCCTGCGGCTTCGGCTCGATCAGGATGGTGCCTTCGAAGCCGATCCTGTGCTTGTAATCGACGACCAGGTTGAGGAAACGGCCGGCCTGTTCCTGCTCGCGGGCAAGGTCGGTGTTGAGCAGCGTCTCATAGCCCTCGCGGCCGCCCCACAGCACGTAGTTCTCGCCGTTCAGACGCTTGGTGACGTCGATGCAGTGTTTCACCGTCGCCGCCGAATAGGCAAAGACGTCCGGATCGGGATTGGTGGCGGCGCCTGACATGAAGCGGCGGTTGGAGAACAGGTTGGCCGTGCCCCACAGCAGCTTGACGCCGGTCTGCTTCATCTTTCCCGAGAAGTAATCGGCGATCTCGTCGAGCCGCGCCGCACTTTCGGAAAAGTCCCGGCCTTCCGGCCGCACGTCGGCATCGTGGAAGCAGAAATAAGGCGCGCCCAGCAGCGAAAACATCTCGAAGGCGACGTCGGCCTTGAGCTTGGCCAGCTCCATGGTGTCGGTGCCGCCGGCCTTCGGAAACCACGGCCGCTCAAATGTCTGGCCGCCGAACGGATCGCCGCCCGGCCAGGCAAAGGAATGCCAATAAGCGACGGCAAAGCGCAGATGGTCTTCCAGCCGCTTGCCGGCGACGATCTCGTCGGGATTGTAGAACCGGTAGGCCAGCGGATTGGTCGAATCCGGTCCCTCATATTTGATCTGTTGGATGTCGCCGAAAAAACCGCTGCTCATGTTCTTTTCCTCTCGCATGGTTCGGCCTGATTACCTCAGGCGTAATTGGTTTCGCGCTGACGCTGGTCGAAAAGGCTCATGTCAAAGCCACCCAACGAAGGAGACAGACCATGACCGACCTCAACACCATTGCCGAAAATTACATCGCCGCCTGGAACGAGAGCGACGCCGCGCGCAGAAAAGCCTTGCTCGAGGCAACCTTCACCGAGGACGTCGGCTATCGCGATCCGATCATGCGGGGCGACGGCCATGACGGCATCGCGGCGCTGATCGACGGCGTGCAGCAGCGCTTTGCCGGCTTCAGGTTCTCGCTGAAAGGCAAGCCGGACGGCTTCGCCGATACCATCCGCTTTTCGTGGAATCTTGGGCCGGACGGCATCGAATCCGTCATCGAAGGCACGGATATCGGCGTCATCGAAAATGGCCGGCTGAAAAGCGTCACCGGCTTTCTCGACAAAGTGCCGGCACAATGAGGCCTTCTCGGCAGGCCGCGGCGTGGGCGGGAAACCGTTCACGCCGTGGCGCCTCTGATCGCCGGATAAAGCTGGCGATAGCGCTGATAGGCTTGCGCATAGGCGTCACCGAGGGCGGCGACCGGCTCGACCGTGGCGTCGGTCGCCGGCGCCGCGCAGACGGCGCGCGGATCGGCACCTGTCGCCGCGATCAGGCCAAGTCGGGCCGCGCCAAAGGCAGCGCCGAAATCGCCGTCGGCTGGAATATCGACTGGCAGGCCAAGCGCTGTGGCGATGGCCTTCAGCCAATAGCGCGAGCGCGAGCCGCCGCCGATCGCCGTCACCCGGGTCAGCGTCGTGCCGGCTTTGGCCAGAGCTTCGAGGCTGTCGCGGAAAGCGAAAGCGACGCCTTCGAGCACGGCCTGGGTCAGCGCCGCGCGGCCGGATTCGTGGGCAAGCCCGGTAAACGCGCCCCGAATGACGGAATCATTGTGAGGCGTCCGCTCGCCTGACAGGTAGGGCAGGAAGGAGACGCCGGTCGGCGACTGCAGCGCATCGCCGAGTTCGGCGGTCAACTCGCCGGCGCTTTTTCCAGCGATCCCCGACAGCCAGTTCAGCGAATCGGTTGCCGACAGGATGACGCCCATCTGGTGCCAGGTGCCGGGCAGTGCGTGGCAGAAGGTATGCACGGCGCTTTCCGGGTTGGGCAGATAGGACGCGTTGGCGGCGAAAAGCACGCCCGACGTGCCGAGCGAGACGAACGCCTGGCCGGCGCCGACCGTGCCCATGCCGCAGGCCGAAGCCGCATTGTCGCCGGCACCGCCGGCGATCGGGATGCCCGCCTGCATGCCCCATTTGGCGGCCAATTCGGCGCGCAAGGCACCGGCCTTGGCCGTGCCTTCGACCAATGACGGCATCTGCCTTTCGTCGAGCGATGTGGCGGCGAGCAGTTCGGCGGACCAGGCTCGTCTGCCGACATCGAGCCACGACGTGCCAGCCGAATCCGACATTTCCGAAATATGCTCGCCGGCGAGCCAGAGCCGCAAAAAGTCCTTCGGCAGCAGGACCCTTGCCACCTTGGCGAAAACAGCCGGTTCGTTGTTCCTGACCCAGGCCAGCTTCGGCGCGGTGAAACCGGGAAAGACGATGTTGCCGGTCAGCTTGCGAAAGCGCGGGTCGGCATCGAGCGCGGCCGCCTCGGCGTGGCTGCGTGTGTCGTTCCATAGAATGCAGGGGCGCAGCACCTGGTCGGCTGCATCGAGCAGAGTGGCGCCATGCATATGGCCGGAAAGGCCGATGCCTTTGACCGCCGCGAGTTCCTTCGCATGCATTGACCGCAGCTCGCCGACCGCCGCTTCGCAGGCGCGGATCCAGTCGGCCGGGTTCTGCTCGGACCAGCCGGGATGCGGGCGCGACACGTCGAGCGGCGCATGGCCGGAACCGACGATGCTCTGCCTTGCATCGATCAGCAGCGCCTTGACGCCCGACGTGCCGAGATCGAGGCCGAGATACATGTTTCCTCCCATGTCCGTCATGCCTGGCGGCGACGGTCTTTCTTGCTTCCCCGCCCAGTCCTGTGACACGGGCGGCGAAGATATCCCGGCAATCGTGCCGCCGGAAACGCACCCCGGTCAACACGCGAAGATTTTTTCGACGCTCGAAAAAATCTGGTCGGGGCAGTTTTTAAGGCAAGATGTGGCCTTGGTCAATTCGCCGCGAGAGCGGTTGCACGCCGTGAAAACAGTGCCGACAACGGGCTGTCCGGCCGTGCCAGCGCGCGTTCCGCCGCAAGCGCCCTCGCCAGCGCGCCATCACCGGAACGCAATGCCGCTTCGATCAGCGTCAGGTCGATGACGTCGCGTTGGGCGTGGCTGCCGCCGAAGCGATGGGCGATTGCCCGGATCGGCCGGATCAAGCGGATCGTCCCGGCATAATTGCCCTCGCCGAACGCCTTGATGGCGAGCGTCAGGGGATGGCCGACATCCCTGGTGAAAGCAGCGTTGTCGTCCTTGCCGCGCATCGCCTCGCGCTGCGCCTCGAGCAAGCCGCGGGCCGGCGCTTCGAGGCCGGCGCCGACAAACGCCATCATCGCGTGGGCGTCATTGAAGGCATAATGGCCGGCGCTCGCCTTGGGCAACCAGTTGGCGGCGAGTGCCGTCCAGCGCTCGCCGACATCGACGCCGCCGAGATGCAGCCGCCACAGGATCGCCGAGGCATCGACCATGTTGAGCGCCAGCGTCGAGCGCTCGCCATAGATCGGCCCGTCGTAGAGCGCCAGCACCTCGTCGGTCTCGCCGAGATCATAATGGAACAGCGCCAGATGCCACCAATTATGCACCTGCAGGAAGCTTTCCCGCGTCCACGCTTCGGGATTGGCGCGCATCCACAGAATGCCGTCCTTCTGCCGGCTCTGCATCTCCATGACATGGGCCACCGCATGCTGGGCCCAGCCGTCGCGCGGCTCGAGATCCACCGCCGTGCGGCCAAGTTTTTCGGCGCGCGCGTAGTCGCCCATTTCTTCCAGCCCGAAGGCTTGCATGCCGAGTATGGCATGGTAGCCCGGCATGCCGCTCTGCCAGGACGGCAGCGCGCGGCCGATGCGGTCGCGCAGCATGCGCGCATTGCCGGTGAAGAAGTCGATCTGGTGGCCGGTCTGCAGCGCCAGCGCATCGAGCGGAAACTCGATGGCGATATCCTCCAGCACGCGGGCGGCCTCGTGCCAGCGTCCATCCGCAAGGTGGCCAAGGGCGGCGACATGCGCCTGCTCGCGCGTCGTCGCGGCAAGTGGCAGCGCTGCCTCGTGACATGCCTTGGCCACTGCCGTCGCTTCGCGCTCGGTGGCGAGGCCAAAGAGATAACCCTTGAACACATGCGCCATGACGAAGCCGGGAACTTCGGCGATTGCCCGGTCAACGGAACCGACAGGATCGCCGATGAAGCACTGCAATTCGCGCACAGCCCGGCTGTAGGACGAGAACCCGGCCTCCGTCGCGCCAGACAGCGTCAGGCCAAATGCGTCGCTCACCGCCATGGTTTGCCTCAGTTGCCCGAGCGCATCGCCACTGTCGCGATCCCGGCGCTGACCAGCAGCGTGCCGCCGGTGCGGTTGAAGATGCGGATCGCCTTTGGGTTGCGCACCACGTTGCGCGCCCTTGCCGCGATCAGCGCATAACCGAAGGCATTGGCGAAGGCGAGCGCCAGGAAGGTCGTCTCGAAGATCAGCATCTGTGTCCAGAAATCCGCATGCCGGTCGAGGAACTGCGGCAGGAAGGCGACGAAAAAGGTGATGCTTTTCGGATTGAGCGCGGTAACCAGCCAGGCGTGCGCCGTCATTTTCGCCGATGACACCGCATCGGTGCGCGGTTCGGCCCGGAGCGCGCCGCCGGCGCGAAACAGCTTGATGCCGAGATAGATCAGATAGCCGGCGCCGATCACCTTCAGCACGGCAAACACGGTGGCCGACGCCGCCAGCAGCGCGCCGATGCCCAGCATCGACAATGTCATCGCGGTGAAGTCGCCGAGCGCCACGCCGACTGCCATCGGCAGCGCGGTGCGCCAGCCCTGGCCGAGCGCATAGGACACCACCAGCAGGATGGTCGGGCCCGGAATGACCAGAAGGACTGCCGAGGCGGCGGCAAAGGCGGCCCAGTTTTCGAAGGACATTTTCTTCTCCTTGAGCTCAAAGAAGAGGATAAATCCTTGGTCCCGCGCAGATGTAAAGAGGCAAAAATCGAAAAAGCCCCTCGTTAACGCGAGGCGGCCGGCCTTCACGCTTTTTCAACCATGATTGGTGAAAATGCCTGCTATCCGGCCGGATGGTGTTTCCCGCCGACAGCGTAGGGTTTGGGTAAATGCGTGAGTTGCCGCAAGGTCTGTCGCTGCCGCATAATGGCGACGCAATCGAAACCGAAATACAGCTTTCCCGCCGCGCGGTGCTGTCCGGCGCCGGTGCGCTGGCGCTGCTCGGCGTCGCCGGCTGCAGCCAGACGCTGGATCTGCCGTCGCTCCAGCTCGACGACGTCACCACCGGCTCGATCCGGCCCATCCGTCCGAGTATCAGCGTCGACAAGAACATCACCAGCCCCGACGTGATGTACGCTTCGCTCACCGACGGTGGCTTCAATGTGCCGGAAGTGCCCTATCTCAAGGTCAAGCCGGAGTTCCGCCGCCAGATCGTCGTCGATCCGACCGGCGAGCAACCCGGCACCATCGTCGTTCACTCGCAGGAACGGCTGCTCTATCTGGTGCAGCCCGGCGGCGATGCGATCCGTTACGGCGTCGGCATCGGCAAGGACGGGTTCCGCTGGTCCGGCCGCGCCAACATCCAGTACGGCAAGGAATGGCCGGTCTGGACCCCGCCGCCCGAGATGATCACCCGCAGGCCGGAACTGGTGAAATGGCAAAGCGGACAGCCGGGCGGCCTCGACAATCCGCTCGGCGCGCGTGCCCTCTACATCTATCAGAACGGCAGCGACACCGGCTATCGCATCCACGGCTCGCCCGAATGGTGGAGCATCGGCCAGGCGATGTCGTCGGGCTGCGTGCGCCTGATCAACCAGGACATCATCGATCTCTACAGCCGCGTCTCCAAGAAGAATCCGGTCGTCGTCGTCTGACCGGCGGCCAAGGCTCGAGCGATTACTCTGCCGGCAGCGCTGCACACCCATGTACTACAATTTTGTGCGAATTCATGCGACGCTTCGCCTTGCCCAGCCATGTCCGCTCGCGTGACTGACAAGTTTTGGGAGATCGCGACATCGTTGCGCTGATCGAGGCGAGCGAAGCGGAGAAGCCGACCATGCGTGGTCCCTTGCAAGAAGCAAGAAAGCAATTGATGCCGCTTGTCAGGATAGCCGAACTGGAAATCGATCCTAAGCAGATCGGCAGCTACAAGGCCCTGCTTGCTGAAGAGATTGAGGCTTCTGTACGCGTCGAGCCGGGCGTGCTTTTCCTTCATGCGGTGGCAGTAAAAGGCACGCCTGAAAAGGTGCGCGTGATCGAATGCTACGCCGATCAGGCGGCCTATGAGGCCCACCTGACCACGCCGCACTTTCTCAAATACAAGGCGCGGACGGCGAGTATGGTCAGGTCACTTCGGCTCATCGAAACGGATCCTATCGCGCTGCAGGCGAAGAGTGGCCCGATTTCAAACTGACCCACTGCCTCTGCCGTTGCGCGATGCCGCAAGACAGGCGAATGTGCCTGCGATTTTCACCGCCCGGGAGACGTGAACAATGGCCGGAACTTTTGTCATCGCGCAAGGCGGCGGCCCGACCGCCGTCATCAACCAGACCGTGGTGGGCGCCACGCTCGAAATCCGCAAGCGGCATCCCGGCGCCAAGGTGCTTGGTTCCATCCACGGCGTGCGCGGAATTCGTGACGGCAATTACGTCGATCTTTCCGCCATCCCCGAGGACCGCCTGCGGCTGATCGCGGCGACACCGAGCGCCGCGCTTGGTTCGACGCGCGACAAGCCGGATGCCGCCTATTGCGACCTCATCCTCAACGGCTTGAAGAACGCCGGCGCCGATGCCTTCATCTATATCGGCGGCAACGACACCTCGGGCACGCAGCAGATCCTCACCGACGCCGCCGGCGGCAAGATCGCCTTCGTCCACGCGCCGAAAACCATCGACAACGATCTCCAGGAGAACGATCACACGCCCGGCTTCATGTCGGCGGCCGAGTTCGTCGCTGGAGCATTCCTTTCGGTCGATCTCGATTTCCGCGCTCTGCCGGGCATCTATGTCGGCATCGTCATGGGGCGGCATGCCGGTTTCCTGACGGCCGCGTCCGCGGCCTGGCAGCTCGATCAGGACAGCGGCCCGCATCTCGTCTACGTGCCGGAGCGGCCGTTCTCCGCGGCGGGCTTCATCGACGACGTTCGTGCAACGCTCGACCGCCACAAGCGCTGCATCGTTGCCGTCTCCGAAGGCGTCAGCACCGCCGACGGCAAAGCGCTGGTCGAAAGCCTGGTGCCGCCGGAAAGGCTGGAGCGCGACCAGCACGGCAACGTCAAGCTGTCGGGCAGCGACCTGCCGGCAGCCTTGGAGCGCGCGCTCGCCGAAGGATTGCCGGGCAAGCGGGCGCGCGTCGATGCGCTCGGCTATATGCCGCGCGGCTATGTCGGCGCCATCAGCGCGGTGGACGCGCAGGAGGCCTTCGATGCCGGTGCCTTCGCGGTCACGGTGGCCGACGAGGGGGGCGGTTCGGTGGCGCTGCAATATGACGGCAAGAAAACCGTGCTGAAGAAGGTGCCGCTGAAGAACGTCGCCGGCAAGACGCGCCATATGCCGGATGATTTCATGCTGCCGGAAGTCAACCGGCTGTCCGATGCGGGGATGGCCTATCTGAAGCGGCTGGTCCCGCAAAAGTACAAGGTCGGCAAGCCGTTCGTCTGATGCCGGCCTTGATCTGATGGACAGCTGGTTCAGCAAAACCATCGTCGACGCCAAGACGACGATGCTGACCGAGCCCTTCGTGCACGAATTCGTGCGCGCCAACATCTGGCATCTGCGCGGCCGCGATGTCGACCTGCTGGTCGACACCGGCATGGGGATCTGCCCGCTGGCGCCGCAGATCGACACGCCGTCCGGCAAGCCGCTGCTCGTCGTCGCCACGCATATCCATCTCGATCATGTCGGCTCGCTGCACGAGTTTCCGTTGCGGGCAGGGCCGCGCCACAGCGCCGCACAGTTCGACAGCATGGATGAAGCGGTGACCTACGCCTACATGTTCCATGATCTGGAAGGCGCCGTCTCCAGGCTGCCGGCAAAGGGCTGGAAGGCGGCCGATTACAGGATTCAGCCGGCGCCTCTGGCCCGGACCCTGGACGAGGGCGATAGGATCGACCTCGGCGACCGCCAATTCCGCGTCCTGCATCTGCCCGGCCACTCTCCGGATTCGATCGCGCTGTTCGACGAGGCTGACGGCCTGTTCTTTGCCGGCGACGCCATCTACGACGCCATGCTGATCGACGACCTGCCGGATTCGGATCGTGCCGCCTATCGCCGCACGATGCAGCGCCTGCTCGAGCTGCCGATCCGCATCGGCCATGGCGGCCATGGACCGAGCTTCGACGGCAGGCGGATGCGCGAGATCGCCACCACCTATCTCAGCCGGACCGACTGGAAAGGCGAATAGGAGGCCTCGGCTGAGGCGGCGCAAATCTGAAGCGATTTGTCTTGCGCAGCTATTTTGTTCTTGCTTTGTGCCGGCAGCTATGCTAGTAATCTAGGTGTGGTGCTGATTCGCCCCAATGACCCGCCGCAAGGCGGGTTTTTGTTTCGGGTTTCGGCGCCAGCCCGGCAAGGCGGCTGCCAGCCGGAAATTAAATCTTCGTAATATTATCTGGAAACCACGATCGGCGCCCTAGATGCGGGGCTGTCGATCCGGTCGGCCGCCGTGCCAGGCGAGACAGGCAAGGCCGACACGCCGATAGAGCATTCCGGTGACGGAACGCTGCGGCGCCCGATCAATCTCTCGCCCGGACAACGGCCATGTCACCAATCCAGACCCTTCGCAGACATCGCGTCGCCGCTCTGCTGGGCGCCGCGCTGATCGTCAGCCCCTTCGCCCTGCCCCTCGCTCCCAGGCTGAATGATGTCCTGGCGGCAACAGTGACCCCACCTGTCACCGGCATGACGGCGCCCAGCGGTTCGTTCGCTCCGGTCGTGGCGGCCGACAAACCGGCAGTGGTGACCATCGCGACGGTCATGAAAGTACAACAGCCGGACACCATGAGCGACGCCTCTCCCTTTGGCGGAACCTCGCCTTTCGACGACTATTTCCGCCATTTCTTCGATGACCAGGGACAGCCCGCCCCCAAGACACCGCCGGAACAGGCGCCGCGCACCGAGGCCCTCGGCTCAGGCTTCATCGTCGGCGCCGACGGCACCATCGTCACCAACAATCACGTCGTCGAGGGCGCCCAGTCGATCAAGGTGACGCTCGACGACGGCACCGAGCTTCCCGCCAAATTGATCGGTCATGACGCCAAGAACGATCTTGCCGTGCTCATGGTCAAAGCCGGCAAGCCCTTGCCGATCATCAAATGGGGCGATTCCGACAAGCTCATGCCGGGCGACCAGGTGCTCGCCTTCGGCAATCCTTTCGGCCTTGGCACTACGGTCACGGCCGGCATCGTCTCGGCGCGCGGCCGCGACCTGCATAGCGGGCCGTTTGACGACTTCATCCAGATCGACGCACCGATCAACCGGGGCAATTCCGGCGGCCCGCTAACGGATGTGAACGGCAATGTCGTCGGCATCAACACGGCGATCTTTTCGCCGAATGGCGGCAGCGTCGGCGTCGGCTTCGCCATCCCCTCGGACCAGGCGCAAAAGGTCGTCGCCAAGCTGATGAAGGGCGGCTCCATCCAGTACGGTTATCTCGGCGTCCAGATCCAGCCGGTGACGCCTGACATGGCGAGCGCCATCGGCCTCGATCACCCAGCCGGCGTGCTGGTCGCGCAGGTCAGCGACGGATCGCCGGCCGCCAAGGCCGGCATCGAGACCGGCGACGTCATTACCAGTTTCGCCGGCCGCGACATAAAGGATCCAAGGGATCTGTCGCGCGCCGTCGCCGACGTTGCGCCCGGCACGAGGGAAACCCTCAATGTCTGGCGCCAGGGGCAAAGCCTGCAGATCTCCGTCGAGGTCGGGCGCAACGAAGACGACATGGCAACGGGATCGGTGACCGGCGATCGGCGTCAGCCGTCGACGGAGCAGGGCCTTCGCGCACCGGCGCTCGGTCTCGGCCTGATGGACGTCACCCCGGATGTGCGCCAGGCAATGAACCTGGCAGGCAACCAGCACGGCGCGCTGGTCGAGCGCGTCGACCCGAACAAGGCGGCATCGGCTTCCGGCATCCAGCCCGGCGACATCATCGTCGCCGTCGACCAGCATCCGGTGAGGAACGCCAGGCAGGCTAACCAGGCGATTGTGCAGGCTGCCAAATCTGGCAAGAAATCGGTGCTGCTGCTTGTCGAGCGTGGCGACGCCCAGATGTTCGTCGCCGTCCCCTTCGCCAGTGGCTGAAGCGGGCGCCGCGCTGCCAAGATCGATGTAGAGCATTGCCGCCAGGCCGGAGCCAAGATTTCGGTTGCCCGCGCACGCGTCTTCGAGAAAACTGACAAAGGTCGATTGGACCTTGCGCAAACGGATATTCTCGATGGTTACCCGAGGCTTCTCTTCCGGACGAAAGCCGCCGACGGATACGGATGCACGTATCCCGCCGGGGCAATATCTCGAGCAAGGTTTCCCGGTCCTGTCGGCCGGCCCGACGCCGCATGTCCGCACCGAGGATTGGTCGTTCACGCTTAAGCACGGGCCGCGGCCGATCAAGAAGTGGAACTGGGCCGAGTTCAACGCGCTGCCCTTGACCAAGATGACACGCGACATCCATTGCGTCACCGCATGGACCAAGTTCGACACCGCGTGGCAGGGCGTGCTGGTCGACGACATCCTTGCCGACGCCGGCATCGAGCCGCCCACCGCCTTCACGCTGGCGCTGGGTTTCGACGGCTATTCCACCAATGTGCCGACGAAGGATCTCACCGGCGGCAAGGCGATGGTGGCACTGCTTTACGAGGGCAAGCCGATCACCCCCGATCATGGCGGCCCGGCCCGGCTGCTCGTTCCGCACCTCTATTTCTGGAAATCGGCCAAATGGCTGAACGGGTTGCAGTTCACCGAGCGTGACGAGCCGGGTTTCTGGGAATTGCGAGGTTATCATATCTACGGCGATCCGTGGCGCGAGCAGCGCTACACGAACGATCCATGAGCGACGCACCGGCGGCGCAGTCGCCCTGGCAGACGGTCACCATCACCCGCATCCAAAAGCGCACGCCGCGCGTCACCAGCTTTTTCCTGCAGCCGTCGCGGCCCTTCGTCTACCATGCCGGACAGCATGTCGATGTCAGGTTGACAGCGCCGGACGGCTATCAGGCGCGCCGCTCCTACTCCATCGCCTCGGCGCCGGAGACCGGCGAGACCATCGAACTGGCGATTGAAAAACTCGAGGACGGCGAGGTCTCGCCGTTCTTTCACGAGATCGCGGCGGTGGGCGACGAGGTCGAATTGCGCGGGCCGCTCGGCGGCCATTTCGTCTGGTCCGACGGCGATGGCGGACCGCTCCTGCTCGTCGGCGGCGGGTCGGGCGTGGTGCCGCTGATGTCGATGGTCCGTCACCGGGCGATGCGGGGATCGCTGGTCGCCGCCACCTTGGTGTTTTCGGCGCGGGTCTGGGACGAGGTGATCTTTCGCGACGAGTTGATCGACCTCGCCGAGCGCCGGGATGGCTTCGACCTGGTGCTGACGCTGACGCGCGAGCCGGCCCGCCGTCCGGCAGATCATGCGCGGCGGGTCGACGCCGCGATGATGGTGCAAGCCATGACGAGGCTGCCCGCGCCGCCGAAGCTCGCCTTTGTCTGCGGCTCGAACGCATTCGTGACGGCCGCCGCCGAGGCACTGATCGATGCCGGGGTGCCTGCGGCACTCATCCGCACCGAACGCTACGGGGTCTGACCGGTTCTGCTTGCCCGGTTGCTGCCTTTGTTGGGCGGCATAAAGCAGGCCAAAAGCAGCCGCAACGCCGACGCCGCGTTTGGCCGAAATGGTTAACGATTCGACAAAGAGCCTCGGCTGCGACTTTTATCGGTTTAAAAAATCGAACCGAACGGTTCGTTTCTGTTGACAATGCGTGCAGGACGCTGTGAACGCTGCCTCCCCAAGTCACCTTGCAGCCAGACCGATACTATGGGCTATCTACTTGATATTTAGCAATAAAATTGTGGCGAAGGGAATCTCTGGCACAATTTCAAGGTGTAGATTCTTGGTCCACACCAAACAACTTCGTGATTGGAAACTGGCCATCGCCTTTCCCACATCGGGGCTGTCCGAACGACGCGAATTCCTCCCAAGACACGCCGCTGGACGGACGGAAAAACTGAGATACTGGAGTACTAACATGAAAAAGATCGCTCTTGCCGCCGTCGCCGTTTTGGCCATCACCGGCAGCGCCTTCTCTGGCAGCGACAACTTTGGTTCCAAGGGTGCGAACCAGCCTGCCGCTTCGGTCGACAGCTCGTATACGGCTTCCATTCAGAAGCCGGCTCATGCTGACCAGCAGCCTGTCCAGGGCGCCGACCGAAACCTCTTCGGCAACAACTAACAGCCGATCCCAGCATCAGGGCGGCGGGCATATCCGCCGTCCGGGGATCTGAAAAATTCAGGAGTATTAAGATGAAAAAGATCGTTCTTGCTGCCGCCGCCGTTTTGGCCATCACCGGCAGCGCCTTCGCGGGCAGCGACAACTTTGGTTCCAACGGAGCCAACCAGCCCGCTGTCTCGGTCGACAGCTCCTACACGGCTTCCGTCAAGACGTCGGACCAGGCTGAAAAGCAGCCGGTTGTCCAGGGCGCCGACCGTAACCTCTTCGGCAACAACTAACAGCCGATCCCACCATCAAGGCGGCGGCATGCCCGCCGTTTGATTCGAAAATCCAGGAGTACCCAAAATGAAAAAGATTGTTCTTACTGCCGCCGCTCTCTTGATTGCCGCCGGCAGCGCTTATGCCCGCAACGACAATGTTGGCGGGACCGACATCAACAAGCAGTCGACCGTCAACGTCGACAAGACGCAGACGTATTCGGTACGTGACAGCAATTCGCCGATCTACAAGCTGCTGAATTCGTCTGGCGATGTGCCCAAGTCCGCGCCTCAGGGCGCCGACCGCAACCTCTTCGGCAACAACTAGAGCAATTCCAGGAAAAGTGTGAAACGGTTTTCCCGGGAAAAGCGCGTAGCGCTTTCCCTTGGGAATTGCGTCAAAACAAAGAGATAGAGCGGTTCGGCGTTCCGTGAAACGATGAACCGCTCTAACGGCCGAACTGGAATTCCAGACAAGAGCGGCGGGCCATGCCCGCCGCTCTTGTTTTTTGCATGGCGGAAGAACGCCTGCTTCAAGCCGCCTTTGCTTCTGCTTCATGGAGCGCGAAAGAGCGCCCGTCCGCGTCGAAAATATGCAGGTCGCCGGCGTCCGCCGTCAGCCGCAGCGTCGCTCCGCGCTTGACCTCGACATTGCCCGGCAGCTTGGTCACCAGCGGCAGGTCGGCGCGGCCGATGTCGACATAGACGAGCTGGACCTCGCCGAGCTGCTCGACGTAATCGACCGTCCCTTCGAACAAATAGTCGGCGCCGGTGGCAATCATCAGATCCTCCGGCCGCACCCCGAAGCTCACCGCAGCGCCTTTCGCCGAGGCAGGCGTTGCGATCGGCACCGTCGCCTTGCGGCCGCCGACATGGCTGACGACCGTCGGGTTGCCGGTCTTGTCGATCGTCGCCGGCAGGATGTTCATCGCCGGCGAGCCGATGAACTGGGCGACGAACAGATTGCCGGGCCGCTTGTAGAGCTCCATCGGCGTGCCGACCTGTTCGATATGGCCTTCCTTCAGCACCACGATGCGGTCGGCCAGCGTCATCGCCTCGACCTGGTCGTGGGTGACGTAGATCATCGTTGTGGCCGGCATCGACTCCTTGAGCTTGGCGATCTCGATGCGGGTGGCGACGCGCAGCGCCGCGTCGAGGTTGGATAGCGGTTCGTCGAACAGAAAAACCTTGGGATTGCGCACGATGGCGCGACCGATGGCGACGCGCTGGCGCTGGCCGCCCGACATCGCCTTGGGCAGGCGGTCGAGATATTTGGTCAGCTGCAGGATCTCGGCCGCCTGGCGCACCCGCTTGTCGATCTCGGCCTTGCTTTCCTTACCGATCTTCATCGAGAAGGCCATGTTGTCGTAGACGGTCATGTGCGGATAGAGCGCATAGGACTGGAACACCATGGCGATGCCGCGCTTCGACGGCGGCACGTCGTTGACGATCTCGCCATCGATCTTGAGCTCGCCCGAGGTGATCTCCTCCAGCCCGGCGATGCAGCGCAGCAAGGTCGACTTGCCGCAACCAGAGGGACCGACGAAGACGATGAATTCGCCCGACTTTATATCGAGGTCGACGCCGTGCAGAATGTTGAGATTGCCGTATGATTTCTTCACTTGCCGTAGCGTGACATCGGCCATGGTACCCTCCAGTTCTTCCTTGAATTCAGTCGATACGCCCGAACCAGGCGCCGTAGCCGCCGAAGCGGATAGTGCCGGCGCCAGTCTGTCCCGAAAACCCGTGTCCCGGCAAGGGCTGCAATGAGCGGCCGCCAAGATCGACTTCGGCCGGCTTTGCTCCGAGATTGAAGGCGCAGACGATCTGCTCGTTGCCTTCACGGCGGGTGAAGGCGACGGTGTCGCCCTCGCTTTCGATGAACTCGATATCACCCTTGGCCAGTGCCGGATGGGCGCGGCGGAAAGCCAGGAAGCGCCGGTAGTGCTCGAGCAGCGAGCCGTCGTCGCCTTGCTGCACATTGACGGCTTGCGCAAGGTGCTTGCTGGGCACGGGCAGCCAGGGCTTTGCCGTCGAGAAGCCGCCATTGCGGGCAGCGCCGTCCCAAACCATCGGCGTACGGCAGCCGTCGCGTCCCTTGAATTCAGGCCAGAAGCGGATGCCGTATGGGTCCTGCAGATCCTCGAAGCTGAGCTCGGCCTCGCTGAGCCCGAGCTCCTCGCCCTGATAGATACAGACCGAGCCGCGCAACGACATCAGCAGCGCCGAGATGACCTTGAGGTAGGCGGTCGGGTCGGGCTCGCCGGCTGCCCAGCGCGAGGCGGGACGCATCACGTCATGGTTGGAGAAGGCCCAGCACGACCAGCCGTCGCTGGCCACCTTGCCGAAGGTTTCCAGCACCGAGCGTACCTTTGCCGCGCTGATCTTCTCCGGCGCCAGGAAGTCGAAGGAGTAACACATATGCACGCGCTTGCCGCCGGCCGTATAGGCCGCCACCACTTCCAGCCCACGCTGCGAATCGCCGACCTCGCCAACCGCGGCCGTCGCCGGGTATTCGTCGAGCAAGGCGCGGAAGCGTTCGAGGAAGCCGAGGTTTTCAGGCCGGCTCTTGTCGTAGAGATGGTCCTGGTAGTTGTAGGGGTTGACGGCCGGCGCCGTCTGGTCGTTGCGCTGCTCGGGCGGCAGCGGCGGATTGTCTTCCAGGCCTTGGCTGTGGAAATAGAAATTGATGGTATCGAGGCGGAAGCCGTCGACGCCGCGCTCCAGCCAGAAGCGGGTGACGTCGAGCAGCGCGTCCTGGACCGCGCGGCTGTGGAAATTGAGGTCGGGCTGCTCGGCCAGGAAATTATGCAGATAATATTGCTGGCGGCTGGTGTCCCACTGCCAGGCCGAGCCGCCGAAGATCGACAGCCAGTTATTGGGTGGCGTGCCGTCCGGCTTGGCATCCGCCCAGACATACCAGTCGGCTTTTGGATTGCTCCGGCTCGAGCGGCTCTCCTTGAACCAGGGATGGATGTCGGCGGTGTGCGAGAGCACCTCGTCGATCATCACCTTGAGGCCAAGCCGATGCGCCTCTGCGGTCAGCGCGTCGAAGTCGGCCAGCGTGCCGAACATCGGATCGACATCGCAATAATCCGACACATCGTAGCCAAAATCCTTCATCGGCGATTTGAAGAATGGCGAGATCCAGATGGCGTCGACACCGAGCGAGGCGATGTAGGCCAGCCGGCCGATCATGCCCCTGAGGTCGCCGATGCCGTCGCCGTTCGAATCCTGATAGCTGCGCGGGTAGATCTGGTAGATCACGGCACCTCGCCACCAGTCGCGATCTATAGCGAGATCTGGCTTCGGGGTGGCCTTCAAAGCGGATTGCATGATCTCAACCTCCTTTCACCGAGCCGGCAAGCAGCCCGCGGACGAAATAGCGCTGCAGCGAGAAGAACACGATCAGCGGCACGATGATGGTGACGAAGGCCGATGTCGTCAGGATCTCCCAGTCGCCGCCGCGCGAGCCGAGCAACGCATTGAGCTTGGCGGTCAGCACGATCTGGTCGCCCTCGGTACCAAGGAAAACCATCGCCACCAGCAGATCGTTCCACACCCAGAGAAACTGGAAGATGGCGAACGAGGCCAGCACCGGGAACGACAATGGCAGCACGATCTTGACGAAGATCTCGAAATCGCTGGCGCCGTCGATACGCGCCGACTCCATGATCTCGCGTGGCAGGCCGGCAATATAGCTCCTCAGAAGATAGATGGCGAAAGGCAGGCCGAAGCCGGTATGCGCCAGCCAGATGCCGAGATAGGTCTTCGACGGCACGCCGAAGAAGCTGCCGACGCCGTTATAGAGCTTCAACAGCGGGATCAGCGACATCTGCAGCGGCACGACCAGGAGGCCGATGATGACGGCGATGAGCAGCGCCCGGCCGGGAAAGCGCATCCAGGCCAGCGCGTAGGCGGCGAACGCGGCGATCAGGATCGGGATGACGGTCGCCGGAATGGTGACGGTCAGCGAGTTCATGAAGGAGCGGCCGATGCCTTCCGAAAACAGCACCGTGTCGTAATTGTCGGTGGTGAATTTCGGCGGCGCCGACGAGGCGTAATAGACGCGCTGGCCGCGTTCGCTTTCGAAAGCCTTCGGCGAGGTCATGACGAAACTGCCGTCGGCATTGAGCTGCAGGGTGACGCCGTCGCCGAGATCGGCTGTCGTGCCGGCGGGATATTGCGTCGGCGCGGCCGACTTGACGCCAAAGGCGCTGATGTTGCGGGCCGGGCCGTCGCCGAAGATATTGCCTTGCAGGACGAACTTGCCCTCCTTCTCGACCTGCGCCGAGGCTGGCGGCAGCCGGCCGGCCTCCGTCTGGCTGGAACTGGTGAACGAGTTCCACCAGCCCGAAGCGATGATCTGATCCTTGTCGCGCAGCGACGAGACCAGAATGCCGAGCGTCGGGATCGTCCAGATCGCAACGAAGATGAAGACGGCGATATGGACGCCGAAACGGCTGACAAAGGACTTTCCGGTCGACGCGGCCATCTCAATGTCCTTCCGTCTCTTTGTTCGCCTGGCGGATGTTCCAGACCATGATCGGAATGACCGCGATCATGATGATGATGGCGATGGTGGCGCCGCGGCCGAAATCGCCGCCGCCGCGGAACATCCAGTCGAACATCAGATTGGCCAACACCTGGCTGTTCCACTGGCCGTTGGTCATGGTCAGCACGATGTCGAAAACCTTCAGCACCAGGATGGTGATGGTGGTCCAGACCACGGCGATGGTGCCCCAGATCTGCGGCACCATGATCTTCCAGAAGATCTGGAAAGGGTTGGCGCCGTCGATGACGGCGGCTTCCAGCGTCTCTTCCGGAATGCCGCGCAAGGCCGACGACAGGATGACCATGGCAAAGCCGGTCTGGATCCAGATCAGGATGACCATCAGGAAGAAGTTGTTCCAGAACGGCAGTGAGATCCAGACCTGCGGCTGGCCGCCGAAATACTGGATGATGGCGTTGAGCAGACCGATCTGCGTCTGCCCGTCGCCGCGATATTCGTAGATGAATTTCCAGATGACGCTGGCGCCGACGAACGAGATCGCCAGCGGCAGGAAGATCAGGCTCTTGGCGATGGTGCCCCACCAGATCTTGTCGGTGAGCACGGCGATGATCAGCCCGAGGAAGGTGCAGGCGGCCGGCACCACCGCCAGCCAGATGATGTTGTTGAGGATCGAGTTGCGGAACTCGCGGTCGCCGAACGCCCATTGATAGTTGGCCAAGCCGACGAAATGGGCGCCGCCGCGATCGAGGAACGACAGCCTCAGTGTCTCCACCACCGGGTAGATCAGGTAGATGGTGAGGATGATCATCGCCGGGCCGACGAACAGCCAGGGTCGGATCACCCCCTGCCGGCGCAGATTGTTAATCGCCGCCTTGCCGGAAACGCCGCGCGCCGGAAAGATCGTGTCGAGTGCCTTGTTGGCGCCCCAGAAATAGGCGACGCAGCCGCCCACGCCGATGATGATGACGAATATCGCCGAAAAAATCTGAGCCGCCATGGGTCCCTCCCCCTGCGCACGGATCCGCCAGTCGAGAATGGCTTTTGGCGACGGGATCATGCGCCGATTCAGTTGTCTGGAGCGCGACCAGCCGGAAAGCAGGTTACTGGGCGCGCGTCATGCCGGAATGCGTTGTGCTCACGACAATCGACGCGACGCCAACACCGGATAAGGTCCGGGCCGTTTGAGGCCCGGACCACATCACATTGGGAACTCAAGCCGGCCGCTTACTTGATCGCGTCCCAGCTTTTCTGGATGTCAGTGGCGACGTCCTGGGCGGACTTGCCGCCGACCAGGTCGATCATGCCGGTCCAGAACGCACCGGCGCCGATCTTGCCCGGCATCAGGTCGGACCCGTCGAAGCGGAAGGTCGAGGCGTTGGCCAGGATCTCGCCCTGCTTCTTCAGCGCGTCGCTAGCATAGGCGTCCTTGTTGACCGACTTGAACGGCGTCACGAAGCCGCCCTGTGCCATCCAGATCTCATGAGCGAGCGGCAGCTTCAGGAATTCGATGAACGCGCGGGCACTCTTGCTATCTTTAGTGATCATGGCCAGCGTGCCGGCGCCGAGCACCGGAGTGCCGAGCTCGGGCTTGGAGGCGTAGGGCGGGTAATAGAAGAAGTCGGCATCCTCGCCGATCTTGGTGCCTTGCGGGAAGAAGGTCGGGATGAACGATGCCTGGTGGTGCAGATAGCATTTCGGCGGCACCGAGAAGAGGCCCTTCGGGCTGTCACGGAAATCGGTCGCCGCAACCGCCTTGGCGCCGCCCTCGACCATCTTGTCGTCGGTCGCGATCTTGCCGAAAATGTCGATGGCGTTGACCACTGCCGGATCGTTGAACGGAATTTCGTTCTTAACCCATTTGTCGTAGGTCTCGGGCGTCTGGGTGCGCAGCATGATGTCTTCGACCCAGTCGGTCGCCGGCCAGCCGGTGGCGCCGCCCGAACCAAGCCCGATGCACCATGGCGTGCCGCCGTCGGCGATGATCTTCTTTTCGAGCTCGGCAAGCTCTTCCTGCGTCTTCGGCACCTTGTAGCCCGCTTCCTCGAAATTGTCCGGCGAGTACCAGACCAGCGACTTCACGTCGGCCTTATACGGAAAGGCGAAGAAGCCGGGCTTGCCGTCCTTGTCCTTGAACGTGCCGAGGTCGACCCAGGATTGGCCGGCGCCGTAATTGTCCTTGACCCAGTTGGCCGTGTCGTCGCCGAGCGGCGTCAAAAGGCCCTTCGATGCCAGATCCTGGATCAGGCCCGGCTGCGGCAGCACGGCAATGTTGGGCGGGCTGCCGGCCTGCGTGTCGATGACGATCTGCTGTTCGTAATTCTCCGACGAGGAGTACTTGATCTCGGCGCCGGTGGCTTCGGAGAAGTAATCGAGGACGGTGCGGATAAGCCCTTCGTCCTCGCCGCGCCACGGCCCGAAGATCGTCAGCGTCTCGCCCTTGAGGTCGACCTTCTTGAGCTCCTCGTAGTTGGCCCAGTTGAAACGGGGATCTTCGCCCGGCTTGAACTTCAGTTCGGCTTGCGCCGGCATGGCGAGCGCAAGCGTGGCAAACGCAGCGCCCAGCAGAAGCATTTTCTTCATCGGTATTCCCTCCCAGTGGTGACAAACACCGAACGAAACCTCCATTCCGTTCGCCGGCGCTGCAGGACTGTGACTCAGTCGGAAAGGAACTGCAACCTTTCGTAGGGTCTTCCAAAGCGCTTTGGTGATTTCGATCTCGCCACTGAATTGATCCGGAGTCAAGAGAAAGCCAAATTAATCGACTTAATTTCTGCGGTCGAGTGCCGGCGAAAGTGCGCTGCAGCACAGTTTTCTGGCGGTGCAGCAGCAAATTCGGCTTCAAACCGGTCCGAACCGTGCGTATGGTCATTGCGCTCGGCAAGGCGGTTCATAGCGGCCAGCTCGATTCAGATTAAAAGCGCTTTGAGGTTTGGAGGCCTCCGGTGAACCTCAAGCAGCTCTCCCACATGCTGGCGCTTTCGCAGACTACGGTGAGCCGCGCATTGAACGGGTACCCGGAAGTCAACGAGGAAACGCGCCGGCGGGTGGTCGATGCCGCCAAGCGTCACGGCTATCGCCCCAATCCGAGCGCCCGCCGGCTGGCGACCGGCAAGACGGGCATGATCGGCTATGTGCTGCCGACGGGGACGACGGTCGACATCGACCCGCATTTCGTCGAGTTCCTGTCCGGCCTCGGCGACTATGCGCGTTCGCACGAGCTCGACCTGGTGCTGTCACCGGCCGATGTCGACGACCAGGAGACGACGTACCGCCGCATTGTCGCCAACCGGCAGGTCGACGCGGTCTATATCTCCTCGCCGAGGCCGGCCGACCGGCGGGTGGCACTCGTCAATACGCTCGGCATTCCCTTCATCGTCCATGGCCGCAGCGAAGGCTTCGATTTCGACTATCCCTTCACCGACATCGACAATGAGGGCGCCTTCCACGAGGCGGCGCGGCTACTCGTTCAGCTCGGTCACAGGCGTCTGGCGCTGATCAATGGCGACGATCGCGAGACCTTCGCCATTCATCGCGAGCGCGGCGTGCGCCGCGCGCTTGCGGCGAGCGGCCTGGTGCTTCGTGATCAGCATGTCTGTTCGCTGACCATGACCGAGGAGAACGGCTATCGCGCTGCCAGGCGCTTGCTGGAACAAAGCGACGCGCCGACGGCGATCGCCTGCTCCAGCCTGATCATGGCGCTCGGCGTGGTGCGCGCGGTACGCGATCTCGGCCTGACTATTCCGGGCGACCTGTCGCTGATCGCCCATGACGACGTCTTTCCGTGGCTGAAGCCGGAAAATTTTTCGGTGCCGCTGTCGACGACACGTTCGTCGATCCGCCTGGCCGGCGCACGCGTCGCCGAACGGCTGGCGGCGCGGATTTCCGGCCTGGAGGAGGGCGCTCGCGGCGAGGTCTGGCCGGTCGATCTCGTGGTCAGGGGATCGGTCGCCGGCGCACCTGCCTAGGGGCATAACTCAATCACTCTGAACGACCAAGGTCGACTCTTGGCGGCTGTTGGCCAGCACCAGCGGGTGCGTCCTGGTCTCAGGCCGCGGATTTGAGGTGATCGATGAAGGCGCGCAGCTTCGGCAGGACTTGGCGCTTGCCGGGATGATAGAGGAAGACACCCGGCGTCGTCGTGGCGATGCTGTCCAGTACCGACTTGAGTTTTCCTTCGGCTATCAGACCTTCGGCGAGTGGTCGCGGTGTCTGCGCCAGCCCGACGCCCCGCAACGCAGCCCCGACCAACGTCGAATAGTCGTGCGCGATCAGCGGGCCTGAGACGACCGCTTCGATCGCGCCGTTGCCGTCGATGAACGACCAGGGCGCGATGCTGCCATTCGAGCGGCGCAAGCGTAAGCAGGCGTGGTGGCGCAAGTCGTCGACACGCTCGGGACGGCCGTGGCGCTCAAGATAGTCAGGGCTGCCGACGACCACGAACGAGAACGGCGCTGTCAGCCGCACCGCGACCATGTCGGCGGCGATGAGCTGGCCGAGGCGGATGCCGGCATCGAACCCGCCGGTCGCGAGATCGACCATCTGGTCGCTCACGGCGATCTCCAGTTCGATCTCAGGATAGGCTTGGCAGAACGACGCGATCAGCGGCTCCAGCATCAGCGGCACGATAGCGCGGGGCACAGACAGGCGCAGCAGACCGGTCGGCCGCTGGCCGATATCGCGGGCGGCCTCGCCGGCCGCGACAAGCTCTTCGAATGCCGGGCCGGCACGGTCGAGGAATCGCTGGCCAGGCTCGGTTAAACCAACGCTCCGCGTCGTGCGGACGAACAGCGCCGTGCCCAGACGGGCTTCCAGCGCGCGCACCGCTTGGCTCACGGCGGATGGCGTCACGCCGAGATCGGCGGCGGCACGGCGGAAGCTGAGGCGCCTGGCGACGGCCAGGAACGCCTCGACGCCCTCCAGCGCACCATGTCGGACTGTGTAGTTCTGCTTCATAGGTTGTTGTGATTACACCGGATAGTCGAATTGCGGTAGCGGGCTTAAAGCCGCGTGAATCAACTGTTGAGGAAGCCAAATGTCCACGGAAATGGTATTCCAAACCCACCTTGTTCTCGGCTACGTCGCGTGGCTGCTTTGCTTCGGCGCGTACGGTTTGCCGTGGCTCAGGTCGATGGACCGGGTCGCGGCGCAACGCGCCATCGCCACGCTGCACAGCTTCCGCTTCTTCGGGCTCGTCTTCATGGTTCCAGGTGTCGTAAGCCCCAATCTGCCCACCGACTTCGCCGTATTCGCCGCCTACGGCGATTTCGCGACTGGCGTGCTGGCCATGCTGGCGCTGCTCACGGTGAGGATACGCCCGCTCTTCTGGCCGTTGGTCGTCGCCTTCAATGTCGCAGGGACGGTCGACCTCATCGTCGACTATTACCACGCCATTCAGATCGGCCTTCCTGCACGCGCAGGCGAACTGGGCGCCACCTACGCGATCCCGATCATCTACGTACCGCTGCTGATGATAACGCACATCGCCGCATTCTATTTTCTGCTACGTCCTCAGCAAAACGCGACTTGAGCGGGCTATTCCTTCGCCGCCTCGGCCGCCTTGGTATTCAGCAGCCCAAAGCCGAAATCATTGTCGCGCCCCTTGGGGCCGAGATCCTTTGCCGTGGCGGCAAGTGCTTTCTCGACCCAGTCGGCGGAGCGGTCGGGTGCGGCATGCAACAGATTGGCGATCGCGCCGGTCACGATCGCCGCTGCAAAGGAAGTTCCGGTCACCACATCGGAGCCGGCGCCGCTCGGCGCCACCATCTCGACGCCGGGAGCGGAGATGAAGACGTAGGCGCCGCGATTGGCCTGCGGCATCAGCCCGTCCTTGGCATCGGTGGCCGTCACCGCGATCACGCCATCGAAGGCGGCCGGATAACCATAGGGCGCCTTCGGTCCGTTATTGCCGGCGGCCGCGACCAGCACGATGTCGAGCGCGCGCGCATTGCGGCAGGCGATGCCGAGCAGGTCGTTCTTCGGACCGACGAAGCTCATATTGATGATGCGGACATCCTGCTCCGCCGCCCAGTCGAGCGCCGAAAGGATGACGTCCATGGTCGACTTGCCGCCCTCGAAGGCGCGGGCGTGATAGATCCTGGCGCCCGGCGCCATACCTTTGAACGCGCCGGTGCCAGCAATCAGTCCATCGACCGAAGTGCCGTGGTCGCGCGCCTTGATCGGCACGTCGGGCATGGCATCGAACTGCCCGGCGATGACGCCGGAGAGCGCCGGATTGCCGTCGTCGATGCCGGTGTCGATGACGCCGACGCGCACATTCTCGCCGCTGGCTTTGTCGGCATCGAGCGCGATGCGCTCGAACGCATAATTGACGATGCTGGCCGCCTGCTGCAGCGAGTAGACATGGTTGGCCTCACGCCGCAACGTACGGCCGTCGGCGGCAAGTTGCGCCAGCACGACGCCGACCGGGCGGCCATCGGGAATGCCGAAGCGCACCAGCGTGTTGCCGAGCAGCCGCGACTGCCGCTGCGAGCGTATCTCGAGGCCGAACGAGGCGGCGATCTGCTGGACCGCGCCGGCATCGCCATTGACCGTGACCAGCACCTCGTCGGACACGAAATCGCCGATCACGGCGCGCGGCGGCTCGGTTGCCACAAGATCGGTGGGTGCTACGACCGGACCGCCCGGCGCGGCAGCCTGTATTGCCGGCGCGACGGCGGGTGGGGTTGCAGTATTGCCAGGAGGTATAGGCGCCTCGGTGACTACGGCAGGATTGGGGAACAGGTCGACAATCAAGTCCGGAAGAAAAACCGCGCCCGTTATTCCAGGAGCCAGCGCTTTGCCGCCATCCTTCACGGCGCCGCCATCCTTGGCGCAGTCGGCGTTGGCAGCATTTCCCCCGTTCAGGCAGTCGATCTCAGCCTGGGTGAGGTTCGGGTCATTGGTCTGCGCCATTGCGGACGCGGCGAAGATTGTCATCGCCGCCGTCAATCGAATGACCGCCTCAGCCGCCATCAGCCGGTTTCCTTCCCTCCAGGGCAGCTTCGGTGAAAGGCTGGGCGGCGATAAGGCCAAGCAGCTTCTGATAGTCGGCGGCGGTCTTGGCCGGGACGCCGATGCGGAAGACGCCGTCGGCGGTCGGCCCGCCGGCGATCTTCAACTGGTTCTGGTCGAGAAAAGCGATGATGTCGGACAGCTTCGCATCCGGTTTGAACTTCACAAGGGCAAACGGCATTTTGGCCAGATCGTCCTCCGATCCGGCAATCTCGAAATCGCCACCTCTGTTGCCGGTCTGCACAAAGGATTGCGCGACGACCAGGGCCAGCAGCACCGCGGCCGCGGCCCAGGCGACCCCGGCGGGCACCGCCATGAAGCGGCTCCAGGCTTGCGCCAGCCAGGACGATGCCGCAGGCGCGCCGGACGGGCCGGCCTCGGCGTCGAGCGCCTTGGCAAAGCGGCTGAGCGCATCGGCCGGCGGGCGGATTGCCTCGTTTGCGGCAGCGGTGCCGGAGAATTCGGCCTCGGCCTCGCCTAGTGCGGCCATCGCCGCCGGATCGCTCGCCAGCCATTCCTCGATGGCTTCGAGCTCGGTGCCCTCCAGCGAGCCGTTCAGATAAAACGGCAGCAGCATTTCCATTTCGTCGCGGCGTGACATTTTTTCAGCGGCGCTCATGGCCACCCCCTGTCGTAACCGGCGGCCTTGAGGGCTTCGCCGAGTTTCTTGCGGGCGTAGAACATCCTGGTCTTGACCGTTGCGACCGGGATGCCGAGTACCTCGCCGATCTCGCTCACCGATTGCCCGTGATAATAGGCAAGGTCGATCACCGTGCGGTGCTCTTCCGGCATGGCATCGATAAAGCGTCGCAAGGCGGCGGCCTTGTCTTCCTTCATCGTCACGACTTCCGGCGTGTCGGCGCCGTCGGCGACCTGGGCCGCGTCATCGTCGTCGATCCAGTCTTCCTTCTTCTTGCGCAGCAGGGACAGCGCCTTGAAGCGGGCAATGCCGAGCAGCCATGTCGAGACCTCCGAGCGCCCCTCGAAGGCCGGTGCCTGCCGCCAGAGTTCGAGGAACACCTCGTTCGCGATATCGTCGGCCATCAGTTCCGATCCCGTCTGGCGTGCCACGAAGCGGTAGACCCGCGCGTGGTGGCGCATGAACAGGAGCCGCACGGCGGCACGGTCACCTTTCGCGACCCGCTCGACAAGCGCGCGATCGGTCTCCGCGGCCGTCATCGCCGGTCGAGCCGCCTGGCTCCTGCCTGCTCTGTCGCTGATCGGCCCAAAAAGGTTCACCGCATCCGCCCGTATATTTGCGGAGGCTAACTGAAGAGCGGGAGCGTTGCCAGAGGGAGAAGAGGGCGCGCTCAGCTCAGGAATGGCTCGGCCTTCATCGTCGCCGGCACCGGCACGCCGAGGCGCGCAAGCGCCGTCGGCGCGAGCTGCAGCTGATCGAGCAGCGTATTGGCTTCCGGACCCTCGCCGGATCCGAAGTAGTAAAGTGCGAAATCCTGCATCTCCTCGTCGTGGCCGCCATGATGGCCGCGATCGGTCTGGCCATGATCGGCGGTGACGATCACCTCGTAGCCGGCTTCCCGCCAGCGCGGCAGAAAGCCGGCGAGCATGGCGTCCATTGCATAGACGGCATGATCCATCTCGTGGCAGTCATGGCCGAAGCGGTGGCCCATCGAGTCCAGCGTGCAGCTGTGCAGGATGCCGTAGTCGATGCCGTAGCGCCTGGTCAGCATGGTCAACGTCGCGAACAGGTCGACGTCGCTCGGCGTCATCTGGTTCCTGGCATTGTAGCCGGTCATGGTGTGGAACCGGCCATGGCTGATCGGCCTGCCCGGCTGGTCGAACTCCATGTCCTCGACCAGGTCGAACGGATAGGCCCGAAAGAATTCGGACCAGTAGGAGTGGGTGACCGCACCGGTCTTGCCGCCGGCCCTGCTGACTTCGGAAAAGATGTCCGGCTGTTCGACGCGAAACCGGTTCTCGTTGGACAGGATGCCGTGCACTTGAGGCGGCACGCCGGTGTGGATCGAGGCATAGCAGGATGCCGAGGTCGACGGCAGCACGGAGCGCATCTTCCACACGCGGGCTTCGCCTGATTGCACCCAGCCTTCGAGATTGCCCATCAGCCGTCGCCAGTTCCGGTAAGGCACGCCGTCGAGGATGATGAGCAATAGTTTTGTGTTGAGCGCCAAGGGCGCCTCCATGCGGCTTAATCGGAAAAGTCAGGGCGGGCCTGCCGTTCAATCCACGCCCGGACAGGATCGTCGGGCGCAAAGGGCGGCCCGCTAGTTCCCCGCGCTGGCCATGCGCCGTCCCTTGATCGCTTTCTCTAGCCAGCCGATCTCCATTTCTGGCACCGACGATAGCAAAAGATCGGTGTAGGCATCGAAGGGTGGCGTCAGCACGGTGCTCTTGGCGCCGTAGCGCACCACTTCGCCGCGATACATCACGGCGATTGAATCGGCGATCGACTTGACCGTGGCCAGGTCGTGGGTGATGAACAGATAGGCGACGTTTTCCTCTTTCTGCAGCCCGAGGAGCAGCTCCAGTATGCCGTGGGCGACCAGCGGATCGAGCGCCGAGGTCACCTCGTCGCAGATGATCAGCTTCGGCTTTGCGGCGAGCGAGCGGGCGATGCAGACGCGCTGCTTCTGGCCGCCCGAAAGCTCGGCCGGATAGCGGTCGACATAGCCTTTGCCCATTTCGATCTTGTCGAGCAGTTCCGCGACACGGGCGTCACGTTGCCTTCCGCGCAGACCGAAATAGAATTCCAGCGGCCGGCCGATGATGGTGCCGACCGTCTGGCGCGGGTTCATCGCCACGTCGGCCATCTGGTAGATCATCTGCAGTTGGCGAAGATCCTCTTTCGGCCGGTCGGCAAGCCGGTTGGCGAGCGGCCGTCCGTCGAAGGTGACGGTGCCTTGTTCGGGCGGCAAGAGGCCGGTGATGGCGCGCGCCAGTGTCGATTTGCCGGAGCCGGACTCGCCGACCACCGCCAGCGTCTGGCCGGGGAAAATATCGATCGAGACGTTCTTCAGCACCTTGATGTGACTGCGGCCATAGGCGGCGGTGATGTTCTTGACCGACAGGAACGGGCTCGTGCCAGGCTTCTGCTCCTGGTGTTCGATCTCATGCACCGAAACCAGCGCGTTGGTGTATTCCTGGCGCGGCTCCTTGATGATCTGGCGGGTGCCGCCCCATTCGACCAGCCGGCCGTGGCGCAGCACCATGATCTCGTCCGAGACCTGGGCGACGACGGCAAGGTCGTGAGTGATGTAGAGCGCCGCGACATGCGTGTCGCGGATGGCATCCTTGATCGCCGCCAAGACGTCGATCTGCGTCGTCACGTCGAGCGCCGTGGTCGGCTCGTCGAAGACGATCAGGTCGGGTTCCGAGCACAGCGCCATTGCCGTCATCACGCGCTGCAGCTGACCGCCCGAGACCTGGTGGGGGAAGCGCTCGCCGATGCTTTCGGGGTTCGGCAGGCTGAGCTTCTTGAACAGCGCCACGGCGCGCTTTTCGGCTTCGGCCCGCGTCGCCGTGCCGTGCAGGAGTGCTGCCTCGACCACCTGGTCCATCAGCCTGTGCGCCGGATTGAAAGCGGCTGCCGCCGATTGCGCGACATAGCAGACCTCGCGGCCGCGCAATTTGCGAAACCCTTCGTTGCCGCCCTTCAGGATGTCGCGGCCATTGAGGATGACCTCGCCGCCGGTGATGCGCACGCCGCCGCGGCCGTAGCCCATCGACGACAGGCCGATGGTCGATTTGCCGGCGCCGGACTCGCCGATCAGGCCAAGCACCTTGCCCTTCTCCAGCGTCAGCGAGACATCGTGCACCAGCACGATGTTCTTCGGTGCCTCACCCGGCGGATATACCGTGGCCTCGATGCGCAGATTGCGAATGTCGAGCAGCACGCCGGACTTCGGTTGCCCGGGCTTCGGTTGCCCGGGCTTCGGTTGCTTGTCAGCCATTACCCGCGTCCTCCCTTCAGGCTTGTCGTGCGGTTGAGCACCCAGTCGGCGACCAGATTGACGGAAATCGCCAGTGCGGCGATCGCCGCCGCCGGAATGAGGGCGGCGGCTATGCCGAAGACGATGCCGTCCTTGTTTTCCTTGACCATGCCGCCCCAATCGGCGCTAGGCGGCTGCACGCCAAGGCCGAGGAAGGAGAGCGTCGACAGGAACAGTACGGCATAGATGAAACGCAGGCCGAGTTCAGAAACCAGCGGCGACAGCGCATTGGGCAGGATCTCGCGGAAGATGATCCAACCGCTGCCTTCGCCGCGCAGCTTGGCCGCCTCGACATAATCCATGACGTTGATGTCGACGGCGACCGCCCTCGACAGGCGGTAGACGCGGGTCGAATCCAGAACGCCCATGACCAAGATCAGCGTCACCAAATTGGATGGCAGCACCGACAGCACGACAAGCGCCATAATCAATGTCGGGATCGACATCAGGAGATCGACGAGACGCGACAGAAGCGTGTCGAACCAGCCGCCGAACACCGCGGCCGAGAAGCCGAGGATGGCACCGAGCGAGAACGACAGCGCCGTCGCCAGCACCGCGATGAACAGGGTGATGCGGGCGCCGTAAATCATGCGCGACAACAGATCACGGCCGAGATTGTCGGTGCCCAGCCAATGCGTCGCCGACATTGGTTCCCAGACATCGCCGATGATCTCGCCATTTCCATGCGGCGCGATCCATGGCGCGAAGATCGCCGCCAGCACGAACAATGCCGTCAGCACTAGCCCGATCAGCGCCGGGATGGGGATGCGTTTTATGACGAGCATACCCGCCCCCTCATTTCGGATGTCTGAGGCGCGGGTTGGCGACGATCGCCGCTATGTCCGCGATGATGTTCAGGCTGATGTAAACGGCGGCAAAGATCAGCCCCACCGCCTGCACCACCGGCACGTCGCGCTTGGTGACGTGGTCGACGAGATACTGCCCCATGCCTGGATAGACGAAGATCACTTCGACGACGACAACGCCGACGATCAGGTAGGCGAGGTTGAGCATGACGACGTTGATGATAGGTGCAATCGCATTGGGAAAGGCATGCCTGCGAATGACGGCGAAGGCCGACAGCCCCTTGAGCTCCGCCGTCTCGACATAGGCAGACTGCATGACGTTGAGGATCGCGGCGCGCGTCATGCGCATCATATGGGCGAGCACCACCAGGGTCAGCGCCGCCGCCGGCAGCGTGATCGCCAGAATGCGTTCGCCGAAAGGCATTCCGTCATAGACGGTCGAGATGCCCGGGAAGATCTGGTACTTCACGGCGAAGAAATAGACGAGCACATAACCGATGAAGAATTCGGGAAAGGACGTCGAGGCGAGCGCCAATCCGGAAATCAGTTTGTCGACCCAGCCATTGCGGTAGCGCACTGCGATCAGGCCGAGGATGATCGCCAGTGGCACCGCCACGATCGCCGCCCAGAAGGCGAGGAACAACGTATTCCACAGCCGCCCCTTGATCGAGGTCGCAATATCTTGCCCGCTCGACATCGCCGTGCCGAGATTGCCGGTGAGCACGCCGCCGAGCCAGCGGAAATAGCGGATATAGGCCGGATCGTTGAGACCGAGCTGCTCGCGCAGATTGGCGAGCGACTGCGGGGTCGCCGACTGTCCGAGGATAGCTTGCGCGACGTCGCCGGGCAGGATTTGGGTGCCGGCGAAGATCAGGACCGAAACGGCCAACAGCAGCAGAATGCCCAGCGCGATGCGCTGGGCCACAAGTTTCACGATGGGTGAGGACATATCCGCAAGGCCGGGCTCAGGCTTCGAGCCAGCACTTTGCCAGAGCGTATCCGTTCATCAGCTCCTGATGCGGATCGTCGACCCAGCCGGCAACCTTGGCGCCCGTCGCGTCGATGAACTGGTTGAACATCGGCAGGATGAGGCCGCCCTCGTCGCGAACGAGCATCGCCATGTCGCGATACATCGCCTTGCGCTTGGTGTTGTCGAGCTCGGCGCGTGCCGCCAGCACCATCTTGTCGAAATCCGGACGCAGGAAACGCGTATCGTTCCAGTCGGCCGTCGACAGGTAGGCAGTCGAATACATCTGGTCCTGCGTCGAGCGTCCGCCCCAGTAGGACGCGCAGAAGGGCTGCTTGTTCCAGACTTCGTTCCAGTAGCCGTCGCCCGGCTCGCGCTTGATCTCCAGCGTGATGCCGGCCTTGGCCGCGCTCTGCTGATAGAGCTGCGCGGCGTCGACAGCGCCCGGGAAGGCGACGTCCGATGTTCTGAGCAAGATTGAGCCGTCATGGCCCGACTTCTTGAAGTGGAACTTTGCCTTGTCGGGATCGTATTTGCGCTGCTCGATATCATCGGAAAACAGCGGGTATGCCGCATTGATCGGGAAGTCGTTGCCGAGCGAGCCGTAGCCTCTGAGGATCTTGTCGAGCATCTCCTCGCGGTCGATCGCCAGCTTCAGCGCCATACGCAGATCGTTATTGTCGAATGGCGCGGTGTTGCAGTGCATGATGAAGACGTAGTGGCCAGGGCCGGCATGGTTGCGGATGGTGACGCCGGGTAGACGCTTGATCAGGTCGACGATCTTCGGCTCGACGCGGTTGATCATGTTGACCTGTCCGCCCTGCAGGGCGGCCGTCCGCGCCGTGGCATCGTTAATGACGATGACCTCGACCTGGTCGGCATGGCCCATCTTGTCGCTCTGCCAGTAGTTGGCGAAACGCTCGCCGCCATGACGCACGCCAGGCTCGTTGGTAGTGACCTTGTAAGGCCCGGCCGAGATGCCGGCGTCGGCCTTGTCCTTGCCGCCGTTCGGCTGGATGATCAGGTGGTAGTCGCTGAGCAGATAAGGAAGGTCGGCATTGGCCTCCTTCAGCGTCAGAACGACTTCCTTGCCGCTGACCTTGATGCTCTCGATGCCCTTCATGTAACCGAGTGCGCCGGACTTCGACTTTTCGTCCGAATGACGTTCGAGCGTGGCGGCCACGTCCTCGGCGGTCACCGTCTTGCCATTGTGGAATTCGACGCCGTCACGGATTTTCAGCGTCCAGGTCTTGGCGTCGTCCGACGAGCCGATCTCCTCGGCGATGCGGTTCTCGAGAGTGCCTTCCGGGGAAAGCTCGACGATCAGTTCGCCCCACATCTTGCCGAAGGCGAACGGCACCTGGGTCAGGAACAGGGCCGGATCGAGGCTGTCGGCCGAAGAGCCGCCGACCAGGCCGGCCTTCAGCGTGCCGCCCTTGACCGGGCCTGCGGCACGCGCCGCGTTTGAAAGCAGCGAGTTGGCGAAGGTTGCGGTGACACCGAGCGCTGCCGCCCGGCCGAGAAAATCGCGACGGCTCAGCTTGCCGGACGCAACGCGCCGGCTCAGATATTCCAGTTCGTTCGACATGTTGAGTTCCTCACTCTGTTGGTCCGACCTTATGGTCGTTTTTCTCATTTCTATCGGGAGAATAATGACCGTAAGGGAAAGCCGTAAGCAAGACCGAATGCGACATGCCGTGGCGTAAATCGTGCGTCGCAATTGGACCAATCGCTATAAGCGCTCAAAGCAATGCGCGCGGGATTTTCTCCTCGAAGTTGCGCTCGAAGACCAGTTTTTCGCCTTCGTAGGCTTCGATTCTGGCGCTAACCATGAAGCTTTGCGCGTCGGAGCGCATTTCGGCGAAGGTTTCGGTGCGCACCGACCATTCATTTCGCGACAGCGTCTGGGTCCAATGCGTCTTGCCCGACGCTGACAGCGGATTGTCGGGATGGATCGCCCATGTCTCTCTGGCGACGCTGCCATTGGCGAGGCCATGCCCCAGGTCGCGCACCTCGCCAAAATCGTCGACGATGGAAAGCGTGGTCATTCCGGTCTTTTCGTGGCGATCGACATGACGCTCGGAATTGGCGGCGCGGACCGTTTCGGTTGCCCAGGGCGTGGCGCTTTCGGGGGCGGGGAAGGTGACCTCATCGCCTGTCGCCGGCGGGCGCAGCGGCAGCATCAATGTCGCGGCCGACAATTCCAGCCGGACCGGCTCCGGCGACGGCCAGATCATCGGCCAATAGCTGTTGGAGATGGCAACGCGCAAGCGGTGGCCGGCCGGCGCGCGATAGGCGCATTGGTCGAGCACCACCCGGGCGCTGACGGTTTCGCCGGGCACCAGCGCTTCGGGAAATTCGTGCGAGTTGCGATGCGTCAGGTTGAGCACGCCGTACGAGATCAGCTCCGATGCCCCGTCCGGATGGACGTCGCACAGCCGAACCGCGATGTTCGCCTGGCGCCGGTCCGACGAGACCCTGACCACAACTTCGGGAGCACCGACAATGTCGACCGTTTCGGTCAGCACCGGCTGGTCGAAACACACCGACAGCGCATCGTCGGGGCGCTGGTCACCCGGCAGTTCCGGTCCAAAGGTGAAGGGGAAATATTCGCCGCCGGCGAGGCCGCAGCTTTGCGGCGAAACGACGATAGCGTGGTTGCCTTCAGCGATAAGCTCAACCTCTTGCGTCTTGATGTTGGGTGACGGCCATTCCGATTCAGCGACCCAGCGGCCCGGCCGCTCGGGATGCCAGCGCGCCGGACGCACGCTGTCCATGACATAGGCGCGGTAGGCGGGGTCGGCCTCGACGCCGGTGTCGATGTCCTTCAGCCAGCGGTCCCACCAGCGCAAGGCCTCCTGCAGGAAGCCGATGCGCGGTTCGGGCGCGGCGTAATGCGGGTATTTGTGGATCCACGGGCCGACGATGCCCTTGACCGGCGCCTGGATGTTGGCGGCGAGATGGGAAATCGTATTGCGATAGCCGTCATGCCAGCCGCCGATCGACAGCACCGCGGCATGGATGGCGGAATAGTCCTCGCAGATCGAGCCGCGCTTCCAATAGGCATCGCGATGCTGGTGCTTCAGCCACAGCGGTGCCAGGAAGGGCTGGTTCTCCAGCCTGGTCAGCCACAGGTCGCGCCATCTGTTGTCGCCGGCCAGCAACGGATCCGGCGGCCTTGACGAATAGGACAGCATGGTCGAGGCCCAGCCGAAATTCTCGATCAGCAGGCAGCCGCCCTTGTAGTGGATGTCGTCGGCATAGCGGTCGACCGTCGAACAGAGACTGATGACCGCCTTCAGCGCCGGCGGCTGCTTAGACGCCACCTGCAGGCAGTTGAAGCCGCCCCACGAAATGCCCATCATGCCGACATTGCCGTTGCACCAGGGCTGGTCCGCCGCCCAGGCGATGACGTCCCAAGCGTCCTGCAATTCCTGCTCGGAATATTCGTCGTCCATCAGCCCTTCGGAATCGCCATTGCCGCGCATGTCGACGCGGATCGAGGCGTAGCCGTGGCCGGCAAAATAGGGATGCGTCAGCTGATCACGATAGATCGTGCCGTCGCGCTTGCGATAGGGCAGGTGTTCGAGGATTGCCGGCACTGGGTCGTCGGCAGCATCGGCCGGCATCCACACCCGCGCCGACAGCCGGCAGCCGTCCGGCATGATGATCCCCATATCCGGAAATTCGACGATCTTTCGGGGGAATTCAGTGACGATTTTCATGCGGGCGAACTCCAGGAGCGCCAGATGATGGAGCCCGTGAGAGCGCGTCATGGGCCAGTCAACGAATTCGGCTGGTCAATCCGCGTCAATTCAGCGGAATGTCGTTTTCGTCCTTGCCGGCCTGATAGGCGCCGGACAATTCGTCATAGCGCGTTGATATTGTGTGGATGCGCGCTTCCAGCCGACCGCGCTCGGGGTCCGGCAGCGAGCGCACCAATTTGCGGATCGAAAAGCTCTTCCAATAGGCATTCTCGGCATTGTAGCCGCCGGGATCGAGGGTGAAGACCTCTTTCAGGATCTTCAAATCGTGCGGGATGTCGAAGCTGTCGCGCGAGTCCTCGTGGCTGAACAGATAGAAGAAATTGTCGAAGCCGGTCCAGGTGATCGCCGACAGACAGAGCGAGCAGGGCTCGTGGGTGGCGAGGAAGATAGCCTCCCTGGTGTCGACGCGCTCGGCTTTCGGCAGTTCGTAGAAGCGCTTCAGGCAGTGCACCTCGCCGTGCCAGAGCGGGTTTTCGGTCTCGTTATTGGTTTCGGCAAGCACCAGCGAGCGGTCGTCCTTGCGCAGGATCGCCGCGCCGAACAGCTTGTTGCCATGCGCGACGCCTTCGGCGGTCTTCGGCACGATGTCGTGCTCTATGACATCGAGCAGGCGGTCGATCAGCGAAATGTCAGCCATCACCGGCTCCCATCGGGAAGATGAATCTCGTAGGCGTGCGAGAAGTGGCACTCTTCGAGGTTGGAGCCGTCACCGCCACGGTCGACGACCGCAAAATCCTGGACATCGCCGATCGGCGTCAGCACACCGTGCCACAAATTGCGCGGATAGTTGACGCCTTGTCCGGGCGCGGTGATGAAGGCATGCGGCTCGCCCGGGCCTTCCTCGCCGTCATGGCAGACGACGACCAGGAACGGCCGTGGTGACAGCGGGATGAAGGCCTGGCTGCCAAACGGATGGCGCTCCACCATGGTCAGCTTCAACGGCAGCTCATAGGGCGTGCCACGCACCATCGAGATCAGCACGCGCGCATTCGGCCCTCGTGCTTCCGCGGTGGCGAGGTCATGGTAGCGCTCGGCCTTGCCGCCATTGATCGAATAATGGTTGTCGCCGCCCATATCGATGACGTCGCCGAATTCGGCGAAATTCTCGCGGGTCAGCGGCCGCGCAACGATGCGGGTCATGGTGTAGGTCTCGCGACGCCGGCGCTGCCAAGCTTGGCGTGGCGGTTGACGTCCTTGTAGAGGAGGTAGCGGAACTTGCCTGGCCCGCCGGCATAGCAAGCCTGCGGGCAGAAGGCTCGCAGCCACATATAGTCGCCGGCCTCGACCTCGACCCAGTCCTGGTTGAGGCGGTAGACCGCCTTGCCCTCCAGCACATAGAGCCCGTGCTCCATGACATGCGTCTCGGCGAAAGGAATGACCGCGCCCGGCTCGAGCGTCACGATGGTGACATGCATATCATGGCGCATATCGGCCGGATCGACGAAGCGCGTTGTTGCCCATCGGCCTTCGGTACCCGGCATCGGCGTCGGCGCGATGTCCTGTTCGTTGACGAAGAACGCTTGCGGCGGCTCGATGCCGTCGACTGCATCATAAGTCTTGCGGATCCAGTGGAAGCGGACGGCGGCGCCGCTTTCATTGTGCACCGTCCACCCACTCGCCGGCGGCAGGAAGGCAAAGCCGCCCGGCCTTAAGCTATGTTTCTTGCCGGCAAGCGAAACGCTTAGCTCGCCTTCGACCACGAACAGCGCACCTTCGGCGGCGGCGTCAAGCTCAGGGTGGTCGCTGCCGCCGCCAGGCGCGAGCTCGACGATATATTGCGAAAACGTCTCGGCAAAACCCGACAGCGGCCGCGACAGCACCCAGACGCGTGTCCCATCCCAGAACGGCAAGGCGCTGGTGACGATGTCCTGCATCACGCCCTTGGGGATGACGGCATAGGCCTGTGTGAACACAGCGCGGCCGGTCAGCAATTCGCTCTGGCCGGGATGTCCGCCCTGCGGCGCATAATAGGTTCGCTCGGCCATTTTCATCATATCCATAAATTCAAGCCTGTTGCGGAAGCCAGGGCCTATCGCGGCAGCCAAAGCCTATTGCGGAAGCATGTCCTTGAGACGAAGCAGCGCGATGCGCTCGACCTGTCTGCAGGCGGTTTCGAATTCGACATCGTGGCTGTTGCCAATACGCGCCTCGAACTCGGCCAGGATCTCCCCCTTGGTCTTGCCTTTCACCGCAATAATGAAGGGGAAACCGAAACTGGTGACGTAGGCGGCATTGAGTTTTGCGAACAGCTCGCGCTCCTTGTCGGTCAGCGCGTCGAGGCCGGCCGAAGCCTGTTCCCTCGACGATTCCGCCGTCAGCCGCTTGGCCTGCGCCAGTTTTCCGGCAAGGTCGGGGTGCGCATTGAGCACGGAAAGCCGCTCGGCCTCGCTTGCCGCGCGAAAGACGCGGCAGAGCGCATTGTGCAGGCCGCCGGCACTGTCATGCGCCGGGCCGAGCTCCAGCTCATAAGCGCGCTCGGCAATCCACGGCGAATGCTCGAACACGCCGCCAAATGTATGGACGAAGGCCTCGAATTCCATTTTCGACGGGCGCAGCGCCGGCAACCGGAACGGATGCGTCTCCTGCCAATGTTTTGCGATGTCGATGCGCCGTGCCAGCCAGACCTTGTCGTGTGATTTGACGTAGTCGATGAAGCGCTTCAGTGCCGCGACCCGGCCCGGCCGGCCGACGAGGCGGCAGTGCAGGCCGATGTTCATCATGCGCGGCCGTCCTGCCTTGCCCTCGGCATAGAGCGTATCGAAACTATCCCTGAGATAGGCAAAGAACTGGTCGCCCGAGTTGAAGCCTTGCGGCGTGGCAAAGCGCATGTCGTTGGCGTCGAGCGTATAGGGGATGACCAGCTGCGGCTTCGCCGACCCGTCCGGTGACACATGCTCGAACCAGTAGGGCAGTTCGTCGTCATAGGTGTCCGACACATAGTCGAACCCGCCCTCTTCCGCCGCCAGCCGCACCGTGTTGATCGAGGTGCGCCCGGTGTACCAGCCGGTCGGCCGCGTGCCTGTGACCTCATAATGCAGCCGGATCGCCGCTTCCATGTCGCGGCGCTCGTCTTCTGGCGTATGGTCGCGGTAGTCGATCCATTTCAGCCCGTGCGAGGCGATCTCCCAGCCGGCCTCCTGCATCGCCGCAACCTGATCGGGCGAACGCGCCAGGGCCGTGGCGACGCCGTAGCAGGTGACCGGCACCTGTGCCTCGCTGAACAGGCGCAGCAATCGCCAGAAGCCGGCTCGGGCGCCGTATTCGTAGATCGATTCCATGTTCCAGTGGCGCTGGCCGGGCCAGGGCGCGGCGCCGACGATCTCCGACAGGAAAGCCTCCGAAGCCTTGTCGCCGTGGAGGACGCAATTCTCGCCGCCCTCTTCGTAATTGACGACGAACTGCACCGCGACATGCGCCCCGCCGGGCCATTTCGGATCCGGCGGATTGGCTCCATAGCCCCGCATGTCTCGTTCGTAACGCATTCTCGCTCCTGCCGGAATTGTGATCAGGATAGTCGAAAGGAGTGCCTGCGCATTCCCCCGAAATTTTTGAAAGTGTTTTTGTCGCGCTCCGCTCGACCGGGACTTATGCATCGCCTTTAATTGGCGCACAATTCATGAATAGTGTTCGACTGTGCAGGGAATGGAGCAGCCAGTGGCGGAAACGTCGAAAGCCGAAGGCGGGCGCCTGACGACCCACGTCCTCGACACTGCGGCCGGCAAACCGGCGGCCGGTCTGTCGATCGAGCTCTATCATCTTGACGGTCAGGCCCGGACGCATCTGAAAACGGTCGTCACCAATGATGACGGCCGTTGCGATGCTCCGCTGCTTGCCGGCGCGGAATTCCGTACCGGCGAATACGAGCTGGTCTTTGCGGCTGGCGATTATCTGCGCCGGCAAGGGACAAAACTGCCGGAACCGGCCTTCCTCGACCATGTGCCGATCCGCTTCGGTATGGCCGAGCCGGTGCACTATCATGTGCCGCTGCTCATGTCGCCTTACGGCTATTCGACTTACCGGGGAAGCTGAGATGGCCGGGATCAAGACACGCAACGAAATCCGGTTCATCCTCAATGGCGAGGACGTCGCGCTCGGCACGGTCGCGCCCGACCAGACACTGCTCGACTGGCTGCGGCTCGACCGCTCGCTGCGCGGCACCAAGGAAGGTTGCGCCGAGGGCGACTGTGGCGCCTGCACGGTGCTGGTCGGCAGGCTCTCCGGTGGAACACTGGTCTATGAAAGCGTCAATGCCTGCATCCGCTTCCTTGGCTCGCTAGACGGCACGCATGTCGTGACCGTCGAGCATCTGCGCGGCGACGCAGGAAAACTGCATCCCGTGCAGCAGGCGATGGTCGATTTCCACGGCTCGCAATGCGGCTTCTGCACACCGGGTTTCGTCATGTCGCTTTATGCTCTGTGGATGCGGGCGCCGGAGCCGTCGGACGCCGCCATCGAAAAGGCGCTGCAAGGCAATCTCTGCCGCTGCACCGGCTACGAGGCGATCATGCGCGCCGCACGTGCCATCTCCAGCTACGGCTCGGCGGCAAAGGATCCGTTGGCGGCGGAGCGCAAGGCAGTCACGACCAAGCTCGAAGCGATGAAGGACGGTTCGCGCATCGAGATCGGCTCCGGCAACAAGCGGCTGATCGTGCCGGCCAATGCCGACGATCTGGCCAGCGTGCTGGTCAAGGAGCCGGGCGCCACTATCGTCGCGGGTTCGACCGATGTCGGCCTTTGGGTGACCAAGCACATGCGCGATATCGCGCCGGCGATTTTCATCGGCAATCTCGATGGTCTGTGCGGGATTTCCGAGAACAAGGGCGTCATCTCGATCGGCGCCGGTGTCACCTATAGCGAAGCCTTCTCGACGCTGGCGAAACGCATCCCGGCGCTCGGCCCGCTGTTCGATCGCATCGGCGGCGATCAGGTGCGCAACATGGGCACCATCGGCGGCAATATCGCCAACGGTTCGCCGATCGGCGACACGCCGCCGCCGCTGATCGCACTCGGTGCCCGCCTGACGCTGCGCCGCGGCGACAAGCGGCGGACGATCCCGCTCGAGGAGTTTTTCATCGCCTATGGCCGACAGGACCGGCAGCCCGGCGAATTCGTCGAGGCCGTGCATGTCCCGGTGCCAGGTAGCGAGACGAAATTTGCCGTCTACAAGATCACCAAGCGCCGCGACGAAGACATCACAGCAGCGCTAGGGGCGTTTACCCTGAAGCTCGCCGCGGATGACACGGTGGCGGATGTGCGCATCGCCTACGGCGGCATGGCGGCAACGCCGAAGCGAGCCTTTGGCGTGGAAAAGGCATTGCTTGGCAAGCCGTGGACGGAAGCGACGGTCGAGGCGGCGATGGCCGCGTACGCCGGCGATTTCACGCCGCTGACCGACATGCGGGCAAGCGCCGAATACCGGGCGCTGGCGGCGCGCAACCTGCTGCTGCGCTTCTTTGCCGAAACCACCGGCACCCGGGCGCCGATCCAGGTATCACGGCACGAGGCGGCATGATGAACAAGCACGCCACCCCAAACCTGAAGGCGCAAAAAATCGCCGGCGGCGTCGCCACCGACCAGCGCCATGATTCCACGCACAAGCATGTCAGTGGCACGGCCGTCTATATCGACGACATGCCGGAACCGGCCGGCACGCTGCACGGCTGCCTTGGGCTTTCGACGGCGACGCATGCCACCATCACCAGCATGGACCTGTCGGCGGTGCGCGCCGCACCCGGCGTCATCGACGTGCTGACGGCGAGCGACGTGCCAGGCGAGAACGACATTTCGCCGACCGGCCGTCACGACGAGCCGGTGCTGGCCGACGGCAAGGTACAATTCTTTGGCCAGCCGATCTTCTGCGTCATTGCCGAAACCCGCGAGCAGGCGCGCCGTGCAACGAGGCTGGCCAAGGTCGAATACAAGGAATTGCCGTTCGTCGCCGATGTCGGTGAGCTCGATCCACGGATGGATAAGCTGGTCACGCCGCCGCTGACGCTGAAGCGCGGTGATGCAGCGGCTGCGATCAAGGCGGCGCCGCGCCGGCTGAAGGGAAAAATGCGCATCGGCGGCCAGGAGCATTTCTATCTCGAAGGCCATATCGCCTTGGCCATTCCTGGCGAGGACCACGACGTCACCATCTATTCCTCGACCCAGCACCCGAGCGAAATCCAGCACATGGTCAGCCACGCGCTCGGTGTTCCGAGCCACGCGGTGACGGTGGAAATCCGCCGGATGGGCGGCGCTTTCGGCGGCAAGGAAACGCAAGGCAATCAGTTTGCGGCATTGGCCGCTATCGCCGCGAAGAAACATCATCGGGCCGTGAAAATCCGGCCCGACCGCGACGACGACATGATCGCCACCGGCAAACGCCACGATTTCCTCGTCGACTACGAGGTCGGCTTCGACGACGAGGGCAATATTCTGGGCGTAGATTTCATGTTCGCGGCGCGCTGCGGCTTCTCGGCCGACCTCTCCGGCCCGGTCACCGACCGCGCACTGTTCCATTGCGACAACACCTATTTCTGGCCGGCGGTGCACGCGCAATCGGCGCCGCTCTACACCAACACGGTATCGAACACCGCCTTTCGCGGCTTCGGCGGCCCGCAAGGCATGGTCGGCGCCGAGCGCGTCATCGACGAAGTCGCGTTTGCCGTCGGCAAGGACCCGCTCGAAATCCGCAAGAAGAATTTCTACGGCACCAGCGACCGCAACATCACGCCCTATCACCAGACGGTCGAGGACAACGTCATCCACCGCATCGTCGCCGAGCTGGAGGCGAGTTCCGACTATGCGAGGCGCCGCCGCACCATCGATGCTTTCAATGCCAACAGCCGCTTCATCAAGCGCGGACTGGCGCTGACGCCGGTCAAGTTCGGCATCTCGTTCACCGCCACCCATTACAACCAGGCCGGCGCGCTGGTGCATGTCTATACCGATGGTTCGGTGCATCTGAACCACGGCGGCACCGAGATGGGGCAGGGCCTCTATGTCAAGGTGGCGCAGGTTGTGGCGGAAGAGTTCCAGATCGACCTCGATCAGGTCAAGATCACCGCGACGACGACCGGCAAGGTGCCGAATACCTCGGCCACCGCCGCGTCTTCCGGCTCCGACCTCAACGGCATGGCGGCGCAGAATGCCGCCCGCCAGATCAAGGACCGGTTGATCAATTTTGCCGTCGAGAGATACCAGGTGCCGCGGGACCAGGTGCTGTTCTTGCCCAACCGCGTGCGCATCGGCAACCAGGAGATCGCCTTCGCCGATCTCGTCAGGCAGGCCTATATGGCGCGCATCCAGCTTTCGGCGGCGGGTTTCTACAAGACGCCGAAAATCCATTGGGACCGCGACAAGGGCGAGGGCCATCCCTTCTACTATTTCGCCTATGGCGCCGCGTGCTCGGAAGTCTCGGTCGATACGCTGACCGGCGAATATGTCGTCGAGCGCACCGACATCCTGCACGAAACCGGCCGCTCGCTGAACCGCGCCATCGACCTCGGCCAGATCGAGGGCGGCTTCATCCAAGGCATGGGGTGGCTGACAACGGAGGAACTGTGGTGGGACGACAAGGGGCGGCTGCGCACCCATGCGCCATCGACCTACAAGATCCCGCTCGCGTCGGACCGGCCGAAGATTTTTAATGTGACTTTGGCCGACTGGGCGCAAGCAGGCGAGCCGACGGTGCACCGCTCCAAGGCGGTCGGCGAGCCGCCCTTTCCGCTCGCAATGTCGGTGCTGCATGCGCTGTCGGACGCAGTGGCGAGCGTTGCCAGCCACAAGATCTGCCCGCGCCTCGACCCGCCGGCCACGCCGGAGCGTGTGCTGATGGCGATCGAACGGCTGAAGCGGGAAGCCAGGACCGGCACTTGAATCCCGGAAAACGTGCAATTCAGGCTGAAAAACTCTATATTTCCCGATAGGGAACGCGAATGATGAACGCGAAAGTGCAGAGCCTGAAAGCCTTTCTTGCCGGTGCCGGCCGGGTCGCCTTGGTTGAGGTGGCCGGGACAAAAGGTTCGACGCCGCGCGAGACGGGTGCCCTCATGCTCGTCTCGGGATCGGCCACTTTCGGCACGATCGGCGGCGGCCAGCTCGAATACATGGCGATCGACAAAGCGCGGCAGATGCTTTTCTCCCCCCTTGAGGGGGAGATGGCCGCGAAGCGGCCAGAGGGAGTCGTCTCAGAAGGCACCGCCAGCGCGTCGAGCACTGCCGCGGCGACCCCACCCGGCGGCTTCGCCGCCACCCTCCCCTCAAGGGGGAGGGATACCCTCGACATCGCGCTCGGCCCGGAGATCGGGCAGTGCTGCGGCGGCAGGGTCGAGCTGCTGATCCGGCTGGTCGACCCCGCGCTTGAAGCCAAGCTGGTTGCGGCGGCGGAAGCCGAGGAAGCGCAGCTACCGCATGTCTACATCTTCGGCGGCGGCCATGTCGGCCAAGCGCTGGCCTCCGCGATGGCCTTGCTGCCGGTGCATGTCGTCGTTGTCGAGACGCGAGCCGAGGCGCTGGAGGGCATGCCGGAAGCGGTAGAAACAAGCCTGACGCCGATGCCTGAGGCAATGGTGCGCGAAGCCCCGGCTGGATCCGCCTTCGTCGTCCTCACCCATGACCATGCGCTGGACTTCCTGATCGTCGCCGAGGCGCTGAAACGCCGGGATGCCGCCTATGTCGGCATGATCGGCTCCAGAACCAAGAAGGCGACCTTCCGGAACTGGTTCCTTAAGTCGGCGGACGGAAGCGAGGCGGAATTTGCCCGCCTCGTCTCGCCGATCGGCGGCGATACGGTGAAAGACAAGCGCCCGCAGGTGATCGCCGCACTCGCCGCAGCCGAAATCATGACGGCATTGGCGAGGTATTATTTACCCGTCGACGGGCCAAAATATTCCCAATCACCGGGCGGTGGTCGGTCGACCGCATCATCGTCGCAGACTTTTTGATGCTATGAACGAAAGACTGGAGCAGTTGGCGCGTAAGGCCGAGAAAAACACGAGCAGCACATATTGATGAAACAGCTTGTCATAGCTCTTCTGGCTGCTTTTGCAGTTTTCTTGGCGTCTACAATAGGATCGCGAACGCCCGCTGCGCGACACGCCGGCGGGCAAACACTCCGCGCCACCTGGTTTGTGCATGTGTTTGCGGTCCTGCTTGCGGGCTTTATCGCGGTCGTTGTGGTTGCCGGACACAGCGAAACACCGAGCGAGCAACTTCCCTGGATTTTTGGTCTACTGGTTGGCTTTGGTCTGAGCCTGATCGGGTGGATTTGGTTCTTTTATGTTCGCGTAGTCTTTTGGAATGTCGAGGGAATAGGAATCCGGCAGCCATTCATGCCGCCTCGATTTATTCGGTGGGAAGACATCGAATGGGCTGGTCGCAAATGGACAGGAGATTTCCAGCTTCGTTCCAAGAAAACCAGCATTGGCTACACCGCGTTCCAGGGCGGACACGATGAGCTAAATCGCCGGGTGAAGCTTGAGGTGCCGAAGTTCGAGAGGAATTTCTAATCGAACCCCGGCGCGCCGAGCAAATAGCGCCGTCCAAAAAGAGCTATTCCTTCTCCTGCGTGTGCGCCTCAAGGAACCACAGCAATTTGTCGAGCGAGCGCGAATAGGCGGTGAAGATGTCGGCGGTATCGGCGTCGCCCGCGCCAGCCGCTTCGTCGATCGCGGCGCGTGCCCGCTTGGCGGTCGCGGCATAGCGGTCGATCAGCGCCGCCAGATGGTCTCGGGTCTTGTGGATGTCGGTCGGATAGGCCTCCAGCATAGTCGCCTTCGACACCTCCTGCGAGGTGCCGAGCGCCGTGCCGCCGAGCTGTACGGCGCGCTCGGCAATGGTGTCGACATGGCCGTCGATCTCCTCGCGGAACGTGTCGAGCATCTCGTGGATGGCGATGAATTGCGGTCCCTTGACGTTCCAGTGCGCCTGCTTGGTGATCAAGGCCAGATCGATGGCGTCGGCGAGGCGGGCATTGAGAAGATCGATACACTCTTTCTTGGCATTGGATTGCAGGTCATTGCGGGTGGCGATGGCATCCATGATCGGCTCCTGTGGCGGTTGCGTCCGCGTGGTTTGAAAAGAGGGCGAAGTTTGGGATGGTCAATCGAATATGCGCGCAGACGCCCTCATCGCCGCGGCACAGCATCCCAAAACGGCGATCTCCGACTTTCGTTCCGCTCGTCGTTTTACGCCGGCGTTTTCAAGCCCAGATGGTCGCGCAGCGTGCTACCTTCATAATCCTTCCGGAAAAGCCCGCGCCGCTGCAGCTCCGGCACGACAAGCGTGGCAAAGGCTTCGAGTTCGCCGGGAAAATAGGATGGCATGACGTTGAAACCGTCTGCCGCGCCGCCCTCGAAGCGTGCCTCGAGCTGGTCGGCGATCTGGGCCGGAGTTCCGACGACGCGCCAATGACCGCGCGCGCCGGCGAAATGACGGGCAAGCTGGCGAATGGACAGCTTGTCGCGGCGGGATTGCTCGATGACGAGCGCCTGCCGGCTCTGCATGCCTTCGCTGGCCGGCAGCTCGGGCAGCGGTCCGTCGATGGGATAGCGCGCGAGATCGGATATGCTGAGATAGCTGGAAAGCAGCGCGACGCCGACATCGTCCGGTATCAGCTCCTGCAGTTCATCATGTTTTGCCCGGGCTTCCGCTTCGCTTGCCGCGACGACCGGCGCGACGCCGGGCATGATCTTGACGTCCTCCGGCTCGCGCCCATGGGGCGCCAGCCGTCCCTTGAGGTCGTCGTAGAAGGCCTTTGCCTCCTCGAATGTTTGCGCCGCAGTGAACACCACATCGGCGGTCCGGGCGGCGAGATCGCGGCCCTCGTCCGACGCTCCTGCCTGAACCATGACCGGCGCACCTTGTGGCGAGCGCGGCAGATCGAGCGGGTCGCGCACCGAAAAACTTCTGCCTTCGTGTCCACCCTGGCCTCGCCAAAGGCCGGTAACCACGGCAGCGAATTCGCGCGCGCGTTCGTAGCGGTCCGCATGTGGGCGCAGTCCGGTCGAGCCGAAATTGGCGGCCTCGATCTGGCTCGCCGAAGTGACGAGGTTCCAGCCGGCTCGGCCACCGCTCAGATGGTCGAGCGACAGGAAGGTCCGCGCCAGTCCGTAAGGCTCGTTATAGCTCGTCGACGCCGTGGAGACGAGGCCGATGCGCTCCGTCTGGACGGCGAGCGCGGCAAGCAGGCTTATCGGCTCGAAGCCGATCGAGCGCGACGTTTGGCTGGCGATGTTGACATTGGCCTCGCGCACGCCGGCGGCGTCCTCGCAGAAGATCATGTCGAACTTGGCTGCTTCCGCCGTCCGCGCCAACTGGACGTAATGGTCGATGTCGATGCCGGCCGTGACATGCGCCTGCGGATGGCGCCAGGCGGCGATGTGGTGGCCTGTCGCCCACAGGAAGGCGCCGAGCTTCATCTGGCCTCGACCGGCGCTCATTGCCGATCCTCCCCTGCAAGCCCGAGATGGGCGCGCAGTGTCGCCGCGCTGTAGCCGGACCGGACAAGGCCGCGGCGGCGAAGCTCCGGCAGCACGAGACCGACGAAATCGTCGAGCGCCGATGTGAAGGGCATGGCGATGTTGAAACCGTCGCAGGCTTTCGAGCGAAAGCACTCTTCGAGCCTGTCCGCAAACAGGTCCGGCGCGGCGGTTATTTCGGCGCTGACGGTAACGTTCATCAGCACTTTCAGCGCCTCCGGACTGCGCCCGAAGGCAAGCGCACGGCGCTTCAGATCGCCAGCCTTCGCCGGCTCGATCGATGGCTCATCCAGCAGGACGACATCGGCGGTGCGGGCGGCGATATCCGTGTCGGGCTCGGACAGGCCGGACATGACCAGCATCGGCGTGTCCTGCGGCGACCGCGCCACGTTGAGCGGCCCGCGCACGGAAAAACATTCGCCCTTGTGGTCGAGCAAATGCATCTTTTCAGGATCGAAGAAGCGGCCGCCACTTTTGTCGAACAGCAGCGCGTCTGCGTCCCAGCCTTTCCACAAGCCTTGCACGATGCCGATGAATTCCTCGGCGCGCAGGCGGAAATCGTCGCCGGAAAACCCTTCCGGCCGGCTGAAATTGGCCGCCTCGCGCGGATCGGGAAACATGCTCGCGTTCCAGCCGGCGCGGCCATGGCTGATAATATCGAGCGAGGCGAAACGGCGTGCGAGGTTGTAGGGCTGGTGGGCGACCGTCGACGCCGCGGCGGCAAGGCCGATCCTGCTTGTCACCGTCGCCAGCGCCGCCACCAAGGTCGTTGCTTCGAAGCGCATTTGCCGGTTCGGCCCGCCTGCAACCGGCGCGGAATCGCCCAGCAACACCATGTCCAGACCGGCCGCTTCGGCTTCTTGCACGAACCGCGTCAGCAGACTGAAGTCCGAGCCGGCGTCGGGCGGATGGGAAGGGGCGGCTTCCGGAGACAGTGAAACGGCGAGACACATTGTGGCGCCGTTGGCCATCGCTTTTCCCTGTTGAGCGAGATTCCTTGAGAATTATCTCGCCGGCTGGACGGAAAGCAACCGGCCAGCCGGCGATCATTTGCCGGCCAGAATATCCCTGATCAGCCGCTGGCAGCGCTCGGCCATGAAATCGAGCAGCAGCCGCACCTTCGGATCCTGCAGCTTCTTATGAGGGTAGACGGCGGCGAACTGCACCGGCGTCGGCGGCGTGTTGCTCAGGATCACCTTCAGCCGCTGGTCGCGGATAAACGGCTCGACCTCGAAGCGCGGCTTGTTGATGATGCCGCGGCCGGACAGCGCCCAGCCGGTCAGCACGTCGCCATCATCGGTATCGTAGGGGCCGTGCACCTCGAATTTTTGCGGTCCGTTCGGCGTCTGCAGCGTCCAGACATATTCGCGCGCGCCGGAATAGCGCAGCATCAGGCAATCGTGCTTCTTGCCGATCAACTCCTGCGGCTCGGTAGGCTCGCCGCGCGCTTCCAGATATTGCGGAGCCGCCACCAGAACGCGTTCGCATTCCATGATGCCGCGCATCCTGAGGCTGGAATCCTCGATGATGCCCAGCCGGAAGGCAACGTCGATGCCTTCCTTCATGATATCGACATTGTGATCGGAAAGCCGGAGCCGCACCTCGATATCGGGGTACCTGTCGTGGAAATCCGGGATTCCGGATGCTACCAGCCGCCGCCCGAGGCCGAGCGGCGCTGTCACCTTTATGGTGCCGCGCGGCTGCCCGGATAACGCGCTGACCGCAGCTTCGGCCTCGGTGACCGCCTCCAGCACCTGCTTGGCGCCGGAGTAGAACACCGTGCCGTGCTCGGTCGGCATCAACTGCCGCGTCGTGCGGTTGAACAGCCTGACGCCCAGGTGCTTCTCGAGCTCCTTGATCCGATTGGAAGCGACCGCCGGCGAAATGCGCATGTCGCGCCCAGCCGCCGATAAATTGCCGAGCTCGACGACGCGAACGAAAACGGCGATGTTGTCGAGATAGGCCATGCGGCTTCCGTGGCTCTCATGTGGCTGCGTATGATCAGCCTAGTATTTTCCAATTTTTTTTGAAAGTCATCGTGCAGCTCGGCCCTTTCCGTTTGCGCTCCAGTCCGTAAAGTCAGTGGATCGGCAGGGACGATTTCTTTCATGATGGATTTCGCGATATTCTGGGATTGGCTGAGTTTCGCCGTGCGCTGGCTGCACGTCGTCACCGGTATCGCTTGGATTGGATCGTCGTTTTATTTCGTCGCGCTCGATCTCGGGCTGCGCCAGCGTCCGGGCATGCCTGCCGGAGCCTTCGGCGAGGAATGGCAGGTGCATGGCGGCGGCTTCTACCATGTGCAGAAATATCTGGTGGCGCCGGCTGAGATGCCCGAGCATCTGACCTGGTTCAAGTGGGAATCCTACGCCACCTGGCTGTCGGGCTTCGCCATGCTGTGCGTCGTCTACTATGCCGGTGCGGACCTGTTCCTGATCGATCCGAATGTGCTTGCCATGTCGGTGCCTACAGGCATCTTGCTGTCGCTGGCGACGATCGGCGTCGGCTGGGTGGTCTACGATCTCTTGTGCCGTTCGCCGCTCGGCAACAGCGACACCGGCCTGATGCTGGTGCTGTATGGGGTGCTGGTATTCATGGCCTGGGGACTGACCCACCTGTTCACCGGCCGCGCCGCCTTCCTGCATCTCGGCGCCATCACCGCGACGATCATGTCGGCCAACGTTTTCATGGTCATCATCCCCAACCAGAAGATCGTCGTCGCCGACCTGATCGCCGGCCGTAAGCCCGATCCGAAATACGGCAAGATCGCCAAGCAGCGCTCGCTGCACAACAATTACCTGACGCTGCCGGTTTTGTTCCTGATGCTGTCGAACCATTATCCGCTGGCGTTCGGGACAGAGTTCAACTGGGTCATCGCCTCGCTGGTGTTCATCATCGGCGTGCTGATCCGGCACTATTTCAACACCAGGCATGCGCGCAAAGGCAATCCGACCTGGACCTGGCTGGCGGCCGCCGTCCTGTTCGTCGTCATCATCTGGCTGTCGACGGCACCGAAGCTGCTGACCGGCGAGGTGAAGGCCTCGTCGGCTGCACAGGTCTACGTCGCCTCGGCGCATTTTCCCGCCGTGCGCGATACGGTGCTTGGCCGCTGTTCGATGTGCCACGCGGCGGAGCCGTCCTACGCGGGCATTTACCACGCGCCTAAGGGCGTGATGCTCGATACCGATGCCGGCATCGCCGAGCACGCCGGCGAGATTTACCTGCAGGCTGGCCGCAGCCACGCCATGCCGCCCGCCAACGTCACCCAGATCACCGACGAGGAACGGGCACTGCTGGTGGCATGGTTCGAAGGCGCAAGGAAATGACCGGCACGCTCCTGCGCGGCCGTACGCTGTCGTTTTTGCGCTGGCCCGAAACCATCGACGACCATTCCGCCTGGCGTTACGAGCAAGATGGCGGCCTGCTGATGCGCGACGGCAGGATCGTTGCCGCGGGCGCCTATGCCGAGGTCGAGAAAAAGGCGGGCGAGGGAACAAAAAAAATCGACCACAGGCCGCATCTGCTGCTGCCCGGGTTCATCGATGCGCACGCGCATTTTCCGCAGATGCAGGTCATCGCTTCCTTCGGCGCCGAGCTGCTCGACTGGCTGAACACCTACACTTTTCCGGAAGAGACAAAATTCCAGAACGCCCAGCATGGCCGCCGTATCGCCAGGCTGTTCCTGGATGAAGTATTGCGGCATGGCACCACGACAGTCGCGGCATATTGCTCGGTACACAAGGAATCTGCCGAAGCGTTCTTCGCCGAGTCGCACGACCGCAACATGCTCAACATCGCCGGCAAGGTGATGATGGACCGCAACGCGCCGGACGGCGTGCTCGACACGCCGCAATCGGGCTATGACGACAGCAAGGCGTTGATCGATGAGTGGCACGGCAAGGGACGCCAGCACTATGCCATCACGCCGCGCTTCGCCATCACCTCGTCGCCCGAGCAATTGGAGATGGCGGGCGCGCTCTGCCGCGAATATCCTGATCTGCACATGCAGACGCATCTGTCGGAAAACCACGCCGAGATCGCCTTCACGCAGCAATTATACCCGCAGACGCGGGACTACACCGATATCTACGAACACTATGGGCTGCTCGGGCGCAGAAGCCTGTTCGGCCATTGCATCCACCTGTCGGAACGCGAGGCGGATGCGCTTTCGGATAGCGGCTCGGTGGCGGTGTTCTGCCCGACCTCCAACCTGTTTCTCGGCTCGGGCCTGTTCGATTATCAGCGCTATAGCCGCCGCGAGAAGCCGCTTCGCATCGCCGCCGCCACCGATGTCGGCGGTGGCACCAACTATTCGATGCTGCGCACCATGGACGAGGGCTACAAGGTGATCGCGCTGAACGGCGAGAAGCTCAATCCGTTCCAGTCGTTCTGGCAATTGACCCGCGGCAATGCCGAGGCGCTGTCGCTTGCGGAAAAGATCGGCACCCTGGAGGAAGGCAGCGACGCCGATATCATCGTACTCGACGCCCGCGCCACGCCGGCGATGCGGCTGCGGGTGGAGACGGCGGACACGCTCGCCGAGGAATTGTTTCTGCTGCAGACGCTCGGCGACGACCGCGCCGTGCGCGAGGTCTATGTCGCCGGCCGGGCGGCCAAGGCGGATATAGCGGTTTAGCCGTCGTATGCGGCCGGCTTGACCGGGCGGCAGCCATCCGCCAAAGCAACAGGCGAGATCGACAGGGGAACGACATGGCCGTTGCGGACGACATCGCTCTGATCAAGAAACAGGAAGCCACGCTTGTCTTTTCGGCCTTCGATGAAGCCGTCGCTTTCGAGATCGGCTCGGCGATCCGCGACCGGGCTCTCGAGGAAAACCTGCCGATCATCGTCGATATCAGAACTTTCGACCGGCCGTTGTTCTATGCGGCAATGCCCGGCTCGAACGCCTCCAATCCGGACTGGGCGCGGCGCAAGATCAACGTCGTGCGGCGGTTCCTGAAAAGCACCTACCGCATTGTGCTGGAGCAGCAGCGCCCCGACCGCAGCTTCAAGCCCGGCGAGGGGCTGGACGTTGCCGACTATGTGCTGGCCGGTGGCGGCTTTCCCATCACTGTCAAGGGCGCTGGCGTCATCGGCGTGATCGCCGTCTCCGGTCTACCGGAGCGCGAGGACCACGGAGTGGTCGTCGATACGCTGTGTAGCTACTTGGGCGTCGATAGCCAGGAGTTGGTCCTGCCGCCGGAAGCAACATCGTGACGTTGGCGCTGCCCCTCATCCGCCTGCCGGCACCTTCTCCCCGCGTAGTGATGGGGAGAAGGGAAACGCTCCAACGCTGGCGATCCCCTCTCCCCGTCTCTATACGGGGAGAGGGTAAGGGTGAGGGGCAGCGCAAACGCCGCAGAAGCTCGCACAGCGTCCGTGGTAGCTCAGTATGACCGCGCTCGATCCCAAGTCCTTTCTCATTTCGATCTTCAACGCCGCCGTTGCCGCCGCCGATCCCCAGAGGACGATCAAGGATCATTTGCCCGCAAGGCCGAAGGGACGGACGATCATCATCGGCGCGGGAAAAGGCTCGGCGCAGATGGCGGCGGCTTTCGAGAAAGTGTGGGACGGGCCGATCGAAGGGCTGGTCGTCACCCGCTACGGCTATGGAGCGGCCTGCCGGCGCATCGAGATCATCGAGGCGGCGCATCCGGTGCCGGATGCCGCAGGGCTCGAAGCTTCCCGGCGGCTGCTCGAAAAAGTCCAGGGACTGACTGCGGACGACCTCGTCGTGGCGCTCATTTCGGGCGGCGGCTCGGCGCTGCTGCCGTCACCTGCCGAAGGTCTGACGCTGGCCGACGAGATCGCCGTCAACGAGGCGCTGCTCGCCTCCGGCGCGCCGATCGCCGCGATGAACACCATCCGCAAACATGTTTCCACGATCAAGGGCGGCAGGCTGGCGGCCGCTGCCTATCCAGCCAAGGTGGTGTCGCTGGTGGTCTCCGACATTCCGGGCGATAACCCGGCGCTGGTCGCTTCCGGCCCGACCGTTCCCGATTCCGGCAGCCGCGAAGATGCATTAGCGTCGATCGCCGCCTATGACATGAAACTACCGGCTTCAGTGATGGCGCACATCAATTCGCCGGCCGCCGATGCACCGCGCGTCGATGATCCGCGTTTTTCGCGCAACGAGGTACATCTGATCGCCTCGGCCGGCGTATCGCTGGAAGCGGCTGCGGCCGAAGCCAGGTACCAAGGTATCGAAGCGGTCATTCTCTCCGATTCCATCGAGGGCGAGGCGCGTGAGGTCGGCGGCGTCCACGCTGCAATCGCGCGCGAAGTGGCGACGCGCAACCGGCCATTCGCAAAACCGGTGCTGATCCTGTCGGGCGGCGAGACGACCGTGACCTTGCGCGCGAAAGGCAAAGGCGGCCGCAACTCGGAATTCCTGCTCGCCTTCGCCATTGGGATCAGCGGCATGGCGGGCGTCCACGCACTGGCCGCCGACACCGACGGCATTGACGGTTCGGAAGACAATGCCGGCGCCTTCGCCGACGGCTCGACAGTGTCGCGGATGCATAAGGCGGGCGTCGATGCCAAGGCCATGCTTGCCGGCAACAACGCCTGGACGGCATTCAATGCCGTAGATGACCTTTTCGTACCCGGTCCGACCGGCACAAACGTCAACGATCTCCGGGCGATATTGATCAAATAGCTCAGGCGGCCATTAGCTTTTTCACCGCTCTCATATCCTGCAGGAACCGGTCGCGTTCTGCCTGCCTGTCCGCCGGCTCGCGAATGCGCAGGATGAAGGACGGGTGGATGGTGACGAAGACACGCAAGCCATCGTCACGCTCCACGACGGCCCCGCGCATCTTCATGATCGGCACCACCTTACCAAGCAGCGCCTGCGCCGCCGTTGCGCCGAGCGCCACCGCCAGATTGGGCTTGATCAGATCGATTTCCTTGTCGAGCCACCAGCGGCAAGCCTGCACCTCGCCGGCGTTCGGCTTGGAGTGGATGCGCCGCTTGCCGCGCGGCTCGAACTTGAAATGCTTGACCGCATTGGTGACATAGACTTTCAGCCGATCGACGCCGGCATCGTCCAGGATCGCGTCAAACACCTTGCCCGCCGGACCGACGAAGGGCTTGCCCGCCAGGTCCTCCTGGTCGCCCGGCTGTTCGCCGACGAAGATCACCTTGGCTTTATCAGGGCCTTCACCGAACACGGTCTGCGTGGCGTCGTGCCATAGCGGACAGCGGCGGCAGATCTTGGCCGTTTCGCGCAGTTCAGGAATCGTCCTGGCGTCGATTTCTGTCGTTTCCGGAGACTTGCTTGCAGGCAAGCGTCTTGCCTGCACCTTGGCATGGTGCGGCGTCGGGGTTGTCTGCATCCTGGCGATCATGACTAAGGCGGCCTTGTTCGCTCCTGCAATCAGACACGCAATGAGCAAAGCCCGCCGAAGGTTCCGTTGAAATTATTCCGCATGGGCCTTCGACGGCGGATGGCCGACGATGTGATGCCCTACACCTCGTGCAGATAGAGGTGATAATCCAGTTCGCTGACCGTGCGCGCCACGCGCAGATATTCCGATTGCTTGATCGCCACGAACGTCCGGTGCAGGTCTTCGCCCAATGCGTCCTTGAGGAAGGTCGACGCCCTTGCCGCCTCGATCGCGGCACGCCAGTCGACCGGCATCGTCGTGAGCGTGACGGCCGATTCGTAGCCATTGCCGGTGGTTTCGGGACCGGGATCGAGGCCTTCGTCGAGGCCTTTGACGACACCGGCCAGCACCGTTGCTGCCACTAGGTAAGGATTCGCGTCGACGCCCGATGGCCGGTGCTCGATGCGGCGGTTCTTGGCATCGCCGGCCGGCACACGCAGTGCCACCGAACGGTTGTTGACGCCCCAGGTCGGCGCCACCGGCGCATAGGATTGCGAGACGAAGCGCCGCCATGAATTGGCATGCGGCGCGAAGACCAGCATCGATTCCGCCATCGTCTGGATCAGTCCGCCGAGGCCGCGCAGCAGCGGCAGAGACCAGCTTTCGCCGCCGGTTTCGGCAAAGACATTCTTGCCGGCATCGTCCAACAGCGAGACATGAAAATGCATGCCCGAGCCGGCATATTTCTCGATCGGCTTGGCCATGAAGCAAGCGGTGACACCATGACGGCGCGCCTGCGCCCGCACCAGTCGCTTGAGCATCACGAGATCGTCGGCCGCCCGCATCACATCCTTGCGGTAGTTGAGCGTCAGCTCGTACTGGCCGGGCGCATATTCCGAGATGATCGTCTCGGCCGGGATGCCTTGCACCTTGGCTGCGGCGTAGATGTCGGAAAACAGCGGCTCCATGCCGTGCAGATGGTCGACGGAATAGACCTCCGTCTTGGCCGAGCGGCGTCCGTCAAGCACCGCGTGCGCCGGCTGCACCTTGCCTTCGGCATCGCGCTCGTTGGCGAGCAGGAAGAATTCGAGCTCGAAGGCGCCGGCCGGATGCAGGCCCTTGGCCGCGAGGATGTCTACCTGGCGGGCGAGTGCCAGCCGCGGGTCGGACGACATCGGCTGGCCATCGAGATGGTACATCGCCATCAGCACCTGGCCGCGCGGCGGCTGGGTGCCGAACAGCGGCACCAGTGTGCCGGGGATCGGCCACGCCCGCAGGTCGCCGTCGCCCGTCGTCCAGATCAGCCCGGTCTCGTGAACATCCTCGCCGGTGATGTCGAGGCCGAGGATCGAGATCGGCATGTGCCGGCCCCCCTCGAAGATGCTCATCAACTCATGCCGGCGCACGATCTTGCCGCGCCCGACGCCATTGGCGTCGGTCAGCACGATGTCGAACGCTTCGATCTCGGGATGAGCGTCGAGAAAGGCCTGCGCCTCGGCGGGCGTCGAGCCCGAAGGGGATGCCGTGACCAGGTTCAAACTTTGCTTGGGCGCTTGTTTCATGCCGAAAGCTTGTCTCACGCCGTAAGCTTTGCCGCAACCGCGCCGAAGGCAGTGATCAGCCGGTTCACCTGGGCGGCGCTGGTCGTAGGAGAGATCAGCATCATGTTGTGGAAGGGTGCGATCAGCACGCCGCGATTGACCAGCGCGACATGGATTGCCGCCTCGAGCTCCGGCACGTGCGCAGCTTCCGCTTCGCCGCCGTTCCTCAGCGGGCCCGGCGCGCAGATGAACTCGACACGGGCACCGACGCGAGCAACATGCCAGGGCAGACGATAGCGATCGATGACGGCGGTCAGCCCGGCGTCGAGCCGCTGCGCCAGATGGTCCATATGGCTGTAGTTCTCGTCGGTCATGACGTATTCGAGCGTGGCGCGCATCGCTGCGAATTGCAGCGGATTGGCCGACAGCGTTGTCCCCATGCCGGAGTAGCCGGGCTCTTTCCGGCTGATATAAGCGGCATAGCGGGCCGCAACGTCTTCGCTCATGCCCCAGACGCTCGCCGGTACGCCGCCGGCAATCGGCTTGCCCAGCACGAACAGGTCCGGCTCCAGCCCGTATTTGCTTGTATAGCCGCCGGGACCGGTCGAGATTGTATGCGTCTCGTCGATTAGAAGCAGCGTGCCGGTCGCACGGGTGAGACGCCGCAAGCCATCATGAAAGCCGGCTTCGGGCAGCACCATGCAGGAATTGGTCAGCACCGGCTCGGCGATGACGCAGGCGACATCGTTGCCCCGGAGTGCCGCGTCGAGCGCCGGCAGATCGTTGAACTCGACGACATCAGTCGCCCGCGTCAGGTCGCGGAACTCGCCGGCCAGTCCCGGTCGATTCACCGCTTTCCCGGCGACCAGCCGCACCATCGTCTCGTCGACCGAGCCATGATAGCAGCCGTTGAAGACCAGTATCTTCTCCCGGCCGGTAACGGCGCGGGCAACCCGCAGCGCGAAGCGGTTGGCATCGGTCGCCGTCGTCGCAATCTGCCACGACAGCAAACCGAAGCGCTGCTGCAGCAACGGCCCGATGGCGAGCGCGTTCTCGGCAGGCAGCATGTAGGTCAGGCCGCGTCCGGCCTGCCGGCGGATGGCGCGGGCGACGGGCGGCGGCGAATGACCGAACATCGAACCGGTGTCGCCAAGGCAGAAATCGTCGAGCCGGTTGCCGTCGATATCTCTGATGATGGCGCCCCTGGCACTATCGACGAGGATCGGGAATGGCGTCGGCCAGTCGTTCATCCAATGCATCGGCACGCCGCCGAAGAAGCCGGGCAGGCCATTGCCGATTTTCGCCATCGATTTTGGCCGCGCCCGGCGGAAGACTTCTGCCTCGGTCGCGCGCAACTCGACGATCCGGGCCGGGCCGATGCCGCCGATGCAAGTCTTTGAATGGTTCATGACGTTCATGGCGGCCCTCTCAGTCGCACTTTAGACAATCGGCATCCGCCACCGCAATTGGCCGGGCGGCTGCCCTGTGTTGGGTCAGCGGTCATTTGAATGAAAACAGGCGCTTGACCGCGAGCCGCCTTCGGGCGCCAATGGTACTTCGGCTGGAGGGCATAAGATGGTGCGGGCGATCGTCTGCGCAGCAACGCTGCTGTCGTCGGTTGGTGCGGCTCTGGCGTCCGGCGGCATCTGGTGTTCCGCCGAGGATGCAGCCGTCAAATTTCAGGTCGGTGCCGGGATCACCAGAGGCATGGGCGGGCCGACCTTCAATTTTAGCGGCGAGCTCGAGATTCTGGGCAGGCCGGCTGGCGACAGTCTGCGCGAGACATTGTTCGAGGATCAGAACCTCACGCAATATTGGCTCGACAACAAGGAATTGCGGCTGCTCGTCTACCACGAACGGCAGGTCGAAAACGCCTACGGCTATGTCGAACTGGCGATCCTGACCAAGGCCAGCGACGAAGGCGTCTATGACGGTCGCTATTTGCTCTCAATCCATGATGTAACGGCCGATGCCGAAAAGGACGGCAAACCGGCTGAATTGACCGGCAAAGTATCTTGCGGAGCCGAGTAAGTAACAGGCTACGCCGAAATATCGATGACGCCGCAGTCGCCCGCAGCGCTGCCAAAGGCGACGCGGCGCTCTTCCTTGTCCCACATCATCGAAGTGACGGCGCCCTTGCCCGGCCGGCGCAACAGCACTTCCTTGGCGTCGGCGAAGCGCACCGCCATCACCATCCCGTCATCATAGCCGATAGCAACGACGTCCTGGCTCGGGTGACAGGCGACGGAGGTGACCATCGCATTGCCGCGCGTGCCGAGTTCCAGCGGCGCCTTGCCCATCGGCCCGTCTTTGCCGGAAAACGGCCAGACGATCGCCGCCGGCGCGCCGGAACTCGCCAGCCATTTGCCCTTGGCGCTCCACGACAGGCTTTTCACCTTGCCGGGGTAGCCGGACATGCGCATGTGCTTGCCGTCGGCCAGCTTCCAGCCATGCAGCGCGTTTTCCTGCATGGTGGTGACGACGAAGCCGCCGTCCGGCGAGAAGGCGATGCCGGTGTGGGCGCCGGCCCATTCGAGCTCGACCGGCTTGCCGTCGGCAGCCGGGAAGTGCAGCGTCGCGCCATTGTAGCGGGCAACGCCGAAGCGCATGCCCTTGGGCGAGAAGGCCAGTCCCTCGACGGAGCGCGGATGCGCGAATTCTTTCGTCTTGCCGTCGGCAAAGCGCACATAGGCGGTCTTGCCCGACGCGAAGGCGATGGCGCCTTGCGGCCCTGCAGCGACGCTGGTGATCCATTTCTTGCCGGCGCTCGCCAATTCCCCGGCCTCGCCGCCAGCGGTGACGGCAAAGACCTTGCCGTCCTCGCCGCCGGTGATCAGCCGGTCGTTGGCCACGTCATGGAAGGCGGCGAGCAGCCCGTCATTGGCCTGCACCGTCTTGTGGCCATGGTCGAGCCGGTGGATCGCGCCGTCGGCCAGCGCGAAATGCGGCACGTCGCCGAGGAAGACGGCGGCAACGCAGTGGCCTTCGAGATCAAGCGGGGCGACGGTGGGCATGCGAACTGTTCCATTAGATTGTTTGGTCGCCTTGCCGCCATTGGAGGAAAGCGTGGCTAGGTTCGACGCGACCTTCTCCCCTTGTGGGAGAAGGTGGATTGGCGCGCAGCGCCAAGACGGATGAGGGGTGCTGGACGGAGTGCCGTCCTTGCCAAGCTGGAACACCCCTCATCCGACCGAGCTTTCGCTCGGCCACCTTCTCCCACAAGGGGAGAAGGAGAGAAGGGCAGCGCTAGCGCTATAAAGTCCGGAAATCAAGCCGCCTGGCAGGCCTCGAAGCTTGTCTTCAGTCGCTCGGCGTCGAGTTCGCGGCCGATGAACACCAGCCGGCTCTCGTGCTTCTCGTCGTCCTTCCAGGCGCGCTGGTGGTCGCCCTCGATGATCATGTGCACACCCTGGATGACATAGCGCTCGTCATCGCCTTTCAGCGCAATGATCCCTTTCAGCCGCAGGATGTTCGGGCCTTCCATCTGGGTGACCTTCTCGATCCACGGGAAGAACTTTTTCGGGTCCATCTCGCCGCCGCGCAGCGACACCGACTGCACAGTCACGTCATGGATGTCGGAAGGGTGCGCATGATGATGCCCGTCATGATCGTGGTGATCATGGCCGTCGTGATCATGGTGATGGTGGTCATGATCATGATCATGATGGTCGTGATCGTCATGCGCCTCGAGGAAGTGCGGATCGTTCTCCAGCGCCCGGGACAGGTCGAACGCACCGCGATCGAGCACCTCGGACAGCGCCACGCTGGCGCGTGTGGTGCGATGGATTCGTGCCGCCGGGTTGATGGCGCGGATCGTCGCCTCCACCTTGCTCAGCTCTTCGGGGGTGACCAGATCGGTCTTGTTGAGTACGACGACATCGGCAAAGGCGATCTGGTCCTCGGCCTCTCGGGAATCCTTCAGACGCAGCGGCAGGTGCTTGGCGTCGACCAGCGCCACCACCGCATCGAGCTTGGTCTTGGAACGCACGTCGTCGTCCATGAAGAAGGTCTGCGCCACCGGCACGGGATCGGCGAGGCCAGTGGTCTCGACGAGGATGGCGTCGAAGCGGCCAGGCCTGCGCATCAGGCCTTCGACGACGCGGATCAGGTCGCCGCGCACGGTGCAGCAGACGCAGCCATTGTTCATCTCGTAGATTTCCTCGTCGGATTCCACGATCAGCTCGTTGTCGATGCCGATCTCGCCGAATTCATTGACGATGACGGCGTAGCGCTTGCCATGGTTTTCCGAAAGGATGCGGTTGAGCAGTGTCGTCTTGCCGGCGCCGAGATAGCCGGTGAGGACGGTTACGGGGATCTGCGTCTGTGCGTCGCTCATATTGTGCCTCGAATAGGGATTGTCGGCTCCATATAGGATGTGTGCTCGGCTTTTGCACGAGGCAAACCGGTGGGCCAAAGAGGGGCTGGTATTGCCGAACTTTCCTCACATTACCGAACTTTCATTGGCGCCGCCTGACAGCGGGCCCTAGATAGGCGGGGTCATTTACGGAGCTGTTCGCGTTGAAGAGGCGCCAGATGTCCGACAAGTCGTTGCCACTAAGCCGTCGGCAGGCGCTCGGTCTCGTTGCGGTTACCGCTGGCGGCATATTCCTGCCCGCCGGTGCAAGGGCCGGGCAGGTTTCGCCCTATGCCGGGCTTGCTTTGTTCGAAGCCGGTGCCGGCGTCTGCGCCATCACGCCCGAGGTCACCGAAGGGCCGTTCTATTTCGACCCGAAGCTCGAACGCGCCGATATCACCGAGGGCAAGAAGGGCATCGGCCTCAATGTGCGGCTGCAAATCGTCGACGCCGCCTGCCAGCCGCTTCCCGGCGCACGCGTCGATATCTGGCATTGCGACGCCCAAGGCAGCTATTCCGGCTATCCCGGACAGGGCGACGGGCAGGATATCGACACGTCCGGCCAGAGCTTTCTCCGCGGCTGGCAGAGAACCGATGAAAGCGGCATCGCTTCTTTCGCCACCATCTATCCCGGCTGGTATCGCGGCCGCACCACCCACATCCATTTCAAGATCTTCCCCGACGACCGCTCGGTGATGACCGGCCAGATGTTCTTCCCCGACAGCCTCAGCGAGCAGATATTCGCCACCGTCGCGCCTTATAAAGATCGCCCCGGCAAACGCGATACATCGAACGCGCGGGACGGCATTGCGCGGCAGGCCGGGCCGCTGTCGCAGGCAGCGCTGCGGGAAATGGCGGACGCCTATCAGGCGTTGATGGTGGTCGCGGTGAAAGCCGGTTGAGAACACCTCGTCACGTCTTCATCCAGCCATTGCGGAAAGTCGTTTGTCATCTAACTGAAATAAACATCTGGCATTAGCCACGGCGAACACCGCGAAGCTTGCCGGCAAAGCTATTTTCCGAGCCGGAATGTTTTCGATCGTCATTGCCAATCGGCGGCCTGCTTCTATGCTGCCCGCTCCGGTTCGGCCGAGGAGGGATGAGCATGGCCAAGGCGGACAAGACTGCAACAATGAGCCGGCTGCATTCGGCGGCGCGGCTGGCGCGCACGGCGCTCGCCGCCCGGCTTCTGGCGCATGGTTTCTATGCCGGCCAGGACCAGATCATGCTGGCGCTCGACCGCGAGGACGGGCAGACGCCCGGCAACCTTGCCGGCCGCCTCGGCGTGCGTCCGCCGACCATCACCAAGACCATCAACCGGCTGCAGGCGCAGGGCTTTCTGGAGAAGCGGGCCTCGTCCGCCGATGCCCGCCAGGCGCATATTTTCCTCACCGACACCGGCCGCGAAATCATCCACGCCATCGAGAAGTCTGTGAAGAAGACCGAAAAGCAGGCATTGAAGGGTCTCGACAAGAAGGATCAGAAAGCGCTGTTCAAGCTGCTTGCCCGCGTCGAGGCGAACCTGTCGAACGGCGAAATGGTGCTCCCGGATGACGAACTCGATATCGAGGACAAGATGCTTGAATAGCTCACGCGTTCGCCGCTGACGGCTGCCGCGTCAGTGCCGACCAGCGTCCCGGTGTGACGCCGAACGCCTTCTTGAAATGCCGATTGAAATGGCTTTGATCACTGAAGCCGGCTGCGATGGCGATTTGCGCCAGCGGCTCGTCGGCTTCGATCATCCGACGGGCTCGTTGAAGCCGGCGCATCAACAGGAACCGGTGCGGGCTGGTGGAGAAGGTGGCGCGGAAATGCCGCGACAGGGCATAACGGTCCAATCCGGTTATCGCCTCCAATTCATCCGAACGTACAATCCGCGCGACATTTTCCTCCAGATAGTCGCGCGCCAGGCTGGCGGCGCGCCACGCAGTTTTCGCTACCGGTTTCGTCGGCTGACCGGCGTGCCGGGCCAAGCTTTGCATAAGCTGCGTCATGAAATCGACGACAAACAGCTCGTCCAGTTCCTGATTCAACGGCCCGAGCGCGGAAAGCAGCGTCGCCCGGAGATCGCGGTCTGTCACCACGGCATTCCCGACGAATGGTAGTGATCCGCCGCCGAGACAATCGAGCATCAGGGACGGCTCCAAATAGAGCATTCTGTATCGCAAGCCGTCTTCGGTGCCGGCACCGCCATCGTGCAGTTCGTCGGGATGAAGGATAATGATCTGGCCAGGCAGGCTCTGATGCGTTTGGCCGCGATAGCGGAAGCGCTGCACGCCATAAAACGTCACCCCGATCGCATAGGTGTCGTGGCGATGGAGATCGAAGGCATTGCCGTGGAACCGGGCCTCGATGCGTTCCATCCCGGCAGCACCGGGTGCCGGTACGATGCAGTTCTCGGCTGCATCCACGCACAAACGTCCAAGACCCTGAAAGGCTTCCCGGTCTAGATCGTGCGCCATCGCTTCACTCGCAGCCTCGGATTGGCCCCCTTTTCGGATTGGAAACTGTCGCATGTTCGATACGAAATTTGCAATCGTGCTCAAGGATGATCTTCCCGTCTGGCAAAAGCTCAATGTCACCGCCTTTCTGACCAGCGGCATCGTCGCGCAATTTCCCGACATTATCGGCGACCCCTACCGTGATCGCGCCGGCAATATCTACAACCCGCTGTCGATCCAGCCGGTCATCGTGCTTTCGGCGGACGGCCAGACGCTCGGCGCGATCCAGCGGCGGGCGCTGGAGCGTGGTGTGACGGTTTCGCTCTATGTCGAGGATATGTTTTCGACCGGGTATGATCTGGCCAACCGCGCCGTCTTTGCCGAATTTGCGCCGGAGGATGCCAAGGTGGTCGGCATCGCGCTTCGCGCCGAAAAGAAGCTCGTCGACAAGATCACCAAGGGCGCCCGCATGCACGCCTGAGTCGTCGGCCACTAGGTCGGCCACTGGGAAACAAACTGAGCCTGTCGGCGGCTGTCGTTGTGCCAGACTGTTTTGGCTTGCCCGCAGGCGACAATTGCCGCATTGGTGAGGGACCGCCTTGCTTCCCGTCCGGCCTGAAATTGAATGCTCCCCCAAGACAAGACGAAAGCGCGACATCGCCGGCGGCGATCCTGTGCATGCTTTCCGTCTATGTGTTTTTCACCTTCCTCGACACCAGCAGCAAGTACCTTGTGCTGGCCGGCGTCTCGGCGCTGATCGTCGCCTGGACCCGCTTCGCGGTCCATGTGCTGATCGTCGGCGTCTTTCTGCACGGATGGCGTGAGCCGCTGCGCTTTCGTCCCGCCAACCTGCCGGCGCATCTCACGCGCGGTCTGCTCCTGTTCGGATCGACGATATGCAACATTCTCGCGCTGCGGACGCTGCAGCTGGCGGAAACCACCTCGATCTACTTCTTCGGCCCGATGGTGATCACCGCGCTTGCCGGTCCGTTGCTAGGGGAATGGGCCGGCTGGCGGCGTTGGCTGGCGATCATGAGCGGCTTTGTCGGCGTCCTCATCATCACCCGGCCGGGCATCGGGGTTTTTGGCGTCGGCCATCTCTTTGCGCTCGGCTCGATGCTATCGAACAGTTTCTACGTCATCATGACGCGCCGCATGTCGGCGACGGAAACCTCGGAAAGCCTCATCCTGTTTTCGGCGCTGGCGCCGGCCGTGCTGCTGCTGCCGACACTGCCGTTTTCGCTTTCGTTGCCGCAGGATGGCTGGCACTGGTTCATATTGCTGATGCTGGGCGTCTTCGGCGCCATCGGCCATTGGCTTCTTGTGCAGGCCTATCGCCTTGCCACCACCACGGCCCTGGCCCCCTATCCCTATTCGCAGATGATCTGGATGATCATCTCCGGCCTGATCGTCTTCAACCAGTTTCCCGACCGCTGGACGCTGGCCGGTGCGACAGTCATCGTCGCCAGCGGCCTCTACATCGTCCACCGCGAGCACCGGCTTCGTGTGCGCAACCGCGCGACGCTGGACGCGGAGGCGGAAGCGCTGGCAAAAAAACTTTGATTTGCGCGGGATCGATGGCATAAGAGCCGGCCTTTAAACAGTTTAAATTGCTTCGGGAGCGCAGGGCGCTGGCACAGAAGATCAAGCTTTCCACCATCGCGGATGCGCTCGGCGTGTCCACGGCCACGGTCTCGCTGGCCTTGCGCGACAGCCCGCTGGTCGCCGGCGGCACCCGCGACCGCATCAAGGAACATGCCCGCGCCATCGGCTATATCTACAACCGCCGCGCCGCCAGCCTGCGCACCTCGCGCTCAGGCATAGTCGGCGTCGTCGTCCACGACATCATGAACCCGTTCTTTGCCGAGATATTGCGTTCGATCGAGAGCGAACTCGACCGCAGCCGGCAAACCTTCATCCTGTCGAACCACTACGACCAACTCGAGAAACAACGCACCTTCATCGACACGCTTCTGCAGCTCGGCGCTGACGGCGTCATCATGTCGCCGGCCATCGGCACACCGCCCGAAGACATAATCATGGCCGAGGAGAACGGTCTCCCGGCAGTGCTGATTGCACGCACCGTCGAAGGTGCCGACGTGCCGGTGTTTCGCGGCGACGATGCCTATGGCACCGGGCTTGCTACCAATCATCTGATCTCGCTTGGCCACAAGCGCATCGCAATGATCGGCGGTACCGACCAGACCTCGACCGGCCGCGACCGCTATCAGGGATATGTCAACGCCATGGAGGCGGCAGGGCTTGAGGTCAGGCCGTCCTGGCGCATCGCCGGCCCACGCACCAAGCAGGCCGGCTTCGAGGCCGCCGGGCAGTTCCTGGCGCTGAAGGACAGGCCGACCGCGGCCTGCTGCTGGAACGACCTCGTCGCCATCGGCCTGATGAACGGCATTGCGCGCGCCGGGCTGGTGCCGGGCATCGACATCTCTGTTACCGGCTATGACGACCTCGAGGAGGCGGCGATCGCGACGCCTGCGCTAACCACCGTCTGGAACGGCCAGCGCGAGGTTGGCCGCCGCGCCGCCAGCGCGCTGCTCGACAAACTCAACGGACAGACGGTGCGGCCGTCGCAGGAACTGATCAAGCCGGAACTGCATGTGCGCCAGTCGACCGGCAAACCGGTGGAACGTGCATGACAAAAACCAAACAGCAAGCTGTCGCCATTCTGGTGCCGGGCCAGTTCAACGATCATGCGGTCGGCCGCATCGACGGGGTGTTCAGCCGCGTCCGGATCGAACGCGCCGATCCGTCGCTGGTCACCGACGAGATGCGCCTTACGGTGCGCGGCATAGCCGCCTTTGGCGGCATAAGCGCCGCGTTGATGGACGCGCTGCCAAAGCTCGAGATTATCGCCAATTTCGGCGTCGGCTATGATTCGGTCGATGTCCGCCACGCCGCACGGCGCGGCATCATGGTCACCAACACACCGGATGTGCTGACCGAAGAGGTCGCCGATACGGCGCTCGGCCTGTTGATCAATACCATCCGCGAACTGCCGCGCGCCGAGGCCTGGCTACGCGACGGAAGCTGGCTGCGCAACGGCAACTATCCGCTGAGCCGGCTGACCTTGCGCGGGCGCCAAGTCGGTATCTTTGGCATGGGCCGCATCGGCCTCGCCATTGCCCGCCGGCTCGACGCTTTTGGGCTGCCCATTGCCTATCACAACCGGCGCCGCGTCGAAGGCCTGTCCTATGACTATCACCCGACGCTGAAAGGTCTCGCCGAGGCGGTCGACACACTGATCTCGGTGGCGCCCGGCGGGGCTTCGACGGAAAAGGCCGTCAATGCCGAAATTCTCTCGGCTCTTGGGCGGAACGGCGTCTTTGTCAACATCGGCCGGGGCAGCACGGTCGACGAACCAGCCCTTGCCGCCGCACTTGCCAGCGGCAGCATCGCCGCTGCCGGGCTAGACGTCTTTGCCGACGAGCCGAATGTGCCAGCGGCGTTGCTTGCCGCGCCCAACACCTCGCTTTTGCCACATGTCGGCTCGGCCTCGCAGCACACCCGCCGCGCCATGGCGGACCTGTGCGTCGAAAATCTGGTCTCGTGGTTTTCGCAGCGCAAGGCGCTGACGCCGGTGCCGGAGACGGCAAATGTCAAGGCAAGGCCGTAAGCGGGCTGCCATATCTATTAACTTCAGCTTAACCCTTCGGAATCATTCTGGTCCCTTCGCAGTGTCTGTCCGCCTGACAGGACATGACAGCAAGAGGAAGCGCGCCTCCCTGATCTCTTCGAACCGGCGCGCTTGAAATGCGCGGAGAACCAGGATGAAGACGCTTCCTGCATTGATGGCTGTCGCTGTACTGTTCGGCAGCGCCCAACTGTTTTACGCCGGTAGCGGTGAAAGCCGTGCGGCCAGTGAGTCACCGCCTTCATCCGGCAACTACAGGCTGGTAGCCCATGGCGACGAGGGGTCTTGTGCGGTCAGCCGCGGCGCCGAGATTTCGCAAGGCCTGTCGCTGTTGACGGTCGCAGCAAATTGCCGCCGGGTGTTGCCCGGCGTGGAGCAGGCGAAGTTCTGGCGAGAGCAGGATGACGGCACGGTCACCCTCAGCGCCAACGGCACCGATCCGATCGTCATGTTCTCAGTCGCCGACGGCGATGGTTACGAATCCTACGCGCCGGCGCTGCCGCTGCTGACGCTGGCGTCGGCCGGCAACTAGCGAGCGCGGCAGGACTATTCCGCGGCTGCGCGCGCACCCGATTTCGCCGCCTGATGCAGACGTACAGCATCGCCGAAGGCGCGAAATATCTTTACCGAGATACTGTCCGATTTGACCCAGTATTCGGGATGCCACTGGACGCCGACGGCGAAAGCCCGTGCATCGCGCACCGAAACCGCCTCGACGGTGCCGTCGGCGGCGACCGCTTCGACCTGCAGCTTTGGGCCAAGTCGGCCGATGGCCTGGCGATGCACCGAATTGACCATGATGTCGCCGGCGCCGAAGACCCCGGCCAAGCAGCTGCCGGGTTTTATCGCCACGCTCTGGCGGATGGCGAAGCGTTCGTCCTGATTGTCGCTTGCCGGCGCACGATGATCGAGCGAACCGGCGCGTTCCTGGATTTCGGTGGCCAGCGTGCCACCCAGCGCCACATTCATCTCCTGGATGCCGCGGCAGATGGCGAGCAATGGCACCCCGCGCTCCACCGCCCGGCGGATCAGCGGCAACGTCGTCGCGTCGCGGGCGGAGTCGTAAGGACCATTGGCTTCGCTGGCGTCACCGCCATAGAGCGAGGGATGAACGTTCGATTTGGAACCGGTGACCATGACGCCGTCGACGGCGGAAAGCAGTTCGTCGAAGTCGAGCCGGTCGCCGAAGGACGGTACCAGCAGCGGGAACACGCCTGCACCCGAAAGCGCCGCTTCGAGATATTGCTGTGGCGCGGCATGCCAGGTGTAATTGTCGAACTGGCGGACATCGGTCGATACGGCGACGAGCGGCTGGTGCATTTGGTCCGGATCCCATCGGGTGCAACGAATTATCTGCCTGCAAAATAGGCGATCCGAAGGCGCATTTCCATGGCAAGTTTCGGCGTGTCGCGTAGGCCAGTTAATCGACCTTAGACTATAGTTGCAAGATCTGCCCCAACGCCGTGAATTTCCCCGAAATGCGCCGCTCAAACCGGGCTGCCGTGCTGGACTCGACTCCTTGCCTGTGTATTGTCGGCTCGAAGCCGATCCGGGCGCCGAAGTGTCCCGAATGTCGGTCAGTGGATCCAAAAGGGAGGAACTTCATGGATCGTCGTTCGTTCATCCGCAAGGCCGGCACCGCCGGCGTTGGCGCCGCGGCCGCTGCCGCGACACTTGCCGCGCCGGCCATCGCCCAGTCCAATCCGAAAGTGACCTGGCGGCTGGCGTCGTCCTTCCCGAAGTCGCTCGATACGATCTATGGCGGCGCCGAAGTGTTTTCCAAGATGCTGTCGGAGGCGACCGACGGCAACTTCCAGGTCCAGGTCTTCGCCGCCGGCGAACTCGTTCCCGGCCTGCAGGCCGCCGATGCCACCACTGCCGGCACCGTCGAGGCCTGCCACACCGTGGCATACTATTACTGGGGCAAGGACCCGACCTGGGCGCTGGGAGCGGCGGTTCCGTTTTCGCTCAACGCGCGCGGCATAAACGCCTGGCACTATCATGGCGGCGGCATCGATCTGTTCAACGAGTTCCTGGCGACGCAGGGTCTGTTTGGGCTGCCGGGCGGCAATACCGGCGTGCAGATGGGCGGCTGGTTCCGCAAGGAGATCAAAACGGTCGCCGACCTTTCCGGCCTCAAGATGCGTATCGGTGGTTTTGCCGGCAAAGTGGTGCAAAGGCTCGGCGTGGTTCCTCAGCAGATCGCCGGTGGCGACATTTATCCGGCGCTGGAAAAAGGCACGATCGATGCCGCCGAATGGGTCGGCCCCTATGACGACGAGAAGCTCGGCTTCTACAAGGTTGCGCCCTATTACTACTATCCCGGCTGGTGGGAAGGTGGACCGACTGTCCATCTGATGTTCAACAAGGCGAAGTACGACGAACTTTCGCCGGCTTACAAGTCGCTGGTGCATACTGCCGCTCAAGCGGCCGACGCCAACATGCTGCAGAAATACGACTATCTCAATCCGGCGGCGGTTAAGCGGCTGGTTGCCGGCGGTGCCAAGTTGAGCCCGTTCAGCCAGGAGATCATGGCCGCCTGTTTCGAAAAGGCCAACGAAGTCTATGCCGAGATGGAAGCCTCGAACGCGCCGTTCAAGAAGATCTGGGATTCGATCAAGGCGTTCCGCAAGGAGCATTATCTCTGGGCGCAGGTGGCCGAGTACAACTATGACACCTTCATGATGGTCCAGCAGCGCAATGCCAAGCTCTAGAACATTCTGCGACGCCGAGTGGCTCCACTCGGCGTCGCAGAAATGGGCTAAAACAAAGCGGATGCCCGGTTTTATTTGAATGCATTCCGCTCCAGGAAGACGTGGTTCTTGTCAAAGGACCCTGAGCACGCCCCGTGTTCCTTCCTGTCAGCCTCGGACGCACTGACTTCCACCGGTATTCCCGCCCGGAGCATGGCAATAGAACACTGTCGACTTGATGCGGCCACGCATCAGTTGCTGGACCTCACCCGGTTGTAAGCCGGCGTCGCCATAGGTGGCGGGGTCGCCTTTCCCCGGCTTCATCAGCCCGGCTTTATCAGATTGAGGATGAAGCCATCGATGCGACGCAGAACCGCGAAGCCTGCCGGTGGCAACTGGCCCGATGGATCAGCTCTGAGGCACTGCCAGGACTTTGACCTCACCTGGCGCCGGCGGGTTGGCAATGATCGCCACCGCCTCGTCGAGGCTGACTTGTCGTGATATCAGCCGATCTACTTCGATCGCCCCCGAGGCGATAAGATCGGCGGCCCGGCGATGGGTAAAGGGGTTGAGGAAGGAACCCAGGACCTTCAACTCACGGAACAGCAGATCGAACGGTTCGAACGCCACTTTCATGCCTTGCGGCATCACGCCGACGACGACGACGGTGCCGCCCGCTTTGGCCAGCCGCATCGCCTGCTCAACAGTGTCTTTCACGCCGGCGCATTCGAACACCACGTCGACGCCGCCCGGCATCAAACCCGACCGGCCGACGATCGCATCGGTGACATCGAAGGCGCTGGGATCGAGCGTCGCCGTTGCGCCAAATTGCTCGGCAAGAGCCCGCCGCGAGGCCTGACGGGTCGACAAGATAATGGTCGTCGCACCGGCGAGCTTTGCCAGCTGAACGGTGAGCAGGCCGATCACGCCGCCGCCGAGCACCGCGACCGACGAGCCTGGTTTGATCGCGGCAAGGTCCACGCCATGCAGGCAGCAGCCGAGCGGCTCGCAGAAAGCACCATGCGTAGGCTTCAGATCGCCTGGCAAGACGAAGGCCTGTTTCTGCGGCAGGACAAGATATTCGGCAAAGCCGCCATCGCGATGGATGCCGATGGCGCGTAGATTGCCGCAGAGATTGACCCGGCCGGCCTGACAATGCTCGCATCGGCCACAGGCAATGTTGGGATCGCCGGTGACGCGGTCGCCGACCGAAAAGCCGGATACGGCAGGTCCGACCGCCTCGACGATGCCGGAGAATTCATGCCCGAGCGTCACCGGCGGCGTGCACGGGAATTCACCATGGAAAAGATGCCTGTCGGTGCCGCAGACGCCGCACGCCTCGATGCGCACCAGCAGATCGTTCGGCCCGGCGGTCGGTTTCTCGACCTCGCACACGGCGAGGCTGCCCATTCGCTCCAACCGAACCGCCTTCATGGCTGCCGGGCCTTCCTCAGTTGAAACTCGGTGGTTGCGACAGATCAATTGCCGGCGCCGCCGGTTTCGCGGGCGGCTTTTCGTCGAAGCTCGGCGGCTGCGACAAATCCGGTGTGGAAGGTGAGGCCGGGGCAGTGCCGCCGTTGGCTGGCGGCGTGCCAAGCGGCGACAAGCCGATGCCAGGCGTTTCCGGCACCTGGTAGTTGATGGTGCCAGGATCGACGACAGTGCCTTTGTAGTGCATCACCATCTGCGGGAAGGCGATGGTCAGGCCGATCATGATCACCTGGATGCAGACGAAGGGCACTGCGCCCCAATAGATCTGCCCTGTGGTGACCGGCGCGATCTGCTTGCCGGTGAGTCGGTCGAGATAGGGCACGCGCGCGGCGACCGAGCGCAGATAAAACAGCGCGAAGCCGAAGGGCGGATGCATGAAGGAGGTCTGCATGTTGACGCCCAAAAGCACGCCAAACCAGATCAGGTCGATGCCGAGTTTGTCAGCCGCTGGCGCCAAAAGCGGCACGATGATGAAGGCAAGCTCGAAAAAGTCGAGGAAGAAGGCGAGCACGAAGACGAGGATGTTGACGCCAATCAGGAAACCGACTTCACCGCCCGGCAGCGACGTCAACAGGTGCTCGACCCAGATGTGGCCATTGACGCCGTAGAAGGTCAGCGAGAACACCCGCGCGCCGATCAGGATGAACAGAACGAAGGACGACAGCCTGGTCGTCGACGCCAGCGCCTGCTTGACCACGTCGAGCGACAGCCGCCCCTTCATCGCCGCCATTGCCAGCGCGCCGACGGCGCCCATGGCGCCGCCTTCCGTCGGCGTGGCGATGCCAAGGAAGATCGTGCCCAGCACCAGGAAGATCAGCGCCAGCGGCGGGATCAGCACGATGATCACCTGCTGTGCCAGTCTGGACATCAGGTTGATCTTCAGGCGCTGGTCGACGATCGCGACGACATAGATGAAGATGACGCCGATGGTGGCGCCGAGGATATCGGCGTTGCCGCCATGGTTCGGCGCAAGGTAGCGATACGCCGCATAGGAAACCACCACCGCCGCCAGCAGCGCCGCCAGCAGCGACAGCGCGCCGTGGCCGAGCGTGCGGGCCTCCAGCGGCAGGGCCGGCATCGACTTCGGCCGGAAGATCGACATGAGCAGGATGTAGAGCATGTAGATGCCGGTCAAAATGAGCCCGGGGATCAGCGCTCCCTTATACATATCGCCGACCGAGCGGCCGAGCTGGTCGGCCAGGACGATCAGCACCAGTGACGGCGGGATGATCTGGGCGAGCGTCCCGGACGCGGCAATGACGCCGGATGCCAGCCGCCGGTCGTAGCCGTAGCGCAGCATGATCGGCAGCGAAATCAGACCCATGGCAATGACGGAGGCCGCCACCACGCCGGTCGTCGCGGCGAGCAGCGCGCCGACGAAAATCACGGCATAGGCGAGGCCACCACGGACAGGTCCGAACAACTGGCCGATCGTGTCGAGCAGGTCTTCGGCCATGCCGGATCGTTCGAGCACGATGCCCATGAAGGTGAAGAACGGGATCGCCAGCAGCGTATCGTTCGACATCACCCGGCTGCCATAGAAATTATCCGGCAACGCGTGCAGCAACGGCCAGGCGAGATTGATCGAGCCGCCCGAATAGGGCGACAGAAGCACGCCGATGAAGAAGAACATCAGGCCGTTGGCGGCGAGCGAGAAGGCGACGGGGTAGCCGATCAGCAGGAAGACGACCAGCGAGGCGAACATGATCGGCGCCATGTTCTGGGCGATGAACTCGATCACGAGCGCACCTCTTCGACGAGCGCCTTGGCTTCGAGTTCGGCCTGCTCATGCACCGATATGAACGGAGTGGGATCGTCCATCTGACCGCGCATGATGGCGATTTTCTTGATGATTTCGGAAATGCCCTGCAGCGCGAGCAGAAAAAAGCCGACCAGCAGGATCGCCTTCGCCGGCCAGATGATCAGCCCGCCGGAATTGTTCGACATCTCCCCGCTGCGATACGACAGCGACACATAGGGAACGAAATAGACCACCATCAACGTCACGAACGGCATCAGGAAGAAGACGTGACCGAAAAGGTCGATCCAGTGCTGCACGCGGCGCGAGAACATGCCGTAGACGATATCGATGCGGATATGGTCGTTCTGCTTCAGCGTGTAGGCGGCGGCCAGCATGAAGGCGGCGCCGAACAGATACCATTGCAATTCCAGCCAGGCGTTCGAGGACATGTCGAACACCTTGCGGATGACGGCGTTGGCGGCGCTTACCAGGATCGCCAGCAGGATCAGCCACGAAACCCATTTGCCGATGAATTCGTTCAAACGGTCAATGGTTCTGGAAAGAGCGAGAAGCCCTGCCATGCATTCCTCCCTTGTGTCAGAGCGCGGCGGTTCCCTGTCCGTCGCGTCGCTGTGGACCAACGGTATGCAGTGCGTGGTCCGGCGGGTCAACACGGGACAGCCCGCATAAACACAGTTGTGAGATGACGGGCGGCAAAATGCTGCCGCGTCCTTTGCATGTCCAAGGACATGCGGCGCTTTCACTCAAGCAAAGTCGGGTGCGGCTCAGGCGATCTTCTGTTGGTCGCGGCCGGCGCCGATCAGCACAAGCATGGCGACGAGGAACAGGTACATCCAGCCGTCCCGCCATTCGAGCGGAAAATAGCCGGCCCATAGCGATTCGGCCATGCCGAAAGCGGCGGCGCCCAGTGCCGCCCGCAAAGGCGAAAGATAGCCGCCCACTGCGGTCACGAACAGGATTTTCAACCCGTAGACCAACCCTGTGCCGAAGCTGATGTTACCGTAGTAGAAGGCGGCGAGCACGCCGGCCAGTGCCGCGCAAAGGCCGCCGAAAAGCACCGCACGCCGAAACACCGCACGGACATCGACGCCGCACATCGCAGCCGCCTTGGGATCGTCGGATACGGCGCGCCAGCTCCGGCCGAAGCTCGAATATGCGAAGCCCCAAGCAGCCAGCGCTATGGCCGCCAGTACGGCGGCGCAATCGAGCAATTGGATCAGCGTCAACGTCGCCTTGAAGCTGGCATTCTGCGCGAAGACGATGGTCTGGGCCAGCATTGGCGGCAACCATAGGTCATGGGTATCGGCGGCGATGCGGCTGGCTTCCGACAAGACCAGCAATATGCCGAGCGTCGTCACCACGATGGCGTTGGGCGAGCGGTCGGCCAGCGGTTCGAAGATACTTCGCGACAGGACATGGCTGAGCAGCGCCGCATAAAGGAATGCCGCAGCTACGCCGAGCGCGACCGATGCAAACAGCGTCAGCCACAGCGCCTGATAGCCGAACGCCGCGGTGAGGATCATCGTATGCCCGCAAAAGGCGAACAGCGCGCCATAGGCAAGATTGGTACGGTGCAGGATGCCATTGGTCAGCACGTAGCCGAAGGCAAGCAATGCGTAGAGCGCGCCCGAATGCAGCCCGTTCAGAACCTGCTGGAAGAAATAGAGCATGCAAGACCCTCTATGCATGCCCCGCAATCGGGGCAGAGGTTTGGGACGAACGATATTCTCAGTACGGCGATCGCCTCAGTGACGAGCGTTGCACCCGGAATCTAACTTGTCAAACGCGAGTTATCAGTTAGATTCGCCATATGACAGTATCCTGGACTCCGCACCGCTTTACCGGTGGCATGCTGGCGCTCGATACGGCGAACACCGTCGTTTTGCGGAACGATCCGAAGAAAACTTTCGACCGTTTCGACGATCCGGCCGAGATCGCCCGCTTTGCCGAAGCCGCGAGTGCCTTTCGCGCCGCCGAGCGCGGCGGCAGGCGGCTCGTAGCGCCGGCGCCTGAAAAGATCGCACCGGTGGTGCTGTCGATCCGGGAGACGACCGATCGGCTGTTTCGCGGCGCGGTATCGAAAGGTGCGATCGCGACCGGCGATATGCCGAAATTCTTGGAAGCCTGCGCCGATGGCCTTGCTCATAGCCGCACCGAAATCGGCACGCCTGGAAAACCGTTCGGTGATCCGGCGACGCCGATTGCCTTCGAGGCCGCGCTTGCGGTCTCGGCGCTGTCGCTGCTGCGTAGCGACACCATCGCCAGGCTGCGGATATGTCCGAACTGCAGCTGGCTGTTTGTCGACAAAAGCCGCAATTCCAGCCGCCTCTGGTGCGACATGGCGGTGTGCGGCAACCGCCAGAAGGCAAACCGACACTATCGCCGCCGGACCGCGGCCAGGGAGGTCACCAATGTCTAGAAGATTCTCACGCGCGATGATTGTCGTCGCGGCGTTGTTCGCGGCGGCCGCGCTCGGCGCCTGCCGTGATTCCGGCAAGGACCAGCTGTTCGCCATTTCCGGGAAGCTGTTCGAGTTCAACTACCGGCTGGGTATCGCCACCTATGTCATCACCCTCAATCCGCTGCGGCCGGTGGGTGAGGGGCAGGTCGCTGTGGTCTCCTTCCAGAACCCGGCCGGTGGTGATCCGATCATCGTCACCCAGAAAATATGGCCGAAGCTGCCGCATGTGACGCTCACCAGCCCGCCGCTTACCTGCGTTGTCAAGGACAAGCCCTATGCGGTGTCGATCCGCATCGAGGATTCCAGCGGCAAGTTGCTGCAGAGTTTCGCGACCACTCTGACGTCCTCGCTCGACCAGTCGGTCCTGCCCGACCGGCCTCTGGTGGTCGGGCCAGTCTACGAGCTCAACAAGGACTTGGCCGGCCATGTCGACGGCAAGCTGCCCGGTGAACCGAAGCCCAGTTGCCCAAAGGCTGCATGATGCATCACCAGCGGCACTGACCGCCGCCGGAATTTTTCATGCTCGGCCATCCTCCCCGACAGGCGTTTCGTGGCGCTACACGGCCGCGCACGGATCGTTTGTTGCGGACCGCCTGGCACCTTCGATTTTGTTTGACCTCCCCGGCAAGGGAAGAAAGACTGTGGGCACTCGACTCCGACGTTGGCCGCGCACCACCAGGCGCGGCCTCCGCACAGGAAATGCCTGATGACGCTGCACAATGTCGCGCTCGACGACAAGTTCGACCTGGCAAAGGAGCGCATCTTCCTGTCGGGTGCCCAGGCAGTCATCCGCATGCTTCTGATGCAGCGCGAGCGCGACCGCCGGGCTGGCCTGAACACCGCCGGTTTCGTCTCCGGCTATCGCGGCTCGCCGCTCGGCGGCCTCGACATGCAGCTGTGGAAGGCCAGGAACCAGCTCGCGCAGTCGGACATCGTCTTCCAGCCCGGTCTCAACGAGGAGCTCGCCGCCACCGCCTGCTGGGGCTCGCAGCAGGCCGAATTGCTGGGCGAGGGTACCCATGACGGCGTTTTTTCGGTCTGGTACGGCAAGGGTCCGGGCGTCGACCGCTCCGGCGACGTGTTCCGCCACGCCAATCTCGCCGGGTCGTCGAAACATGGCGGCGTGCTGGCCCTGATGGGTGACGACCACATGGCCGAATCCTCGACCAACGCGCATGCCACCGAGTTCCTGTTCGTCGACACCATGGTGCCGATCCTTAATCCGGCCGGCGTCCAGGAGATCATCGACTACGGCCTCTACGGCTTTGCCATGTCGCGTTTTGCCGGCACCTGGGCGGCGATCAAATGCGTCAAGGACAACATCGAATCGACGGCCTCGGTCGATGCCGCGCTCGAACGGCTGAACATCATCGTGCCGGACTTCGACATGCCGCCCGGCGGCCTCAATATCCGTAACGAGATCGACATGCTCGGCCAGGAGGAGCGGCTGCATGAACACAAGCGCGCCGCCGCTTCGGCCTTCATCCACGCCAATGGGCTGAACCGGATCGTCTATTCGGGCGGCAGCAGCGCCAAGCTTGGCATCGTCACCATCGGCAAGAGTTATCTCGATGTTCGCCAGGCGCTGGAGGATATCGGCATCGACGAAGCGGCCGCCAGTCGCATCGGTATCAGGCTGTTCAAGGTCGGCTGCCCGTGGCCGCTCGACCTGCAGCACATCGCCGACTTTGCTCGCGGCCTCGATACCATCGTCGTCGTCGAGGAGAAACGCTCGCTGATCGAGGTGCAACTGCGCGAGAACCTTTACGGCACCGCGACGCAGCCGATCATCGTCGGCAAGAAGGACGAGCGCGGCGACTGGCTGTTCCCGGCCAAGGGCGCGCTCGACCCCAACGATATTGCCATCGCGCTCGGCGAGAGGATTTTGCGAACGATCGGCCCGTCGGAAGAAATCGCCGCGCGGGTGGCGAAGTTGCGCCAGTTCCAGGCGATGCTGGCCGACACGTCAGACATCGCCTCGCGCACGCCCTTCTTCTGCTCCGGCTGCCCACACAATTCCTCGACCAAGGTGCCGGACGGCTCGCTCGCCGCCGCCGGAATCGGCTGTCATTTCATGGCGCTGTGGATGGACCGCAACACCGTCGGCTTCACCGCCATGGGCGGCGAGGGCGCGCAGTGGGTCGGCCAGGCGCCGTTCTCGAAGCGCGAGCACATCTTCCAGAATCTGGGCGATGGCACTTACAACCACTCGGGTGTGCTGGCGATCCGCTTCGCGCTGTCGACCGACGCCAACATCACCTACAAGATCCTCTACAATGACGCCGTCGCGATGACCGGCGGGCAACCGCACGAGGGCGGCCTGACGGTGGACATGATCGCAAGGCAGGTGCGCGCCGAGGGCGTGGAGCGCATCGCCATCGTCACCGACGAGCCGGACAAATATACCGGCAAGGTGGAATTTCCCGCCGGCGCCACCATCCATCACCGCGACGACCTCGATCTCGTCCAGCGCGAGTTGCGTTCGGTCAAAGGCGTCTCGGTGCTGCTCTACGACCAGACCTGCGCCGCCGAGAAGCGTCGCCGCCGCAAGCGCGGCACCTTCCCCGATCCCGACAAGCGTATCTTCATCAACGAGCTGGTCTGCGAAGGCTGCGGCGATTGCGGCGTGCAGTCGAATTGCGTCTCGATCCAGCCGGTCGAGACCGAATTCGGCCGCAAGCGCAAGATCGACCAGTCGAGTTGCAACAAGGACTTCTCGTGCGTCAACGGTTTCTGCCCCTCCTTCGTCACCGTCCACGGCGCCAAAATCAGGAAAGCCGAAGGCATAGCCGGCGCGGCCGACCCGCTCGCGGGGGTGCCGGCGCCGGCGCAATTTACGCTCGGTGAACAAGGCTGGGCGGCGATCATCGACGGTGTCGGCGGCACCGGCGTCGTCACAATAGGCGCGGTGCTCGGCATGGCCGCGCACTTGGAAGGCAAGGGCTGCGGCATGATCGACATGGCCGGCCTCGCCCAGAAGGGCGGCTCGGTGTTCACCCATGTCCGCATCGCCCGCACGCCGGACGACATCCACGCCATTCGGGTATCGGCCGGCAAGGCCGATCTCGTGCTCGGCTGCGATCTCGTCGTTTCGGGTGCCAAGAAGGTGTTGGCCGCGGTGCGCGAAGGCCATACCATCTTCCTCGCCAACACTGCCGAGATCATGCCGGGCGAGTTCGCCCGTTCGGCCGATTTCTCGCTGCCCGTCGAGCGGCTGAAGAAAGCGATAAGAACGGCCGCGGGCGACGACAGGACGCATTTCTTCGACGCCACCCGCACCGCCACCGCGCTGTTCGGCAGCTCGCTTGGTGCCAACATGTTCATGCTCGGATTCGCCTTCCAGCATGGCGGCTTGCCGCTGTCGGCGGAGGCGGTCGAAAAGGCGATCGAGCTCAACGGCGAGGCGGTAGCGATGAATATCGCGGCATTTCGCTGGGGCCGCCGCGCCGCCCACCAGCCGGATTTCGTGCGCAGCCTTCTCGCCCAGCCGGGCAAGGCCACGCAGCATGCCGCCATTGCCGAGACGCTGGACGATATAATTGCTCGCCGCGTCGCCTTCCTGACCGCCTATCAGAACGCCGCCTATGGCAAGCGCTATGCCGACAGACTGGCGGCGCTGCGCAAGGCCGAAACCAATGCTGTGCGCGGTTCGACCGTGGTGACCGAGGCTGCCGCAAAGAACCTGTTCAAGCTGATGGCGATCAAGGACGAATACGAGGTGGCGCGGCTTTATACGGACGGCTCCTTTGCCGCAGAGCTCGCAAAGCAGTTCCAGAGCTACGGCAAGCTTGAATTCCATCTCGCACCGCCGATCATGGGCAGGCGCGGCAGTGACGGCAAGCCGAAGAAATCGAGCTTTGGCCCGTGGATGATGAACGGGTTCCGCCTGCTGGCGGCGATGAAGGGGCTGCGCGGTACCGCTTTCGACCTGTTCGGCTACAGCGCCGAGAGGCGTATGGAGCGGCAGCTTCTTGCCCTCTATGAAGCCGACCTGGAGCTTGTCGCCGGCGCGCTGGCGCCGGGCAAGATCGAGGTTGCTGCCGCGCTTGTTTCGGTACCGGCGCTCATCCGCGGCTTTGGCCACGTCAAGCAGGCCAGTGCCGAAAAAGCCGCCGGCGAACGCCAGCGTCTGCTCGACCGCCTCTCGACGGCGCCGCTGCGGCCGCAACTTCAAGCCGCCGAATAATTCAGCGCTGTGATACTCCTTGTTTACCTGAACTGTAGTTTCCCTGCTTCCGCTGCGTCACCAATGGATGCCAATAGAGCCCGAACCGCTGCTCTAAACCTTTCTTAAGGCCAATGTGACACTGCTGGGTTCCCCAGGGTTGGGATCCAGGCGTGAATCTGAGACGAAAAAACGAGATTCCGGTCGACGTTTACATTCCGTTCGTGGAAACGCTGTTTCGCGACGGGTTCACGCTGTCGATCGGCCTTGTTGCGCAGACACTCCTCGTCATTCTGGTCTATTGGAAGACCATGGACTTGGCGTATCTTCTAGTTGCCGCTGGGCTCATCATTGTCGGTACTCTGCGCCTTCGCAACATCCGAAAATACGGGCGACTTCCTTCCCCGACGACGTGGGAAGAAGCCCATGATCGCGAAAACGATTACATAATTTTCGGTTCGATGCATGGTTTCATGCTTGGCGCGTTCTGTTTCGTCAGTATCTATCTGGCAAATGACAGCCACGACAACTATGCCGAAATAGCCTCTGTCTGCGTCACTCTGGCATCGGTCACGTCGATTGCCGGCCGCAATTATGGGTCGCCGCGCATGGTTATGATTTTTATCATAACCACCACATGGCCCATATCGCTTGGCTTTATCCTGCGCGGCGATATCTACCACATCATCCTCGGTCTGATGTCGGCCCCTTTTCTGTTTGCGATCAAGCGGTTCGCCGACATCGTCCGCGAAGTCCTGTTTACCGCCCTGTCGGAGGAAAAGAAGGCGAACCGCATCGCGCAGCGTTTCAACCGCGCGCTCAACACCATGTCGCATGGCCTTGTCATGCTTGGTCCCGACGGCCGGGTGGCGGTGGCCAATGCCGAAGCCGCGCACCTGATGTCGCTCAAATCGGCCGATGCGCTGCTAGGCCGCTCGATCCACGGTCTGCTGATGCGCGGCGCTGCAGGCGGCATGCTGGCGCCGAAAGATTGCCGTTACATCGAAGCCCAGCTGACGCGTGCGTTGCGCGAGGGCCGCGACCGCAAGGTCCTGGTCTCGCTCACCAACGGCCAGCACTATGAATTTTCGGCGCGCGAAGGCAGCCAGGAACTGGGCGTCGTCACTTTCGAGGATGTGACCGCCCGGGTCGAGGCGGAAGACAAGATCCGCTTCATGGCGCGCTACGACAGTCTCACCGGCCTGCCCAACCGCGCCTACTTCCACGAGTTGGTGGTGGAAGCCATGGCCTCAGGGGATCCCGAGCGTCTCTGCGGGCTGGTGGTGCTCGATCTCGATGATTTCAAGAGCGTCAACGACACGCTCGGCCATCCGGTCGGCGACGGATTGATCTACGCCGTTGCCGAGCGGCTGGCGGCAGTCGCTGGGCCAGGCATCACCGTCAGCCGCTTCGGCGGCGACGAGTTCATGATCTTCTTCGAGCGCATCGAGGATGAAAGCCACCTGACCGGCCAGGTTGATGAGATCTTTGTCAATCTACAGGGCGAGGTCGATGTCGCCGGCCACGGATTACGCATCCAGGCCAGCGGCGGCGCGGTGCTGTCGCGGGTCAAGGATACCGACGTTGACGCCATGATCGTCAAAGCCGACCTTGCACTCTACAAGGCCAAGGAGCTTGGCAAGAACGGTTGGCGGCTGTTCGAGGCCTCCATGGATGCTGCCTTCCGCAGCCGTCAGCTGATGAAGGCGGACCTGCGCAGCGCCGTGGAAAACAACGAATTGCGGGTGGTCTATCAGCCGATCGTGGCGATGAGCACGATGCGTATCGCCAGTTGCGAAGCGCTGTGCCGCTGGGATCATCCCGATCTCGGGCCGATTTCCCCCGGTATCTTTATTCCGCTGGCGGAGGAAATGGGGATTATTTCCGACATCAGCACCTTCGTCCTGCATGCGGCCTGCACGGAATGCGCCAAATGGCCGGCCCAGACCAGCGTGTCGGTCAATCTCTCGGCCAAGGATTTCCGCAACCGTGATGTCATCCAGAAGGTTCGCGACGCGCTGGCTGAATCCGGTCTCTCCGCCGGACGTCTGGAGATCGAGGTCACCGAGACGGCGCTGCTCGACGACAAGTCGCTGACACGCCAATATATCGAGGAGTTGAAGCGGCTCGGCGTGCGCATTGCGCTCGACGATTTCGGTACCGGATATTCGAGCCTCAGCTATCTCCACAAACTGCCGCTCGACAAAATCAAGATCGACCGCTCGTTCCTGATGGATGTCACTCAGAACAGCCGGTCGCTCGAATTGCTCAAGGGCATCGTCAACCTGTCACGGCCGCTGGGACTTTCGGTTACCGTCGAAGGTGTCGAGACCTTCGAACAGCTCAAGATCCTGGCATTGCAGGTCAAGCCGGACCTGGTCCAGGGCTTTCTGTTCGGGTCGGCACTCAGCGCGTCCGGCATCGAGACGATGTCGAGCACCGTCTGGCCCTTCGCCAAGGACATCCAGACGGCAAGGAAGGCGCCGCGGCGCTGACTTCGCGCTGAAAAACCGCGTATTTTAGTATAATTTTATTAATTGTTAACCCTAACGAGCGGTAAACGAGCTCCTATTTATTTTCATCTTTACATCTCATGACCCGTCCGTAGTGTCGGCTGGTGGCGGTAATCGCGGGGAATAGAGTTCATGTGTGCCCAGTTGAGTTCGCTCGGCCATGCGGCGGGCGCTGGTGGGAAAGATGCGTCCGAGACCATGTCCAGCTTCGCGCAACATGTTTATGCGCTGCTTGACCGGACGGAGTACCGACGCTGTGAAAGCGGCGAGGACTTCGAAAGCATTTACAGGCTGCGCTACAATTCCTATCGGATGAACGATCTGGTGCCCGAGAATGCGTCCCGTCAGGTCCATGACGAATTTGACGAACTGCCCAATTGCCATACGTTCGGAATCTACATCGAGGGGCGGCTGGTCAGCACAATGCGCCTGCATAACGTGTCTGCTGATAACGCCACATCACCAGCGCTCAGCGTCTACAAGGACTTGTTGATGCCGCGTCTGGCGGCCGGCGAAGTCTTTATCGACCCGAGCCGTTTTGCCGTGGACGCCGAATGGTCACGGCTTTACCCGCAGATCCCGTATGTGACGCTGCGCCTTGCGGGCATGGCTTGCTTCCATTTCGGCGCGCCTTATTGCATATCCATGATCCGCGAGGACCATGCGGCTTTCTACAAGCGCATCTATCGGGCGCGACCGATTGGCGATGCGCGGCCCTATGCCGGCGTGATCAACTGTTTCGCGCTGCTTTATCAAGCCGATGTCCTGGCGATCAAGAATGAAACCTACGCTCGCTTTCCGTTCTTCCGTTCGACGCCAATGGAGCAGCGCATGTTGTTCGATACGCCCGGTGCCGGCGAACTCGCCCCGCTGACCATCCTGCCCACCGCCAAGTATTTTCGCGAAGCCGCCTGAACGAGCCCATGGAGCCTTCCGGTCGCTTCGGCGTTCTGGGCAAGGGTGCTGGTGGTAGGTCGGCATTGCCGGCATCCGCCAAGCATCGCTTCGATAGCGATCCGATCAAAGGAACCGATATGACCATTTCCACGCTCGCCCTTACCCCGCTTATCTCGCTGATTGCAGGCGTGCTGATCCTGGTGATGCCGCGGCTGCTCAATTATATCGTCGCCCTTTATCTGATCGTTGTCGGCCTGCTCGGTCTGTTCCCGCATCTCGCCGGCTAACGACATCGGCAATAGCGGACCTGCCATCCATTGGGATTGGTATCGCCGCGCTTCGCGCAGCGATTTCAAGTTTTGCTTGAGATTGTTGGCTGCGGCGATGCGGCAATAGCGCCATTGCCCTTAACGCGGCTTTTCGCTATGTGCCTGAAAGATGTCTTCGAAGGGGTATTCCTATGGCTGAACACACGCCGACCGGTCCTGTCGAACTGGGCGCGAAGATGGACTATGCCGAGCACGACCGCACCTATGCCGGCTTTGTGATGCTGGCCAAATATGGGTCGCTATTTTGCGCCGCCGTGCTTCTGGCCATGGCGTTCGGCTTCTTTGTGGGCGGCTTCTTCTCGGGGACTATCCTGTTCGTGCTGATCCTGGCCGTCGGCGCCTTTATTCTCCGATAGACTCCTCCAACCTTTGTCGAGGGCGCCGCCGGTGGCCGGCCGGCGTCTTGGGTAACGGGTTCCGGCCGAAAGGATCATGCGGTGGGACAGACGGTTTTCATCCCTCGTGAGCTCGACGCGAACGAGCCGCGCGTCGCGGCCTCGCCCGACACGGTGAAACGGCTGGCGGCGCTGGGTTTCGGCGTGGTCGTCGAAGCCGGCGCAGGCACTGCTTCGCGCATTCCCGACGAGGAGTTTGCCAAGGCCGGCGCCGCGATCGGCAAGGCCGGCGATGTTTCCAGGGCTGATGTCGTGCTGAAGGTGCGCCGGCCGAGCGATGCCGAGCTGAAAGCCTATCGGCCGGGCACTGCCGTCATTGCCATCATGGATCCATATGGCAACGATGCTGCCGTCGCCGCGCTGGCCAAGGTTGGTGTTACTGCCTTTTCCATGGAGTTCATGCCGCGCATCACCCGTGCCCAGTCGATGGACGTCCTGTCCAGCCAGGCGAACCTCGCCGGCTATCAGGCAGTGGTCGACGCGGCTGCCGAATATGACCGGGCACTGCCGATGATGATGACGGCCGCCGGCACGGTACCGGCGGCGAAGGCCTTCATCATGGGCGTCGGCGTCGCCGGTCTGCAGGCCATCGCCACCGCGCGCCGCCTCGGCGCCGTGGTCACCGCCACCGATGTGCGCCCGGCCGCCAAGGAGCAGGTTGCCTCGCTCGGCGCAAAATTCCTGGCGGTCGAGGACGAGGAGTTCAAGGCGGCCGAGACGGCCGGCGGCTACGCCAAGGAAATGTCAAAGGAGTATCAGGCCAAGCAGGCGGCGTTGACCGCCGAGCACATCGCCAAGCAGGACATCGTCATCACCACCGCGCTGATCCCCGGCCGTCCGGCGCCGAAGCTGGTCTCGGCGGCGATGGTCGCCTCGATGAAACCCGGCTCTGTGATCGTCGACCTCGCGGTCGAGCGCGGCGGCAATGTCGAGGGCGCCGAAGCCGGCAAGGTGGTGACCACGGCCAACGGGGTAAAGATCGTCGGCCATCTCAACGTTCCCGGTCGCGTCGCCGCCTCCGCTTCGCTTCTCTATGCCAGGAACCTCTATGCCTTCCTCGAGACGCTGGTCGACAAGGCGGCGAAGACGCTTGCCATCAACCACGACGACGAACTGGTCAAGGCGACGATGCTGACCGATGCTGGCAAGATCGTGCATCCGGCTTTCGCAAAGGCTGAGCAGGAGCCGCCAAAGGGCCAATATGTCGAACCACCGGCCATTCCGGCCAGGACGATGGTTGCCGAGGCTTCGGCGAAGCCGGCTGCGAAGAAAACGGCCGCTTCGAGGAAGCCCAAGACCACCGGAGGGATCGCGTGATGGACCAGACCCTGCAGAAAGCCCTCGACCAGCTCGACGAGGCGACAGCTGCCGTGCGGCTCGCGGTGCAGAACCTGGCGGCCGCGCCCGGCACCGAGGCGGCGGGTGACGCCGCTCACGCGCTGTCCGGCGGTGCCATCGATCCCTTCGTCTTTCGCTTCGCCATCTTTGTCCTGGCGATCTTCGTCGGCTACTACGTCGTGTGGTCCGTCACGCCGGCACTGCACACGCCGCTGATGGCGGTCACCAACGCCATTTCCTCCGTCATCGTCGTCGGTGCGTTGCTGGCCGTCGGCATCTCGGCCTCGGGCATCGCCACCGGCTTCGGCTTCGTTGCGCTGATGCTGGTATCGGTCAACATCTTCGGCGGTTTCCTCGTCACCCAGCGCATGCTGGCCATGTACAAGAAGAAGGAAAAGTAGGCCGCTATGAACGCCAACTTCGCCTCCTTTCTCTATCTGGTCTCCGGCATACTGTTCATCCTGGCATTGCGCGGCCTGTCGCATCCGACCACCAGCCGCCAGGGCAACATGTACGGCATGATCGGCATGGGCATCGCCATCGCCACGACGCTGGCGCTGGCGACCCCTTCGGCCGGGCGCTTCGGCCTCATAGTGCTCGGGCTGCTGATAGGCGGCTCGGCCGGTGCGGTCACGGCACGGCGCATTGCCATGACCTCGATGCCGCAGCTGGTCGCCGCCTTCCACTCGCTGGTCGGTCTTGCCGCGGTCATGGTGGCGGCCGCCGCCATCTATGCACCGGAAAGCTTCGGCATCGGCACCGTCGCCGATATTCATGCCCAGGCACTGATCGAGATGAGCCTCGGCGTTGCCATAGGTGCCATCACCTTCACCGGCTCGGTCATCGCCTTTTTGAAGCTCGACGGCCGCATGTCGGGCAAGCCGATCATGATCGGTGGCCGCCACTTCATCAACGCGGCCCTTGGCATTGCGCTGATCGTGCTGATCGTGCTGCTCGTCACCGCCGAGTCCAAGGTGGTGTTCTGGCTGATCGTTGCCGCCTCGCTGGTGCTGGGTGTGCTTCTCATCATCCCGATCGGTGGCGCCGATATGCCGGTGGTCGTGTCGATGCTGAATTCCTATTCGGGCTGGGCCGCGGCCGCCCTGGGCTTCACGCTCGGCAATCTGGCGCTGATCATCACCGGCGCGCTGGTCGGCTCGTCGGGCGCCATCCTGTCTTACATCATGTGCAAAGGCATGAACCGGAGCTTCATCTCGGTCATCCTCGGCGGCTTCGGCGGCGAGACATCAGCCATTGCCAACGACGGCATCGAGCGCACGGTCAAGCAGGGCTCGGCCGAGGATGCCGCCTATCTGATGATGAATGCGCAAAAGGTCATCATCGTGCCGGGCTACGGCATGGCCGTCGCCCAGGCGCAGCACGCGCTGCGCGAGATGGCCGACAAGCTCAAGGCCAACGGCGTCGACGTCAAATACGCCATCCACCCGGTTGCCGGCCGCATGCCCGGGCACATGAACGTGCTCTTGGCCGAAGCCAACGTGCCTTATGACGAAGTGTTCGAGCTGGAGGACATCAACTCTGAGTTCGCGCAGGCCGACGTCGCCTATGTCATCGGGGCCAATGACGTCACCAATCCCTCGGCTCGTGACGACAAGTCCTCACCTATCTACGGCATGCCAATTCTCGACGTCGACAAGGCGCGCACCTGCCTGTTCGTCAAGCGCTCGCTCGGCTCCGGCTATGCCGGCATCGACAACACGCTGTTCTACAAGGACGGCACCATGATGCTGCTCGGCGACGCCAAGAAGATGACCGAGGAGATCGTCAAAGCGATGGATCACTGAAACGGCGTCGCTGCCAACTCACTGCCGATCGTCGAATACAGCCAGGCTCCGCGCCGGGCTTTTTCTTGGCTGTTACCGGTTCTGAAGCTACGATGCCGACCCGTCGTCTTGCTAACGGAGTCATCGTGGAGGTGCTGGTGCCCGACCCTGGTTCTGCTGCATCGCCGGCCGCCGATCTGACCGCAGCAGAGAAGGCGCCACGCAAGCGCAGCCAGGCGGTAGTGGTCGTGCACGGCATGGGCGAGCAGCGGCCCATGGACACGTTGAGGGAGTTTGTCCAGGCCGTATGGAGCCACGATCCGGCCCGGGCACCGTTCTATGCCCATGTCCCCGATCCGGCCGACCCGATGGGTGCGAAGATCAACCAGAGCTGGATCACGCCCGACAGCCGGACCAATTCGCACGAACTCCGCCGGATCACCACGCCCTATGATGTCGATGGCCGCCGCACCGATTTCTACGAGCTTTACTGGGCCGACATCACCCAGGGCACGACCCGAAGCCGCCTTGCTGCCTGGGTGACGACCCTGCTCTGGCGCAAGCCGGCCGATATTCCGCGCGATGTGCTCAAACTCTATGTCGTCACGCTTTTGGCCACCATCGTCGTCCTCGGCGCGGCGCTGGCGCTCGCAACGTCGACCTGGCAAGGCTACATCTCCTGGACGACCGGTGTGCTTGTCACGGTTCTGGCGTCGTTCGTCATCTGGTCGGTGGACCAGTTTGGCTTGCCTTATTTCGGCGACGTCGCCGCCTATGTGCGGGCCGAAGCGGCAACGGTCGAGAAGCGGGCGCTGGTCCGCGAGCGTGGCCTCAAGCTGCTGAAGCGTCTCATGATGGACGATGCCTATGACCGCATCGTGCTGGTCTCGCACAGCCTCGGGTCGATCATCGCCTATGATCTGTTGCAGATATTGTGGGCCGATTTCAGGCCTAGAAAGTTGGAAGCCATTCGCGACAAAGCGAGGCTGAAGGCGATCCACGCCGTCGACAAGGCGACGCTGGCCGCCGATGCCTCCGCTTGGCCCGACAGCCTCGATGACCTCCCCGCATTCCGGCGCAGCCAATGGGAGCTCTACCGGCAGCTTCGCGTCGGCGACGCCGATCATCCGCTGCCGTGGAAGATCAGCGATTTCGTCACACTCGGCAGTCCGCTGACCCACAGCGAATTTCTGGTGACCTACAACCTCGCCGAATTCAGGCGCGGCATCGCCGAGCGCCTGTTTTCGGCATGCCCGCCGATTGCCGACAGGGCGGCGGGCGGGACCATGCTCTACCAGGAAGGGCGCAGCCATTCCGGCAAGCCGCAGCGGGCGGTGCATCATGGCGCGGTGTTTGCCGCGACGCGCTGGACCAATATTTTCGACAGGGGCAATGGCTGGCTGACCGGCGACCCGATTTCAGGGCGGATGACGGAAAATTTTGGTCCCGGCGTGGAAAACATCCAGGTCGAGCTGCGCGGCTCGGGCGGCCGCGTCTTCACGCACAGGCTCTACTGGTCGCTGACGGCGAGCGGCGTCGAGGTCAACGCGCCGGCCGGCGTACAGCCGCGCTCGCACCTTGCCGTGCTGCGCGATGCGGTCGATCTCGGCCGCAAACTGGAAGCTGAGCTGTAGGCGGCGAGCAGCGCACGACAATGCCGCGGCGGCAGTTCAAAGCAAGGTCCCCTTCGGGCGTAATCTTCCCGAAGCGGACCGAGTTCGCTTAGTCACCGATCAACGATTGGTCAGGAAAATCGCTTCCTCGTCGTCGCGCTGCCTGCCGCCAAGTGCTGCAGCCGCGCTGGCAATGAAGGCCCCGACGACCAGCGACAGCGCGCCAATCAGCGAGAAGGTGGCGCCTGCCTTTCTGGCGGTGTCGGCCGCCTGCTGGGCCTTGACCTTGGCGTCCTGCGCTCTGGCGATTACCGTATCGACGCGAGCGGTGGCATCCGCTTCGGACAGGCCTGTGCGGGCGGCCACCAGCCGCGACAGATAGGTCTTGTCGTCGGCCGATATTTCGCCTGCTGCGGCACTCGCGATTAGAATGCGCGATGCCTGCGCCGTTGCCGCGGCGTCGCTCTCCGGATTGGCGGCAGCGAGCCTTGTCGGATCGGCCGGGCGGAACAGCGTATCGACGAAATACGATGTGGCGTTGTCAGTCGAGGCGCTACCCGCGTTTGCAGCAGCACCTGCCGAAGCGCCCATTGCCGCGCCCGATGCCACAGTCGAAGCAGCCTGGACACCGGTACCTATCGCGGCCGAAAGCGCCGTGCCGAGCACGCCGGCGACGAGCAGCGTCGCCAGCGCCCAGGCCAGGAAGCCGTGAGCGGTATCGCGGAAGAAGACTTCATCGGTGTGGATGCCGACCCATTTGGTGCGCAGGCGTCCGGCGAGGTAGCCGCCCAGGGCCGACGACAGCCACTGCACGACGATCAGCCAGACGGCGGTGGAAACGGCGAAAGTGGTGACTGACGCACCCGAGCCGGACCATGGCGACACCATGCTCAGCCCAAGCCCGGAGCCGAGCAGCATCAAGATGAAGGTAAGCGTTGACGCAGCAAAGGCGCCGGCGACGATTGGCCCCCAGCTGACAGCAGTGGAAGCGGATTCCGTCGGGGCGGAAACGTCGACAGCTGTTACGGTGGACTGCATCGAAGCCTCCCTACCGCGCGAACAGCATGATCAGAATAATGATCGGAATTGGGACTCCGAGAAGCCAGAGCAAAATGCCACGTCCCATGGATGCCTCCTGCGGCGATTGTGATCAACTACAATGCCTTGAAAGCCTTTCCGTTCCGGCGGTCCTGGTGATCTTTGTTGCGTTGCAGCAGTCGTATTGGTGCGCCAAGGCGCACCAATACACTTCATGCCTGCTGGCTGGGTATCTGGATGGCGGCTCAGATGTCCAGATTGGCAACCGACAGCGCGTTTTCCTGGATGAATTCGCGCCTTGGCTCGACCTCGTCGCCCATCAGCCGTGAAAACAAGCTGTCCGCATCAGTCGCGTCATTGACCTTGACCTGTAACAGCGAGCGCACATTCGGGTCGAGCGTCGTTTCCCAGAGCTGCTCGGCGTTCATTTCGCCAAGGCCCTTGTAGCGCTGCATGGTCAGGCCCTTGCGGCCGGTGGCAAACACGGCGTTGAGCAGTGCCAGCGGCCCCGAAATGGTTTCCGAGACATCCTTGCGGCGCAGCACCGGCGGCTCGCCGTAGATTTCCGCCAGGCGCGGCGCATAGCGGTCGAGCTGGCGTGCGTCGGCGGAATTGATCAGCGCCAGGTCGAGATGCGCGAACTCCTTGACGCTGCGCACCGTTCGCTCGAAGACATAGCCGCCAATGCCCTCGTTCGAGGTCGACATGCGGCCGATCCAGCCGCGCTCGGTATCCTCGGCGATAATGTCGAGACGACGGGCAACACGCTCGGCCGTCTCGTTGGCGCGGCGGAGGTCGGTGAAGATCTCCGGGTTGAGCGCGCCGGCAATCGCTGCCTGCTCGACCACGCCTCTGTTATAGCGCGTGTGCAATCCGTTGATGAGCTGGCGGACAGCCAAGGCGTCGTCGATGGCACTGCGCAGGTCCTGCCCGGCCCGCACCTCGCCTGTGCTGAGCGCAAGCGACGCTTCTTCCAGCCCGGAGCCGATCAGGAATTCCTCGAAGGCGGCTTCGTCCTTGATGTATTGCGAGCTCTTCCCGCGCGTCACCTTGTAGAGCGGCGGCTGCGCGATGTAGAGATGACCGCGTTCGATCAATTCCGGCATCTGGCGGAAGAAGAAGGTCAGCAGCAAGGTGCGGATGTGGGCGCCGTCGACATCGGCGTCGGTCATCAGGATGATCTTGTGGTAGCGCAGCTTGTCGGCGTTGAACTCGTCCTTGCCGATCGAGGTGCCGAGCGCGGTGATCAGCGTGCCGATCATGTCGGAGCCGAGCATGCGGTCGAAGCGGGCGCGCTCGACATTGAGGATCTTGCCGCGCAGCGGAAGAATGGCCTGGTTCTGGCGCGAACGGCCGCCCTTGGCCGAGCCGCCGGCGCTGTCGCCCTCGACGATAAAGATCTCGGATTTCGCCGGATCGCGCTCCTGGCAATCGGCCAGCTTGCCGGGCAGCGAGGTGACGCCGAGCGAACTCTTGCGGGTGATGTCGCGTGCCTTGCGCGCGGCTTCGCGCGCGGCAGCGGCCTGGATGACCTTCTCGATGACCGCCTTGCCCTCGGTCGGGTGCTCCTCGAGCCAGGTGCCGAGCGCTTCGTTGACAAGCCCTTCGACCACCGGGCGGACCTCGGACGACACCAGCTTGTCCTTGGTCTGCGAGGAGAATTTCGGGTCGGGAACCTTGACCGACAGCACCGCGGTCAGCCCTTCGCGGCAATCATCGCCGATCAGCGCCACTTTTTCCTTCTTGGTCAGGCCCGAGGAGTCGCCATAGCCGGTTATCTGGCGCGTCAGCGCACCGCGGAAGCCTGCCAGATGCGTGCCGCCGTCGCGTTGCGGGATGTTGTTGGTGAAGGCCAGCACGTTTTCATGGTAGCTGTCGTTCCACCACATGGCGACTTCGACCGTGATGCCGTCGCGCTCGGCGCGGATCGAGATCGGCTTGTCGAGCAACGGCTTCTTCGTCCGGTCGAGATATCGGACGAACTCTTCCAGCCCGCCATCGTAGTGCAGTTCATGGCGCACGATGTCGGCATGGCGGGCATCGGTCAAAACGATGCGCACGCCGGAGTTCAGGAAGGCGAGCTCGCGCAGCCGATGCTCCAGCGTACCGTAGTCGAATTCGACCATGGTGAAAGTCTCGGACGACGGCAAAAACGTGATTTCGCTGCCACTGCGCCCTTCGTAGGTGCCGGGGACCTTGTCTTGTTCATAACTGCCGGTGATGCGCAGCGGCGCGTCGGCATTGCCATGTGTGAAACTCATCTCGTAGATCTGGCCGTTGCGGCGGATCTTCAGTTTCAGCCAGGCCGACAGGGCGTTGACGACCGACACGCCGACGCCGTGCAGGCCGCCTGACACCTTGTAGGAGTTCTGGTCGAACTTGCCTCCGGCATGCAGCTGCGTCATGATCACTTCGGCCGCCGAAATGCCTTCGCCGGTGTGGATATCGGTAGGAATGCCGCGGCCATTGTCGATGACCGTCACCGATCCGTCCGGATTGAGCGTCACCGTCACCAGGTCGGCATGGCCGGCCAGTGCTTCGTCGATGGCGTTGTCGACGACTTCATAGACCATGTGGTGCAGGCCCGAGCCGTCGTCGGTATCGCCGATATACATGCCCGGCCGCTTGCGAACGGCATCCAAGCCCTTCAAAACCTTGATGGAATCGGCGCCGTATTCGGCTTCAACGCCGTTGGCGATGTCGGTCTGGTCGCTCATGAAAACCTGTCTGATTGATGCCGTGTGCAGAGCGCGAAAAATCGGCTTCGAATCGCGCATTTCTAATGTCGTAGATATAGGCGCAAAAGGCGGTTTTTCCAAGGTTTGCAGGCATTTCGGAACGGAATGACCATCGCGTGAGCCGGCTACCGGCGCCTGGCTTCGATCCTGGCCAGCCGCTCACGTAAAAACTTGATCATGAACTTGTGGCGCGGTGCCAACCGCCCGCTCCGGTCGAGCTCGAGCGTCATGTCGAGCGCCTTGGAAAGCACAGCCTTCGGGTCCTTTGCGACTTGGGCGTAGTCGATATAGGCGACCACCAGGTCGCGCTGCCAGGTGGCGTTGTCCGGATCGGACCGGGCAAGTTTCTCGCGAATGGCCAGGCTGTCCTGAAGGGCTTGCCGGGCGCCCCTGACGTCGCGCTGCCTGAGGCGCAGCGTGGCGACTTCGGACAGCGTTATCGACAAGTCCCGCTGCCAGTCGGAATTGGCGGGATCGAGCTTGGCCAGCCTCTGCGCAATCGCGTAGCTGTCCAGATAGGCTTTCAGCGCGCCTTTGTGGTCGCCCTGTATCGCCAGGACGCCGGCGACTTTCTCGATGCACACGGACAGGTCGCGCTGCCATTCGGTGTTGTTCGGGTCGCCGGCGGCGAGCGCGCTGGCCTGCGAAAGTGCCTCACGATAAGCCGAAAGTGCCGCCGGCCAATTCTGCTGGTCGCTCAGCGCATTGCCGATCTTGGCGTTGCCGACCGACAGGTCGCGCTTCAACTCGGTGTCGTCCGGATCGCGTTTCGCCAGTTGCTTTACGATCGCCAGACCTTCCTTGTAGGCCGCCAGCGCCCCGGCGGCGTCGCCGCGTTCGCGCAGCAGGTCGCCTATCGTATCGTGGCTGACCGAGACGTCACGCTGCCGGTCGGCGTCTCCCGGTTTGTCCGCCGCCAGCGCCAGCCGCACCTTCAGGCTCTCTTCATAGGCCGCCTGTGCGTTGTCCAGTTGGCCTGCGATATGGGCAAGGTGACCGATCTCATCGTAGGTGATGGTCAGGTCGCGCTGTAGTTCGGCAAGGTCGGGCTCTCCGGCGGCGAGCTGCTTCTTGATCGACAGGCTTTCCTGGTAGACCTCTGCGGCGCCGGCCAGATCGCCTTGCGTCGCCAATACGTTGCCGATCTTGTCGTCGGCCATGGCGAGGTCGCCGAACCACTCCAGATTGTCCGGTTCCGCCTCGGTCAGGCCCTGCAGAATGGTCTTGGCGGTCTCATAATTCTGCAGCGCTGACGGCAGATTGCCTTGCGCCATCCGCACGTTGCCGAGCTTGACGTGGCTGACGGCGAAGTCGCGCTTCACGTTGGGATCGGTTTCATGATGCGACCGCCGCTCGAGATCGGCTTGCAGCGCCTCGAAGGCACGGCCGGCCGCATCGATATTGCCGACCGTGGTATAGAGCTTGCCGAGCTCGTCCAGCGTGCGGATCAAGCGGTCGGCGTCGTCGAGCGACAGCACCACCTGTCCGGCTTCGCCATAAAGCGCGAGCACGGACTCATAGTCCCTGATGGCTGTGGCGTAGTCGAGGTCGGCGCGCGCCGCCCCGCCGGACAGATAGCGCGTCGCGGCTTCGGAGAGCGTGCGGCTGACGAAATTGGCCTTCAGCGCGTTGCGCGAGACATTGTCGATCTCGGCTGCCTCGGCGAGCTTTTTACGCGCGGCATCGAACGCTCCCAGCGAAAGCTGCTCTTCGGCCTGCCGGCGCAACGCTGCCACCCGCAGATCGTCGGATCCAAGCGTCTGCATTTCGCTCCGCACCTTGACGAAGGCGTCGGCTGCCTCACGCAGCCTGGCGTTCAGACTGTCAGCGGAGAGGTGGCCGGTATCGGAACTGATCAACGCGCCATAGAGCGGTGCCAGCGGCATGTTGGCGTCGCTGGCGATCTTCTCCACCTCGCCGCGCATCTGAGGCGTCACCTCGGCCATGGCCAGCAACAAGCGTTCGCGCTCCGGCAATTTCTCCTTGGCCGAGGCGGCAAAGAACAGCTGCGGCAGGCCGCTCTCGACATAGGGCAATTGCTTACCGCGCGAGAGGTCGTAGACCTCCTGCTGCACGAGCGTCAGCACGGAGCGGATCTCGAGACCTTCGGTGCCGAGGTATTTCGTCAGCGCCGCGGTAAACGGCGAATTCTGGCCCGTCCCATCCGCGGCGGTCTCGCCGGGTGCCGCCGAGAAGGCAAACAGGATGTTTTCTGCCCGCCCGATGCGGCCAAGACCCGGCCGGATCTTGTCGCTGACCTCTTTTACCAGCGCCGTTGCGCCGCGGCCTTCGCGGCCCGTAGCCGCAAACGGATCGCTGCGGCAGGCATCGAGCACGATCAGTCCGACCTTGCTGGTGGCGGCGACGGTCGCGCGGATCTCCTCCAGCGGCAGGCTGGTCCTTTCCAGCGTAGCGAGCGACAACGCGTCTGCATCGACCGGCAGGAGCCGATTCTCGCCGGCTATCTCGACGCCGTGGCCGGAGAAGAACACCAGTGCCACGTCGGCGCCTTTGGCATCCTCGCGGAAATCGTCGAGCGCCCGGCGCATGCGCCGCAGGTCGCGGTTGGTTTCGAGGAAGACCTCGAAACCAAGCTTCCTCAGCACCGTTTCCATGACCTCACCGTCATTGACGGGATTGGCGAGCGGCCGGATCAGCCGATAGTCGTTCTCGGCGATGATCAACGCAACGCGTCGCTCCGCCATGGCAGCGGAGGCCGTCGAGAGGATCAGCAGCAAGGCAAACAGAAAACGCAAATCGAACCGCCCCGGCCCGGTCATTTGCCGGAGCATTCCATCTCTTTATGGCATGAGCAAGTTATGGCATCGGCAAGCTCGGCCGTTCGCGTTGTCAGCCGACCCGCATCGGCTTCAGCGCTTCGCTCCAGCGGAACAACTCGTCCAGCATGGTCCTGGCCCCGCCGAGCACCTGCTCGCTGGGCAGGAAGGCGCCGGTCTCGTCGAGCAGCTTCTGGTACATCGGCAGCGCCACGCCTTCCGGAATCGGCATGACGCCGACGGAGGTCAGCAACGGTTTGACCGCCTGCGCCGCTCGCAAGCCGCCGGAGACACCGCCATAGCTGAGAATGGCGGCCGGCTTGTATCGCCATTCCCTGAGCAGGTAGTCGACCGCGTTGACGATCGCGGGGGCGGCGAAATAATTGTATTCCGGCGCCACGAAGACGAATGCGTCGGCGGCGTCGATTGCCTTCGACCAGGCTTTCGTGTGGCTGTTTTCGTATTTGCCCAGTCTCGGATGATGCGGCTCGTCCAGCACCGGCAGGTTGAAGGCCGCGATGTCGGTGAGCACCGGCTCGAATTTGCCGTGCTCGCGCGCAAAGCTCTCCAGCCAATTTGCGAAAACCGGCCCGGCGCGGCCCGGCCGCGTGCTGCCGATGATGACGTTCAACTGGTGCTTCAAGGCAGGCTCCCGCCGGTTAGTGGCATCTGTGGTGCTGCCACCTAAGACACGCAGCCGGACACAGCAAGCAGGCACTTTCCGGTGCCCCGGTCACATTCCAGAGAGCGGATGCTTCGCCTTGTCGTCCGGTCACATGGACGCCTGCCTTGCCCGCCACTACATTGAGGTGTCAGCGGAGCAAGCCATGGACAGTCAGCCCGTTCCCTTCGTCCCGCCGGCGCCGAAGCCGCGCACAGCGCCGCCCTCGACGCTGGAGATGATCCGCATCGTCTACCGCAATCCGCTCGAACTGTGGGGCGAGCCGACCTATAACGAGCCCTGGATTTCGGTGACCGGCGTCGGCGGGCCGCTAGTCATCGCCAACGATCCCGGCCTCATCCGCCATGTGCTCGTCGATAACGCCAAGAACTACAAGATGGCGACGGTGCGTCAGAAGATATTGCGGCCAATCCTGCGCGACGGCCTGCTTACCGCCGAAGGCGAAGTGTGGCGGCGTTCGCGCAAGGCGATGGCGCCGGTGTTCACGCCGCGCCACATCTTCGGCTTCGCCGAGCCGATGCTGAAACGCACGCTCGAATTCGTCACCCGTTACGAGCAAGGTGGCACGTCGGACATCGCCCACGACATGACGCTGCTCACCTTCGACATCCTGGCCGAGACACTGTTTTCGGGCGAGATATCGGGCGAGCCCGGTAGCTTCGCCAAGGAGATCGACCGCCTGTTCGAGACCATGGGCCGGGTCGATCCGCTCGACCTTTTGCGTGCGCCCGACTGGCTGCCGCGCCTGACCCGCATCCGCGGCCGCAAGACCATGGCCTACTTCCGCAAGATCGTCACCGACACGGTGCAGATGCGCGAGGCGCGGCTGAGGCGCGCTCCGGACACCGTGCCGCAGGATTTTCTCACGCTGCTGTTGAAGGCGGAGGGACCGGGCGGGCTGACCCGGGCCGAGGTCGAGGACAACATCATCACCTTCATCGGTGCCGGCCACGAGACTACGGCCAGGGCGCTCGGCTGGACGCTCTACTGCCTTGCCGAAGCGCCGTGGGAGCGCGAAAAGATCGAGCACGAGATCGATGCGGTGTTGGCGCGTGAGCCCGACCCGACGAAATGGCTCGACGCCATGCCGCTCACCCGCGCCGCCTTCGACGAGGCGCTCAGGCTCTATCCGCCGGCGCCGTCGATCAACCGCGAACCGATCGAGCCCGAAACCTGGAACGGCCTCTACATACCGCGACGTGCCGCGGTGCTGGTGATGCCGTGGGTCGTCCACCGCCATCGGAAATTGTGGGACCGGCCCGACGCTTTCATGCCGGAACGCTTCCATCCGGGAAACCGCGAAAAGATCGATCGTTTCCAGTATTTGCCGTTCGGCGCCGGCCCCCGCGTCTGCATCGGCGCCAGCTTCGCCATGCAGGAGGCGATCATCGCGTTGGCGATCATGCTGTCGCGCTACCGTTTCGACGCCACCGCGGAAACCCGCCCCTGGCCGGTGCAGAAGCTGACGACGCAGCCGCAAGGCGGCCTGCCGATGCAGGTCACCCGGCGCGGCTCGTAGGCAACCGCACGTCCGCTCGTGTTATGCGGCGGACTTGCGTTGGAACTGGCCGGCGGCGCGGTAGCGCCAGAGATAGCTTGGCAGGATGGTTCCGATCGAACGCGGCTGGATACCGAGGCCGGCGAGCGTCCTGTTGTCCTTGACGGCGGCATCCGACACGACATTGTGCTGGCGCAACAGCAGGACCTGGTCCTTGGTCAACAACGGATTGGGCAGCAGCCCGAGAATTGATGCCTGGAGGTTCGCCAGCCACCATGGCACGGGCAGCAAAAACCGCTTGCGTTCGATGATGACAAGCAGCTCTTGCATGCATTCCTTGAAGGTAAGCACCTGCGGCCCGCCGAGTTCATAGATCCGGCCGCCCTGGACCTTGCCGTCGACCGAGTGCGCCACCGCTTCGGCGACGTCGCCGACATAGACCGGCTGGAATTTCGTCTGCCCGCCGCCGATCAGCGGCAGCACTGGGGAAAAACGGGCCATGTTGGCAAAGCGGTTGAAGAAACCGTCCTCCGGCCCGAAATTGATCGATGGCCGCAAGATCACGGCGTCTTGGACCGTCTCAAGAACGGCCTTTTCGCCGAGCGCCTTGGTACGCGCGTAGTCCGATTGCGCGTGGAGGTCCGCTCCCAGAGCCGAGATGTGGGTGAGGCCGGCGCCGACGGCGCGCGCCGCTTCGGCAATAGCGCGCGCGCCGAACTCGTGGACGGCAGTAAATTTCTGCCGGCCGGCCTCATGCGCGATCGCCACCAGATTGACGACATGGTCGGCGCCTTGCACGGCGCGGTCGACCGACCAGCGCACCCGGACATTGGCCTGCACCGGCTGGATCTGCCCGACATTGCCAAGCGGTTGCAAATGGCCGGCGAGATCGGGCCGACGGCAGGCGACCCGGATGCGGTAGCCGCGCTTGGCCAGCGCCCGCACGACATGACGACCGACAAAGCCGGAGCCGCCGAAAACGACGACGAGCTTTGGGGTCTGAAGGATTTCGGTCATGGCTGGCTCCGGCGGGCTATCCAGATGGCTTGATTGAAGCCGTTTCATAGTCGGTTTCGCGCCAAAGGCAAAGGGCGACCATAGGTCGCCCGGCACTGTTGAAGCATGATTTTCCGGATCCGTTCGAAATGGCAGAAAACGCCGCCGAGGCCCGGCTTTACGGCAACGCCATTAGGAACAGGAACCTTTGTTCCGGCCGGCGATTTTAGATGTATGGTTTGATTCCGAATGGAGGATATTGCCGATGACGACAAAATGCGTTGCGATCTTCGCTCTGGCTTTCGCAACAGGCTGCAGCATGGGTGCCTCGGCATTCGCGGCAAACCGGCATCACCACCAAGCGCAACCCGAACGCTACGTTCCTGCCAACGGCGACATCATCGACATTCTGTTCGGTGGCCCGCGCTACTATGACAACCACCTGCTCACGACGGCCGCCGAACCCTGCTCCTACAACAGGGTAGGACCGGACGCGAATGCGGTGAACGCGATCAACGATCATCATTGCGGGAAGTAGGCTCGCGCTGCCGGATCGGCCGGCCTCGTCAGCCGCTCATCGGACAAACGAATTTCTTCAGGACGAATAGCGCGCGGCGAATTCGGAAATGCGTTGCACCACGGCTTTCGGCGCGCTTATGCCGCGCGCCGCCGCCTTCTCCGCGGCCTCGGCCCGGGCACGCCCCGGCACATGCACGCCATAGCGCCGCCGCAGCCGGTCGAGCTGATCCTTCATCCGCTTTTCGAAGTCCGGATCGAGCAGCTTGGGCTCGACGGCAAGCACGAACAGGCCGGTCCCCGGACTGTCCGGCCCGCCGCTGAACCATGGCGCATCGAGCGACCAGTTGGCGCCCGACAGGCCCGCAGCCAGCACCTCGACCATCAGCGCGATGTTGGCGCCGCGCTGGCCGCCGAAGGCAAGCATGGCGCCCTTCATGGCAGCTGCCGGGTCCGTGGTCGGATTGCCGCTGGCATCCAGTGCCCAGCCTTCGGGTATCTTCTTGCCGTCCTCGGCCGCCTTGCGGATGTTGACGAAGGCGGTGGCGCTCGACGACTGGTCGATGACCAGCGCCGCCCCGTCCGCGGCGGGTGCCGCAAAGGACATCGGGTTGGTGCAGTAGACCGGCTTGACCGAGCCCGAGCCGGCAAGCACGGCCGGGCCGTTGGTGGCGGCGAACGACACCAATCCCTGCGCGGCCAGCCGTCCGGTGAAATAGCCGAGCGCGCCGCACGTATAAGCATTCTTCTGCGAAAAGATGGCGACGCCGAACAGCCGCGCCGCCTTGGCGAGGTCATCGATCGTGCGGTCGAAACCGGTATGCGCTAAGCCGCCGCGCGCATCGGAAAGATAGACCGCGAGCGCCGGCCTGGTGATCACCGGATCGGCGTTGCCGTCGATACGGCCGGCTTCCAGCGCTTCGAGATAATCGATGAAATGCGACAGCCCGACGGTCGACAGTCCTTCCGCCTCAGCCGCGACGATCGAGGCAGCCAGCGACTGCGCCGCCTCTTCGTTGGCGCCGGCGCCAAGTGCGGCCATCCGGCACAGCCCTGTCGCCTGGTCGAGACTGAGTTGCATTGTGATTGCCATGGATATCTGAGGGAATGGGTGAATGGTGAATAGTGAATGGTGAGTGGGACTTAGCCGGTAACACTACGGGCTACTCACTACTGACTATTCACCATTCACTATTCACCTAACCAACCTTGTTCGGAATCCGCGCCTCGATCTTGCCCAGGGTGAAGACGAGGATGCCGGTGATCGCCATATAGATCAACGCCAGGAGCAGCAAGGGTTCATAGGTGAGGTAGGTATCCTGACGCACCTTTGAAGAGACGGCGAATATGTCGATCACGCTGATGGTCGCCACCAGCGGCGTCGATTTCAGCTGCAGCACGGTTTCGCCCGTCAGTGTCGGCAGCGCGCGGTAGAAGGCCTGCGGCAGCCAGATTCGCTGGAAAATCCTCCAGCGGCTCATGCCGAAGGCGCGGGCGGCTTCCAATTGGCCTTTCGGCACGCCGGCGAAAGCGCCTCGCATCACCTCGCCCTCATAACCGGCGAAGGACAGCGTCAGCCCGAGGACGCCATAGGGCCATGCCTGCCTCAGATAGGGCCACATCCAAGACTCGCGAATCCATGGATATTGTGGAAACAGCGAGCCCAGCCCGTAATAGAGCAACCAGAGCTGCAGCAGCAGCGGCGTCCCTCTGATGACGGTGCAGAAGACCTTGGCGGGTGCCGCGAACCAGAACGAGCCCGCAGCCTGCGCCAGCCCGAGCGGCACGGCGAGCAGGAAACCCAGCGTGCAAGTGACGGCAAGAATCCACAGCGCGCGCCAGATGCCGAGCAGTCCTATCCCGTAATATTTAGGCAGCCAGTCCCAGCGCATGAAGACGGCCGCCGCCAAAACCAGCCCCAGCGCGATCAGGATCAGCACGATACGATGCGGCTTCAGCCACAGCGAAGCGCGTGCGGCTATCTCGACGGCCGCTTCGCCAGTCATCACCGGGCCAGCCATCAACGGGCCTCCTTGAGCGACGGCATGCCGCGGCGGGCCCATGTCTCGATACGGCCGATGATCAGATTCGAAACCAGCGTCAACAGAAGGTAGATCGCGCCGGCGGCGATAAAGAATGTCAGATAGGCTTTGGTGACGCCGGCCGCCTGTCGTGTCGCCAATGTCAGCTCGAAAAAGCCGACGACCGCCAGCAGGGCGGTGTCCTTGGTGGCGATCAGCCAGAGATTGGCAAGGCCGGGTATGGCGAACGGCAGCATCGCCGGCAGCGTGATGCGCCGCAGCAGCAGGCCGGGAGACATGCCATAGGCGCGCGCGGCTTCGATCTGGCCCTGCGGAATGGCAAGGATCGCGCCGCGGATCACCTCGGTCGAATAGGCGCCCTGGACGAAGCCGAGCACGGCAATGCCGGCCGCCAGCCCGCTAATGTCCATGCGCTGATAGCCCATTGCCGTCAGCATCTGATTGATCAGGTCGGTGCCGGCGTAATAGAGCAGAAGGATCAGCACCAGCTCCGGCACGGCGCGCACGACGGTCGTATAGACTGCCAGGAGATCGCGCACCACCGGACCACCATACAGCTTGCCGGAGGCGCCGCCGATGCCGATCAAAAGGCCGAGACCGGTGGCGCCGACCGCGATCTCGATCGTATGGAGCAGCCCGACGATGAGCGTTCCACCCCAGCCCGGCGGCACGGGCGAGAGAAGCGCGATGGCAGAGGCGGCCCAAGCCGGAACAAATGCGTCGATCAGCGTCGCCCTCGAATTGCTGGCGCTAAAACCGCCGGCGATCTCCGCCCGCGGAAGCTCGCGTCGATGGATTTCGACGAACCACGCGGCTCTATCGGGGCCGCGTGGTTAATCGCTCATGGATGAGGCAGTCAGTTCGACTGCGTGTCGGCACCGTAAATGTCGAAGTCGAAGTACTTCTTCGAAATCTCGTCATATTTGCCGTTGGCGCGGATGGCCTTGATGCCGGCGTTGATCTTTTCCTTCAACTCGGAGTCTTCCTTGCGGACGCCGGCGCCGACGCCGGGCCCGAGAATGGCCAGATCCGGCGCGACCATGCCCTTCAGATCGCAGCATTGCTTGCCCTGGTCCGATTTTAGGAAGGCGTCGAGGGCAATGGAATCGGCCTGCACCGCGTCGACCCGGCCGGCGGCAAGATCCTGGTTGGCCTCGTCCTGGGTCTGGTATTCCTTGATTTCCGCCGCGTCGGCGAAGTGCTTCTTGGCGTAGTCGGCGTGTACGGTCGAGACTTGGACGCCGATGATCTTGCCCTTGAGGTCCTCCGGTGTTGAGCCGAACTTCTGGTCCTTCGGCCCGATGATCGCAGTCGGGGTGTTGTAATATTTGTCCGAGAAGGCGATCGTCTTCTCGCGCTCGGCGGTGATCGACATCGAGGCGGCGATAAGATCGATCTTCTTGGTCGTCAGCGCCGGAATGATGCCGTCCCAGGCGACGGGGGTGATGACGCAGTCGAGCTTCTCCTCGGCGCAGACGGCATCGATGAATTCGATCTCCCAGCCGACCCATTTGCCGGAAGCGTCCGGCGAGGCGAAGGGCGGATAGGGTTCGGCGGCGACGCCGATCTTGACCGGATCGGCCTTGGCCACGCCCATCGCGGCAACGCCGAGCAGCAGCGCTGCGGCAAAGGTCTTGAGAATAATCTTCATCGTCATGACTCCCAGTTTTGTTGTTGTTCCCGGTTTTCGTCCGCCCACAGTTTAACTGATGTTGCGGATGAACTGCTTCAGCCTTTCGGATTTCGGCGCGCCGAAGATCTGTTCCGGCGGCCCTTCTTCCTCGACCAGCCCGTTGTGGAGGTAGACGACATGCGTCGCGACCTCGCGGGCAAACTTCATCTCATGGGTGACCAGCACCATAGTGCGGCCTTCGCGCGCCAGGTCGCCGATCACCTTCAGCACCTCGCCGACCAGCTCCGGATCGAGCGCCGAGGTCGGCTCGTCGAACAGCATGACGCGCGGGTTGATGGCCAACGCCCTGGCAATCGCGGCGCGCTGCTGTTGGCCGCCCGACAGATAGGCGGGATAGACGTCGCGTTTTTCGGCCAGGCCGACGCGGGCGAGCAATTTTTCCGCCTCGCCGATCGCCACATCGCGCTTGACGCCGAGCACATGCACGGGAACCTCGATGACGTTCTCGATCAACGTCATGTGGCTCCACAGATTGAAGTTCTGGAAGACCATGCCGAGCTTGGAGCGGATGCGTTCGATCTGCTTGCGGTCGGCGGGCACGGTGTGGCCGTAGCTGTCGGCCTTCAGCTTTATCTCTTCGCCATTGACCCGGATGATGCCGCTGGTCGGGTTCTCCAGGCAGTTGATGCAGCGCAGCAGCGTCGATTTGCCCGAGCCGCTGCCGCCGATGATGGCGATCACCTCGCCATCGCGCGCCGACAGCGAAACGCCCTTCAATACATGCAGCTTGCCGAAATTCTTGTGCAGGTTCTCGACGTGGATGGCTTCGGCAGCGCCGTTCTGCGCCGTATGCTTCAGGGCGGTGGCCGGCGCTGTCATCGTCGCGGCGCCCCGCGGAGCAGCCGAGGCAGTGCTTGCTGGAATTTTTTACCCATTACCCGTCACTGGACAGCGTTCCGATTCTCAAGATGGACCGTTCCGCTTGCCTCCGTCAACCGCAGTTTTTGGACCATTGATCACGGCCTGCCGAGTGGCTATTGGCAGGAGGGGCGCGTTTCAGGAGAACTTAGTGGGCAAAGCATACGGGTCGCAGTCGATGGCCGGGCCGCTGCAGCGCGTGCTGATGCGCTCCGCCGCCAGCGCCATGCGTCGGGCCGAAGCGCTGGAGTGGCACTATGGCCCCGGCTTCGATCCACAAAAAGCGGCAGCCCAGCATGATGCACTGGCCAGGCTGATTTCTGTCTCAGGCGCCGAAATCGAATGGCTGAGCGACGCCGATGACGGGCTTGCCGATTCGGTCTTTACCCACGATCCGTCGCTGATGACCGACCATGGCGCGGTCATCCTTGCCATGGGCAAGGCGCTGCGCCGGCGAGAGCCCGGCCTGCACGAGGCAGCCTACGGGCGCATGGGCATCCCCATCCTCGGCCGTATCGAGGCTCCCGGCCAGGTCGAGGGCGGCGACTGCGTGTGGGTGGATGCAAACACGCTGGCCGTCGGCCGCGGCGTGCGCACCAATCAGCACGGCATCCAGCAGCTCTCCAACCTGCTTTCACCCAAGGGCATCCAGGTCTATGGCTTCGACCTCCCGCTCTGGCAGGGCGAGGAGGCCTGCCTGCATCTGATGTCGGTGATCAGCCCGCTCGCAGACGATCTGGCGCTGGTCTATGCGCCCCTCCTGCCGGTCGCCTTCCACCAGATGCTGCGCGAACGCGGCATTCGGCTGGTCGAGGGCGACGCCGACGAATTCTTCGTCTCGAATGGGCTCAGCCTGAACGTGCTGCCGACCGCGCCGCGCCAGGTTATCGCCGTTGCCGGTTTTCCGAAGACGGCGGCTGCCATGCAAGCCGCCGGCTGTACGGTCTCGACATTCGAGGCCGATGCGCTGTGCATTGCCTGCGAGGGCGGCCCTACCTGCCTCACGCGCCCGGTGCTAAGACAATGACGACCATCGGCGAAGCGCTCATCACCTTGCTCGAAGCGCACGGCGTCGACACCGTCTTCGGCATTCCCGGCGTACACACGGTCGAGCTCTATCGCGGGCTTGCGCGATCGAAGATCCGTCACGTCACGCCGCGCCACGAGCAGGGCGCCGGCTTCATGGCTGACGGCTATGCGCGCGCCAGCGGCAGGCCGGGTATCGCCTTCGTCATCACCGGGCCGGGGCTGACCAACGCCATCACCGCCATGGGTCAGGCGCGCGCCGATTCGGTGCCGATGCTGGTAATCTCGGGCGTCAACGCCACACCGACGCTGGGCAAAGGCCTTGGCCATCTGCATGAACTGCCGGACCAGCGCGGCATGATGGAGAAGGTGGCGCTGTTTTCGCACCGTGTCACCGAGGCCGGCGAACTGCCCGGCGTGCTCGCCCGCGCCTTTGCGCTGTTCTCATCCTCGCGTCCGGGTCCGGTGCATATTGAGATCCCGACCGATGTCATGACCATGCCGGCCAACGGCATCGTGCCGCTGCTGCGGAATTCAGCGCCGCCCGGGCCGGATGTGGCGGCGATTGCAGAGGCGGCAAGGCTGTGCGCGTCTGCCAGCCTGCCGCTTATCCTCGCCGGTGGCGGCGCCAAAGCGGCCGAAGCGCCGTTGCAGCGCCTGGCCGAGAGGTTGGGAGCGCCGGTCGTCCAGACCGCCAATGCGCGCGGCCTGCTCTATCGTCATCCGCTTGGCGTGCCGGCCAGCCCCAGCCTGAAGGCGGTGCGTGCGCTGATGGCCGGCGCCGATCTGGTCATTGCCGCTGGCACCGAATTCGGTCCGACCGACTATGATGGCTATGGCGACGGCGGTTTTGTCCTGCCCGCCAACCTGATCCGCATCGACATCGGCGCCGACCAGCTTGCCCGCCGGCCTGCGCGGATTTCGATCCAGGCCGATTGCGGAGCGGCGCTCAAGGCGCTGCTTGCCGAAATCGGCACGCACGAGACGCCATTGGATGATGGTTCAGCCCGCGCCGCCGCGACGCGGCAGGCGGCCTTTGCCGAGATTGGCCCGGCCATGCAGGCGCAACTGCGCGCCGTCGAGACGATCCGCGATGCGCTGCCTGGCGCGATCATCGTCGGCGATTCGACCCAGCCGGTCTACGCCGCCAACCTCTATTACGATCATGACCGGCCGGGCGGCTGGTTCAACGCCGCCACCGGCTTCGGCGCGCTCGGCTATGGCCCGCCGGCGGCGATCGGTGCCGTCCTTGCCAGGCCTGAGGCGCCGGTCGTTTGCCTCACCGGCGACGGCGGCTTCCAGTTCACCCTGCCGGAACTGGGCGCCGCGCTCGACGCGGCGGCGCCGGTGATCTTCACAGTCTGGAACAATCGTGGCTACCGCGAGATCGAAACCTCGATGCTCGACGTCGGCGTCGAGCCGGTCGGCGTCTCCCCGGCACCGCCGGATTTCTGCAAATTGGCCGAAGCCTACGGCATTGCCGCCGAGCGGATTTCCGGCACCGGCGGCTTGGCGGACGCGCTTGGGCGCGCGCGGGCGACTGGACGACCTTACGTCATCGAGATTTCGGTTGAGTGATCGCGCGAAAGGCGCGACCTTCCGCATCGGCGGCGCGCAATGACGGAGCGGTCGAATATGACGGAAACACTGGACGGCAGACATATCGTGGTGACCGGCGGCACCGGTGCCCTTGGCGGCGCGGTCGTAGGAAAACTGCTGGAGCAGGGCGCGATCTGCCATGTGCCCAATGCCCACGCTGCCGCGCCTGCGCATTTTCCCTTTCCGGCGCATGACCGCGTCAGGCTGGCGCACAATGTCGACCTTGCCGACCCTGCCAAGGTCGACGCCTTCTATGCCAGCGTTCCAGATTTATGGGCATCGGTGCATCTTGCCGGCGGCTTCACCGCGGCGCCGGTCGAGAAGATCGAACCCGCCTCCTTCGCCGAGATGATGGACACCAATGCCCGCACCACCTTTCTGTGCTGCCGCGCGGCGATACGCTCGATGCTGGGATCTTCCGTGCCGGGTCGCATCGTCAATGTCACCGCGCGAGCCGGGCTCGATCCGCGGCGCGGCTCCGGCAAGGTGGCCTACGCCGCCGCCAAGGCGGCAGTCGCCGCGATGACCGTGGCGATAGCCGAAGAGCTGAAGGGCAACGGCATCCTGGTCAACGCCGTGGCGCCTTCGACGCTCGACACGCCGGCCAACCGGGCTGACATGCCGAACGCAGATTTCAGCAGATGGGTCAGCCTTGAAGCGGCCGCCGAGGCCATTGCCTATCTCGCCTCGCCGGCCAACATGGCCATCAGCGGCACGCTGGTGCCGCTTTACGGCAGGGCCTAAGCCTGCGGCTCGTCACAAGCAAAAGGTCACAAGCAAAAGCCCCGCCGGATCGTTCCGGCGGGGCTTTTTTTGTTTCGTTTATAACCCGCGCGAGGCGCGGTGTTGGCTTAGCTGCCCTGCTTCTTCAGCGCGGCGCCAAGGATGTCGCCCAGCGAAGCGCCGGAATCGGTTGAGCCGTACTGAGCGACCGCTTCCTTCTCTTCGGCGATTTCCAGCGCCTTGATCGAGACCTGCAGCTTGCGGGTCTTCTTGTCGAAGGCGATGACGCGGGCGTCGACTTTCTGGCCGACGGTGAAGCGCTCGGGGCGCTGCTCGTCGCGGTCACGGCTGAGGTCGGAGCGCTTGATGAAGGTCTCGATGCCGCTGTCGACCAGCCGCACTTCCAGACCGCCATCCTTCACGCCGATAACCTCGCAGGTGACGACTGCGTTCTTGCGCAGTTCGCCTGACGTCGCTGCTTCGCCGACCGTATCCTTGGCCAGCTGCTTGATGCCGAGCGAGATGCGTTCCTTGTCGATGTCGACGTCGAGCACCTGCGCCTTGACCATGTCGCCGCGATTGTACTCCTCGATCACCTGCTCGCCAGGACGGGTCCAGTCGAGGTCGGAAAGGTGGACCATGCCGTCGACGTCGCCTTCGAGGCCGATGAACAGGCCGAACTCGGTCTTGTTCTTGACCTCGCCCTCGACCTGGCTGCCGACCGGGTGGCTGCGCGCGAAGGCCTCCCACGGGTTCTCCAGCGTCTGCTTGAGGCCGAGCGAGATACGGCGCTTGGCCGGATCGACTTCGAGCACCACCACGTCGACTTCCTGCGTCGTCGACAGGATCTTGCCGGGATGCACGTTCTTCTTGGTCCACGACATTTCCGAAACGTGGATGAGGCCTTCGATGCCCGGCTCCAGCTCGACGAATGCGCCGTAGTCGGTGATGTTGGTGACGGTACCCTTGATCTTCTTGCCGATCGGGAACTTGGTGCCGATCTCGGACCACGGATCGCTCTCGAGCTGCTTCATGCCGAGCGAGATGCGGTGGGTTTCCTGGTTGATGCGGATGATCTGCACCTTGACCGTCTGGCCGATGTTGAGGATTTCGGTCGGATGATTGACGCGGCGCCAGGCCATGTCGGTGACGTGCAGCAGGCCATCGATGCCGCCGAGGTCGACGAACGCACCATAGTCGGTGATGTTCTTGACGACGCCTTCGACTACTTGGCCTTCTTCGAGGTTCTGCACGATTTCCGAACGCTGTTCGGCGCGGCTTTCCTCGAGCACGGTGCGGCGCGACACCACGATGTTGCCGCGGCGGCGATCCATCTTGAGGATCTCGAAGGGCTGCGGGTTGTGCATCAGCGGCGAGACGTCGCGGATCGGGCGGATGTCAACCTGGCTGCGCGGCAGGAAGGCCACAGCGCCGTCGAGGTCGACGGTGAAGCCGCCCTTGACCTGGTTGAAGATGACGCCTTCGACGCGTTCGCCCTTGGTGAACTTCTCTTCGAGACGGACCCAGCTCTCTTCGCGGCGGGCCTTCTCACGCGACAGCATGGCTTCGCCAAGCGCATTTTCGATACGCTCGACATAGACCTCGACCGTGTCGCCGACCTTGAGCGTCGTGTCCTTGCCCTTGACGCCGAATTCCTTCAGCGGCACGCGGCCTTCGACCTTGAGGCCGACGTCGATGATGGCCATCTCCTTCTCAATGGCGGTGATGATGCCCTTGACGACCTGGCCTTCGCCGGAATGGCCGGCGGAAAATGATTCTTCGAGCAGGCTCGCGAAATCATCGCGAGTGGGATTTGCAACTGACATAGTTTCTCCTGGAATGCCCCGCAATCTGTCGCGGGGCCGGCGCCGTGGGTTAGCGTTGCGTTGGCCTGCCGGCGTTCCGGGCAAAAAGCCCTTGGCCGCCCTTGAGCGGCAATTCCGGCGCATGAAGAATGCTGGCAGGCTGGTTCCTACCCGATATGGGAATTCTTGTTGTCGCCGGCAATCGGCGGCGGCAGGAAAACCCGGCTCAGGCTTCGTTTCTCTTGGCCAGGACGTCGTCGATGATCACCTGAGCTGCCAGAAACGCGGCCTCTATAGCCATTTCCGACGTGTCGAGCAAGTGCGCATCGGCGGCCGGCTTCAAGGGCGAGTCCATGCGGCCCATGTCGCGCTCGTCGCGGCGCACGATATCGGCAAGGATTTCATCGAAATTAGCGGTGCCGCCGATGCTCTCGATTTCATCCAGCCGCCGCTTTGCCCGCACCTCGGCGCTGGCCGTGACATAGAGTTTTACGTCGGCATCGGGACAGACGACGGTGCCGATGTCGCGGCCGTCCAGCACTGCGCCTGGCGGCGTCTTGGCGAAGTCGCGCTGTTTGTCGACCAGTATACGCCGCACTGACGGGATGACCGCCACTTTCGACGCCGCCTCGCCGACCGCATGCGCCGACAGCACCGCCCGGTCGAGCTTGGCCAGATCAACCTGGCGGGCGGCGGTTTCGGCGGCCGAGACATTGTCGAGCGGCAGGCCAAGCCGAAGCAGCGCATGGGCTACCGCGCGATAGGTAAGGCCGGTGTCGAGCAGGTTCAGCCGGTAGTGATCGGCGAGCCGCCGGGCAAGGGTGCCTTTGCCGGCACCGGCAGGTCCGTCGATGGCGATGGTGAAGGACGCCGTCATATGCCGTCGCGAGGCAAGCGCCTGCTGCCAACGCTTTTCAAACTCTGCCGCCGTGACTTCCACCGCCTCAAATACAGGATCAGCGTTGATCTCGTCGAGGGCCGGAAAAGGTTGGTCTGAGTTCGTTGTCCCGCCAACTTCGAGGTCCTCTGATCCATCTGGCGCGACGCCACGTGACGCAAAACCGACTGAACCGTCCCGATAGAACTCTATTGTTCTCGACTGACAGTTGTCGTCGGCAATCTCATACCAGAGATGAGATGGTTGCTCCGGCCGCTCGTGCTTCCAATGTACGCAGACATATTTCATTCAATCTCCGCGCCCAGCCCCTTCATCAGTCCCATGAATTCCGGAAAGCTCGTTGCGATCATCGCCTGATCGTCGATGGTCACCGGTTTTTCCGTCGCCAGCCCCATCACCAGAAAGCTCATGGCGATGCGGTGATCGAGATGGGTCTGGACGATGGTGCCCTGTCCGTTGGGATGCTGGCCGAGGCCCTTGCCGCCGGGCTTTCCGCGCACGACAAGCGAGGCCTCGCCTTCGCTGCAGTCGACGCCGTTGAGCTTCAGCCCTTCGGCCACTGCCGACAGCCGGTCGGATTCCTTCACGCGCAGCTCTTCCAGGCCAAGCATCAGCGTTTCGCCCTCGGCGAAGCTGGCCGCCACGGCAAGCACCGGATACTCGTCGATCATCGTCGGCGCCCGTTCCGGCGGTACGGTGACGCCTTTCAGCTCGGAGTAACGCACGCGCAGATCGGCAACATCCTCGCCGCCTTCGGTGCGCGGATCGATTATGTCGATGCGCGCGCCCATTTCCTGCAGCGTCAGCAGAAGGCCTGTGCGGGTCGGGTTCATCAGCACGTTTTCGATGATAATGTCCGAACCCGGCACGATCAGCGCCGCCACCAGCGGAAAGCCGGCCGAGGAGGGGTCGCCAGGCACCGCGATCGTCTGCCCCGTGAGCTTGCCCTGGCCTTCGATGAAAATGTGGCGCACGCCGCGCTCGTCGGTCTCGACCGACAGATTGGCGCCGAACCCCTTGAGCATCTTTTCGGTGTGGTCGCGCGTCATAACCGGCTCGATGACGGTGGTGATGCCCGGCGTGTTCAGCCCAGCCAGCAGCACCGCCGACTTGACCTGCGCCGATGCCATCGGCACGCGGTAGGTGATCGGCGCGGCGTGCTTGGGCCCGTGCAGCGTGATCGGCATGCGGTCGCCGGGCGTCGCCTTCAGCACCTGCACGCCCATCTGGCGGAGCGGTTCGAGCACCCGGCCCATCGGCCGGCCCGACAGCGAGGCGTCGCCGATGAAGGTGGTTTCCATGTCATAGGTGCCGACCAGGCCCATGGTGAGGCGGGAGCCCGTGCCGGCATTGCCGAAATCGAGCGGGCCTTCCGGCTGCAGCAGCGCGCCGTTGCCGGTACCGCGGATCACCCACTCAGCGCCATGCTTCTCGATATGGGCGCCCATGGCCTTCATGGCAGCGCCCGTACGCATCACGTCCTCGCCTTCCAGCAGCCCGGTGATGCGGGTTTCGCCGGAGGCCAGGCCACCGAACATGAACGAGCGGTGCGAGATCGACTTGTCGCCCGGCACCCGTGCCGCGCCTGAAAGGCCAGATGATTTGCGGGCGGTGGCCTGCTTCGGGGCGGCAGTGTGCGACATGGTTCTTTCCTGGAAACGCCGGCGGCCGGCCATTTTCTGCTGGTTTGCGGGGTCTCCTATCATGGCGTACCGAAATGGTCATCCCCTTGGTATGAAGGCCTTCGAATTCAAGCTTTTTGGGACGCCGGCTTTTCGCTTTGACAGCGCCGTAAACTCTGGTTAAGGGGACCAAACTTTCATCGACGAGGCTTGCTGTGGCAAAACCCGAACTTGGCACCAAACGCATCGACCCGGAGACGGGTCGAAAATTCTATGACTTGAACAAGGACCCGATCGTCTCGCCTTACACGGGCAAGAGCTATCCGCGCTCCTATTTCGAGGAAGGCAAGATCGCCGCCCTCGAGGAGGAAGAGGAAGTTGCCGAGAAGGAAGTGGACGCCGAGGAGGAAGAGGGCGTCGAGGTCGTCTCGCTCGAAGAGGCGGACGAGGACGCGAAGGCCGACGAGCTTCCCGATCTCGGCGATGACGAAGACGACGTTGACCTTGGCGATGACGAGGATGACACGTTCCTCGCCGACGAGGAGGAAGAAGACGACGACGTTGCCGACATGATCGGCGTCGGCGAAGACGACGACGAGGTCTGAGCGAACCGCATTCGCCGGCTTTCGCGGCGCTGCCTAGAAAAAGCGGTTCTTGAAGGCTTGATATTGACTGAAGGCGGGGTTAGAAGCCGCCTTCACTAACGGCGCGGTCTAGAACCCGCGCCGGATCTCTTCGCCGGAAACGGCGCCGGTGAACTGCCGGAGTGGGGCCATAGCTCAGTTGGGAGAGCGCTTGAATGGCATTCAAGAGGTCGTCGGTTCGATTCCGATTGGCTCCACCAGTTCTCTCCGCGAAAATCAGCAGAACGGCCGCCCGCCCGTCCGGGCTGGCCGCCGCTTATCGCAGAACCTAGCTGAGACTAGTTAATCGGCCGCCCGGCTTGGGCTCGCCGATCCATTCAGAAGTAATGGGCCCGTGCCCGGTCAGTGCATGTTTCTGGCTGTGGTTTGAACCGCGAGCACCGGTCTGGACCAGGCAGCGGGCTGAAATGACGGCTGAGCAAAACTCCGTTACTTGTTGCAGTTCTGCATATCCGACGTCATGGCGCCGCTGGGGGTATTGTTGTCGGTATCGCTGCTCGCCGTATCCTTACAGCGGTCCTCCATACCGTTTGTCTGCGGCGTGGTGGCGTTCGTTGCGTTCGGATCGATCGTGTTCGGGGTAGTTGCGCTGCCGGTCCCGGTGTTGCCGCCGGAAGTGCTACCGGTCCCGGAGCCCATGGATTGTGCCATGGCAGATGTGGCCAGGCCGATAGCAAGTAGGGATCCAGAGAGAATTTTCATCATCTTAGTGTCTCCATAGAGTTGCATCGCTCTATCGCGATCTATACCAACGAGAGTTTTTTCGAGATGTTCCGTTGGACAGAAATAGTGATCGATACAATCACTATGGATCTTTGTTGTTCGTCGTTTCATGAATTCGGCCGCGAAATTCCGGCCGCATCGCGGCAATTTCGCCTGGAACCAAATCGAGCACGCCGCGTTGTTGCGCTTGCGGGGAGTTGTGTCGGCCGCAGGGGACAGTTTCACCAGGACTTTCAAGAAATCCGTGAGCTGGGAGGGGCGCTGTGAGCGTGCTTGCATCCACAAGGCAATTGGACCACCGTCAAATACTGAACGCGCTGAAGGCTTTTCGGAGCGGTGACTTCTCCGTTCGCATCGACAATATCTATTCTGGCCTCGATTCGGAGATCGCCGACACCTTCAACGAAATCGTCGAGCTCAACGATCAGGTCACGCGCGAGTTTGAGCGCCTCAGCAAGGTCGTCGGCAAGGATGGCCGGATCGGCGAACGCGGCCGTGTCCGCAACGCCACCGGCAGCTGGGAATCGAGCGTCCGTTCCGTCAACGATCTGATCGAGGACATGGTTCAGCCGACGGCCGAAGTGGCGCGCGTCATCGGCGCGGTCGCCAAAGGCGACCTGTCGCAGACGATGATGGTCGAAATCGACGGCCGGCCGTTGCGCGGCGAATTCCTGCGCATCGGCAAGATCGTCAACACCATGGTCGGGCAACTGGCCTCCTTCGCCTCGGAAGTGACGCGCGTGGCGCGCGAGGTCGGCACCGAAGGCAAGCTCGGCGGCCAGGCCCGCGTGAAAGGTGTGGCCGGGACCTGGAAGGACCTGACCGACAACGTCAACGCGATGGCGACGAACCTGACCGGGCAGGTGCGCAACATCGCCGAGGTGACGACCGCCGTCGCTTCCGGCGACCTGTCGAAGAAGATTACCGTCGACGTGAAAGGCGAAATCCTCGAACTCAAGAACACCATCAACACGATGGTCGACCAGCTCAATTCCTTCGCCTCGGAAGTGACGCGCGTCGCGCGCGAAGTCGGTACAGAAGGCAAGCTCGGCGGCCAGGCGCGCGTCGAAGGTGTCGGCGGCACATGGAAGGACCTGACCGACAACGTCAACCTGATGGCCGAGAACCTGACCGGCCAGGTGCGCAATATAGCCGAGGTGACGACGGCTGTGGCGCTGGGCGACCTGTCGAAGAAGATCACCGTCGACGTCAAGGGCGAGATCCTCGAGCTGAAATCGACTATCAACACCATGGTCGACCAGCTGAATTCATTTGCCGGCGAGGTGACGCGCGTCGCCCGCGAGGTCGGCACCGAGGGCAAGCTCGGCGGCCAGGCGCAGGTGCGCGGCGTCGCCGGCACCTGGAAGGACCTGACCGACAACGTCAATTCGATGGCCGAGAACCTGACCGGCCAAGTGCGCAACATCGCCGAGGTGACGACTGCGGTCGCTTCGGGCGACCTGTCGAAGAAGATCACTGTCGCCGTGCAGGGCGAAATCCTCGAGCTCAAGGACACCATCAACACGATGGTCGACCAGCTCAATTCCTTCGCCTCCGAAGTGACGCGCGTCGCCCGCGAGGTCGGCACCGAGGGCAAGCTCGGCGGCCAGGCCGAGGTGAAAGGGGTCGGCGGCACCTGGAAGGACCTGACCGACAACGTCAATCTGATGGCCGCCAACCTGACCGGCCAGGTCCGCAACATCGCCGAGGTGACGACCGCCGTCGCCCGCGGCGACCTGTCGAAAAAGATCACCGTCGACGTCAAGGGCGAAATCCTGGAGCTCAAGGATACCGTCAACACGATGGTCGACCAGCTCAATTCCTTCGCCTCCGAAGTGACGCGTGTGGCGCGCGAAGTGGGGTCGGAAGGCAAGCTCGGCGGCCAGGCGCATGTCGAGGGTGTCGGCGGCACCTGGAAGGACCTGACCGACAACGTCAACGCCATGGCCGGCAATCTGACCGTGCAATTGCGCGACGTCTCCAAGGTGGCGACGGCAATTGCGACCGGCGACCTGACCCAGAAGATCACCGTCGATGCATTGGGCGAGATCCTGCAGATCAAGGACGTCATCAATACGATGGTCGACCAGCTGAATTCCTTCGCCTCCGAGGTGACGCGCGTGGCGCGCGAGGTCGGTTCGGACGGCAAGCTCGGCGGCCAGGCGCAGGTGCGCGGCGTTGCCGGCACCTGGAAGGACTTGACCGACAATGTCAATGCGATGGCTGCCAACCTGACCGGCCAGGTGCGCAACATCGCCGAGGTGACCACGGCGGTGGCGCTTGGCGACCTGTCGAAGAAGATCACCGTCGATGTGCGCGGCGAAATCCTCGAGCTCAAGGACACCATCAATACGATGGTCGACCAGCTGAATTCCTTCGCCTCCGAGGTGACGCGCGTGGCGCGCGAGGTCGGCACCGAGGGCAAGCTCGGCGGCCAGGCGCAGGTGCGCGGCGTTGCCGGCACCTGGAAGGATCTGACCGACAATGTGAATTCGATGGCCGAGAACCTGACCGGCCAGGTCCGTAACATCGCCGAGGTGACCACCGCTGTGGCGCGCGGCGACCTGTCGAAGAAGATCACCGTCGACGTCAAGGGCGAGATCCTGGAGCTGAAATCGACGATCAACACCATGGTCGACCAGCTGAACTCCTTTGCCGGCGAAGTGACGCGTGTCGCCCGCGAGGTCGGCACCGAGGGCAAGCTCGGCGGCCAGGCGCGGGTCGAGGGCGTCGCCGGTACCTGGAAGGACCTGACCGACAACGTCAACCTGATGGCGACGAACCTGACCAACCAGGTGCGCGGCATCGCCGATGTCGTGACCGCGGTCGCGCAAGGCAATCTCAAGCGCAAGCTGACGGTCGATGCCAAGGGCGAGATCGCCTCGCTCGCCGACACCATCAACGGCATGATCGAGACGCTGGCGACCTTCGCCGACCAGGTGACCAACGTCGCCCGCGAAGTGGGCATCGAAGGCAAGCTCGGCGGCCAGGCCCGGGTGCCCGGCGCTGCCGGCCTTTGGCGCGACCTGACCGACAACGTCAATCAGCTCGCGGCCAACCTGACCACTCAGGTGCGCGCCATCGCCGAGGTGTCGACGGCGGTGACCAAGGGCGATCTGACCCGCTCGATCAGCGTCCAGGCCTCCGGCGAGGTGGCGGCGCTGAAAGACAACATCAACGAGATGATCCGCAATTTGAAGGACCAGACGCTGAAGAATGCCGAGCAGGACTGGCTGAAGACCAATCTCGCCCGCTTCTCGCGCATGCTGCAGGGCGAGCGCGACCTGGCCACGATCTCGCGCCTCATCATGTCCGAACTCGCCCCGCTGGTGAATGCGCAATATGGCGTGTTCTATGTGACCAACCGCGACGAGGATGAATTCTATCTGGAGCTCGCCGCCTCCTATGGCGCCGAAAGCAAGGCGGAAATCAAGCAACGCCTCGATCTGCGTGAAGGGCTTGTCGGGCAGAGTGCCGCCGACAAGCGCGCCATCATGCTGGACAATGTGCCGCCGAATTTCCTGCGCGTTACCTCCGGCCTTGGCAATGCCGCGCCGGCGAACGTGATCATTCTTCCGGCTCTGTTCGAGGACGAGGTGAAGGCCGTCATCGAACTCGCCTCGTTCAGCGAATTCCGCGACACGCACCAGTCGTTCCTCAACCAGCTGATGGAATCCGTCGGCATCGTTCTCAACACCATCGCCGCCACCATGCGCACCGAAGGCCTGCTCAAGCAGTCGCAGCTGCTGACCTCGGAATTGCAGGCGCGTCAGACCGAACTGACCAAGAAGCAGGAGGAGCTGCACGCCACCAATGAGGAGCTGCAGGAAAAGGCGCAGCTGCTCGAGAACGAAAAGAAGCAGGTGGAGAACAAGAACCTGGAAATCGAGATGGCGCGGCGGGCGCTGGAGGAGAAGGCCGAGCAGCTGGCGCTTACCTCGAAATACAAGTCGGAATTCCTCGCCAATATGAGCCACGAACTGCGCACGCCGCTGAACTCGCTGCTCATCCTTTCAAACCTGCTCGCAACCAACCAGCAGGGCAATCTCAACGACAAGCAGGTCGAGTTCGCGCGCACCATCAATTCGGCCGGCACCGACCTTTTGAGCCTCATCAACGACATCCTCGATCTGTCGAAGATCGAATCGGGCACCGTCTCGATCGATATCAACGATATGCCCGTGGTGCATCTTCGCCAGCATATGGAGCGAACCTTCCGGCAGCTGGCGACCGACAAGGGGCTTGGCTTCACCATCAATGTCGACCGCGAGCTTCCGGAAACCGTCCGCACCGACGAGAAGCGGTTGCAGCAAATCGTGCTCAACCTTTTGTCGAACGCGTTCAAGTTCACCTCGCAAGGCGAGGTCCGCTTGAATTTCCGGGCCGAAACGACGGGCCGTCACAACGGCTCGGCGCAACCGATGGAGGCGCTCGCGATCGTGGTCAGCGATACCGGCATCGGTATTCCGCAAGACAAGCAGAAGCTGATTTTCGAGGCCTTCCAGCAGGCCGACGGCACCACCAGCCGCAAATATGGCGGCACCGGGCTTGGGCTCTCGATCAGCCGGGAGATTGCCCGGCTGCTCGGCGGCGAATTGCGGGTCGAGAGCACGCCGGGCAAGGGTTCGACGTTCACTCTGGTCATTCCATTCGACGGACCCCGGATGGCCTTGGCCCCGCAAGCGGCGTTGCTGCCGGCGATGGAGGTGGCCGCGACGACAGCGCAGCCGAGCCCGCCGTCCTCCGAATTGCTCGATGACCGCGACATGATCTCGTCTGAAGATCGGGTCGTGCTGATCGTCGAGGACGACCCGACCTTCGGCGGTTTGCTGCTCGGCCTTGCACGTTCGGCCGGGCTGAAAGGCGTCCTGTCGACCGCGGGCTCCGGCACGCTGGCTTTGGCACGCAAGCTGGTTCCCGACGCGATTACGCTCGATCTCGGACTATCGGATATCGACGGCTGGGTGTTGTTCGATCTGCTTCGCCATGACCCGAAAACCAAGGACATTCCCGTTCATGTCATCTCGGGCGCCGAAGACATCGAGGTGCTTGCCCGCAAGGGTGCATCCAGCATTTCAACCAAGCCCGTATCGTCGGACGAACTGATGAAGGTCTTCCAGGATATTCATTCCAGAAAGCTCCGCGTCCAGAGCCGCGTCCTGATTGCCGATCCCGATCCCGAGCGCCGCCTTTCGCTGATCGAGGCGATCCGCGACGGCGTCACCTCGGTTACGGCGATCGGCCGCGTCGCGGCGAATGCGGACGAAATCGGCATCGCCAACTATGATGCCGTTGTGCTCGGCTTTGGCCGCTCGGCCAAGGACAACGCCCAGATGCTGGATGAGATTGCCGTCCTGTTCGGGCAGTCGGTGTCGCGACTGCTGTTCTTTGCGCCTCATCCGGAAGCGCTGCAACAGTCGCTCGCCTTGCATCCGGCATTGGCGGATGTTCCGCGGGCGGAGAATTTCGCGCAGCTGGCTCTCCTGATGTCGGCAACACTCCCCGGGCGAGGCCACGAAAACGATGGTGCGGCAGCCGAACAGCCGGACAAATTCGACCTCGCCGGCGCAAAGGTCCTCATCGTCGACGACGACATCCGCAACATCTATTCGCTTACTAGCGTTCTCGAGACCTATGACATCCAGGTGCTGCATGCGGAGCGCGGCCGGGAAGGTATCGCGCTTCTGGAGCAGAGCCCGGACATCGATGCGGCACTGATCGATATCATGATGCCGGAAATGGATGGCTACGAGACGATGCGGCAGATCCGCAGCATGCCGGCGATCGCCCATATCCCATTGATCTCGGTCACAGCCAAGGCAATGAAGGGCGACCGGCAGAAGTGCCTCGACGCCGGCGCCTCCGACTACATCGCCAAGCCTGTCGACCTCGATCTGCTGTTGGCATTGCTGCGTGTCTGGATCGGCCGTTCGCGATCCCGTGTCCATGGTCCGGAAAAGACGCTCATGGCAGTGAACTGACGGCCGCTCGATGCAGAAGCTGTCGAGAAACGGAGCAAGGAAGCTGGAGGTCATGGCGCCGGCAGCGGGGCCGGCAAAGGCGCGCATCCTGGCCGTGGATGACGACGAGCGCAATCTGCTGGCGATCGGCGAGGTTCTGGCCCCTATCGGTGAAGTCGTCTGCGTGCAGTCGGGCGAAGAGGCGTTGCGCGCACTGCTGAAGGAGGATTTCGCAGTCATCCTGCTGGACGTGCTGATGCCCCGGCTGGATGGCTACGAGACCGCGGGATTGATCCGCCAGCGCGAGCAATCCAGGCGAACGCCGATAATTTTTCTCACCGCCATCAACAAGGAAGACGCGCACATGCTGCGCGGCTACGACGCCGGCGCGGTGGATTACGTGTTCAAGCCTTTCGACCCGGCCATGCTGCGTTCCAAGGTTGCCGTGTTCGTCGAACTTCATGAGAAGACGCTCGAAATCCAGCAAAAGGCGGCTGCCGAGCAACGGCTGCTGGCCCAGGCACTGCAGGCGCAGAAGGAAAAGCTCGAGGCCGAGCGGGCGCTGCGCAGCGCACAGGAGCGGCAGCATGCCATTTTGAGCTCTCTTCCGGTCTGCTTCCACGCAAGGGCGGCGGAGCCGCCGTTCGGCGCCAGCTTTGTCACCGAAGGGGTCGAACGCCTGACCGGCTTTCCTGCGGAACGGCTGACCGCCGATCCAGGCTTCGGCCTGAGCCGCGTTCATCCCGACGATCTGCCGAGAGTGAGGGAGGTCCTGCTCGCAGCCAAGGCCACCGGCTCCTACACCTGCGAATTCCGCTGGCAATGCGCCGACGGCAATTACCGGATTTTTCTCGACCAGGGCGTCCTGTCGAATGGCTCCGACGGCCGGAACCCCGAGATCCTCGGCACATTGCTGGACGTTACCGAGCGGCGCGAGCTTGAGGACCAGCTGCTGCAGTCGCAGCGCCTCGACGCGATCGGCAAGCTTACCGGCGGCCTGGCGCATGATTTCAACAATCTGCTTGCCGCAATTCTCAGCGGATTGGGATTGCTCGAGCGCCATGCCGAGTTCGACGGACAGACCAGGCAGGTTCTGGAACTGACACGCCGGTCGGCAAAACAAGGCGCCGAGCTCGTCAACCGCATGCTTGCCTTCTCGCGCCGCCAGACGCTGCGGCCGCAGGCCGTGCGCCTCGCCGCGCTCGGCGATACAATGAACGGGTTGGTGGCCCCGGTCCTGGGCGGCCTGATCCGTTTCGATTGGCTTGTCGACGACACTGTGTGGCCGGCGCATGTCGATGCCAGCCAGCTGGAGCTCGCGCTGATGAACCTGGTCTTCAACGCGCGCGATGCCATGCCGTCCGGCGGCACGATAATCGTGGAGGCGCAAAATCGAACGCTAGGCAGTGCAGCCGAGGATATTTCGGCGGGCGACTATGTCGTGGTCACGGTCAAGGACACGGGGTCGGGCATACCGGCTGACATTCTCGCCAAGGTCGTAGAACCGTTCTTCACCACAAAACCGGTCGGCAAAGGCACTGGCCTCGGTCTGAGCACGGTGCATGGTTTCGTCAAGCAATCGGGCGGCACGCTTCGCATTGAAAGCACCGTCGGCAGTGGAACATCCGTCCAGCTCTGGCTGCCGCGTTCAATCGAGCGCCCGGTGGAAATCGCCGAGAAGTCCGATGCCGACGACAGCGTCGGGAATGCCGGCGAGGACTATCCATCGGTCCTGCTGATCGACGACAGCAATGTACTACGGGAACTGACGGCGCAATCGCTTCGCCAACACGGCTTTGCGGTTACCTGTGCCGGGGGCGGTGCCGAAGCGCTGGCGATGATCGAGCGGGCGCCGTACGATTTCGATGTCATCGTCACCGATTTTGCCATGCCGCTCGTCTCGGGCCTGGAGGTCATTCGGTTCGCCCGGAATCTGCGGTCCGATTGGCCGGCGGTGATGATAACGGGATATGCCGATGCCGACGCGATCGCCGACCGGCCCCCCGACGTGCCGCTGCTCGGCAAACCGCTGCGCGAAAAGGACCTGATGGAGAGCATTCTTGCGGCGGCCGCGCGCGCCGGCTCGCAGAAAGCCAGGCAGGCCCAGCCGGTGAAAGGCGGGTACCGGTTTTCGACCTGAAGAGACAAGCCTTATCGAATCGAAACGGTACGTTCCGTATCCTCGATCGTCCGCGACATCCAGCCTGTGCGCAACACGGAGCGCCGGCCATGGCGCGCTCGACGGGCTGTGATGCGGTTGATAAGCCCTCTCCGCAAGGAGAGTCGAGACATGACCGTTGCGATCGAGATGGGCCAGACGAGCGCAGGCGCCCCGGCGGCGCTGGATCTTGAGGAACTGCTGGCGACGCGGCTTCTGGTGCAGGGCAATTCGGGCTCCGGCAAGTCCCACCTGCTGCGCCGGCTCTTGGAGCAGAGCGCGCCCTGGGTGCAGCAGACCATCATCGACCCCGAAGGCGACTTCGTGACGCTGGGCGACCGTTTTGGCCATCTGGTGATCGACGCCGAGGAGCATACCGAGCGCGGCCTGCAGAGCGCCGGCGAGCGGGCGCGCATCCACCGCGTCTCCACGGTGCTCAATCTCGAGGGGCTCGACGCCGAGAACCAGATGCGGCGCGCCGCCGCCTTCCTCGGCGGGCTTTTCGAGGTCGCCCGCGACCACTGGTACCCGATGCTGGTGGTGGTGGACGAGGCGCAGCTGTTCGCGCCGGCCGTCGCCGGCGAGGTTTCGGACGAGGCGCGCAAGCTCTCGCTCGGCGCCATGACCAATCTGATGTGCCGTGGCCGCAAACGCGGGCTGGCCGGGATCATCGCCACCCAGCGGCTGGCCAAGCTTGCCAAGAACGTCGCCGCCGAGGCTTCCAATTTCCTCATGGGCCGGACTTTTCTCGATATCGACATGGCGCGCGCCGCCGACCTTCTCGGCATGGAGCGGCGCCAGGCCGAGGCCTTTCGCGACCTCGAGCGCGGGCAATTCATGGCGCTCGGCCCGGCGCTGTCGCGCCGTCCGCTCGGCTTGCGCATCGGCCCGACAGATACAAGCCCGCGCAACGCGACCCCGCGCCTGATGCCGCTGCCGGAATCGGCGTTGGAGGATGCCCGTGCGATCATCCTGGCGGCCCCGCCGCCGGAAACCGTCCGGCCGCAGCGCCGCTCGTCGCCGGATCTACTCGATCAGCTGATGGCGGCGAAGTCGGCGGCGCTGGAAATCCGCCCGGAAGCAGCGGAGGCGCAAATCAGCGCCGAGGATTTGGCGGAGCGGCGCGAGCGCGTCGACCGGGTGCTGCGCGCCGTGCTGGCGCAACCCGATGCCGGCTTCCGGGTCATCGGCGTGCTTTATCAGGAGTTCGTGGTCCGCTGCCGCATCGAGGGCCTCGCCTCGGTCGTGCCGGACCTGCCCGAGTTCCGCCGCATGCTGACCCGCGCCCGCGCCGGCCTCGGCTCCGACATGGCGGGCGACGACGCCTGGCAGGACGTCTCGGCGCGCGCCTCGCTGCTGCCCGAGGACATGCAAGGCGTGTTCATGATGATCGCTCGCGCCGCCAAGGAGGGCTGGCCCTGCCCGAGCGACGCGGCAATCGCCCGCGCCTACGGCTCGCACTCGCTGCGCCGCGCCCGGCGCCTGCTGACCTATATCGAGGAGCAGGGGCTGATCGTATGCCAGCTCGACGGAGCCGGCCGGCGGACGGTGACGCTGGTGGAGCTCGCCTGGGCAACGGCACCGGGGGATCCCAATGCGGAGGAGGCGGAGCAGGGGAGTTTGGTGTGATGGGGGGACGAACTCACACTGAGAAAGCACCGCTCATCAGGCAGGGGCTAAGTCTGTTTTGCGCCATATCCGGACCTTGCCAGTGATGCCGTGAATGTTAAGTCTCGGCTCCGATGCGGACGTTCCGCCCGAGTTCGAAGACTGACCGCGACCGTTCTGCGGCCTTCGCATCGATAGCGCCAATGAGCGGCGTCCCACATCCCACTCCTTGTGTCCATTGGGAGGGGTCGTTGTGGACCAAGCCCTACTACCCAGGCTTGTGACGAAGCCGATCCAGCGCGTCTCGAAGTGCATTGGCGGCATCGCCACGCTCGTCAGGGGACATCAGCTCCGGTTCAAGTTCCAACCTGAAGTGCGGCAGCTCGGTTCGAACAGCACGACGAGCGGCCGCCAGATTGGCCTTCAGATCGATGACGCGGTAGGTGGCGACGGGATAGGCGATCCCCTTGACCTGGACTTGCCCCAGTTCCTCACAGTCGATTGCGTCCTTCACTTGCGCAAACGTCTCGTAGGAAATGAGGATGGCCCCCGGCGGCGCCTCCTGCTCCAGGCGCGAGGCGAGATTCACGGCGCCGCCGATTATCGTGTAGTCCATCCGGTCCTCGCTGCCGAAGTTACCGACGGTGCAGTAGTCGGTATGGATGCCGATGCGACAGCGCAGCGGTGTTTCGATCCCCATGTCCCGCCAGACTTCGGCAAGCTCGCTAATCCGCTTTTGCATTGCAAGTGCCATCTGCGCGCAAGCCAGCGCGTCCTCCTTGACGCCGCGAGTCTCGGGATCGCCGAAAAACATCAGGATCGCGTCGCCGACATATTTGTCGATCGTCGCGCCGTGATCCGAAGCAATTTTCGACATTTCCGTCAGATAGTGATTGAGGAGTTGGGTGAGATCCTCGGATTCCATTTTGTCAGTGGTCTCGGTAAAGCCGGCGATATCGGAGAAGCATATTGTCAGTTTCTTCCGCTGGCTGGCGATCCTGACCTCCTGGCGGCCGGTGAATATCGAGCGATACACCTGGGGCGCCAGATACTTCGCCAGCTTGCTGGAAAGCGCCTCCAGAACCACGGATTTCTCGGCGAGGTTCTCCTCCCTTTGCTTCAGCTCAGTGATGTCCGAATAGACGGCGACCGTGCCGCCGGCGCTGATCCGCCGCTCGCTGACCATGACCCATCGCCCGTCGCCTCGCCTCTGCACCCAAGGTTCGCCAGGGTTGCGGTGCCGCGAGAGGCGCTCGGCGACCCACTCCTCGACCCGCCCCTCGGCGTCCCTGATGTAGCCGCGCTCAGCGGATCGGCGAATGATTTGCTCGAATGTCGTGCCGGGCGTCAGTTCGGTCTCCAGACCGGTGTAGAGCAATTCGCGGTAGCGGCTGTTGCTGAGGACGAGCCGGTCCTCCCAGTCGTACAGAGCGAATCCTTCGGAGATGCTTTCGATGGCATCGATGAGCCGCTGACGAGCTTCCGCAACGTCGCGCAGGTTCTTTTCCTCGACCTCGACAGCAGTATCCCGGAAGAGTCTCAGCGCTTCGGCCATGCGCCCGATTTCGTCGCTGCCCGCGGCTGGCAGCGGCGCACGAAGATTGCCCCCCGCAATCGCGAGCATGCCTTGGCTCACGGCCCCCAGTCGGGCGAGGAGGCTGCGGTCGACATAGAGCCAGACAACCAGAACCGAACTCAGGAGGCTGAGAAAGGCGGAGCCGAGTACAACCGCGGTGCCGTAGCGCTGGACGAGCGCGGCTTCGCGACCGGACGCAGCGATCTCCTGATCTGCCGTGGCGACCAGGCGATCGACGCCAGCGGTGAGATTGCGCGACAGTCGATTGTTCTCGGCCAGAAGCCTTTCGCCCTGTGCCAGGACAGCAAACTCGTCCTCCCGCACCTTGGGGATGCTGTCCTCGCCGTCGGTCAAACCCCTGAACTCGTCAACACGCTGCCGGAAGCGGGTCCGCAGCTTTTCGTCGATCTCCGTGGAAACCTTTTCAAGAGCAGTGAGCGAACGGCGTAGCGGAAAAAGGATCAACGCCAGGTCGCCCGGCGTCGGCGCGTTCGCGACCTTCACCAGCGCGTCGTTGACCGCCGAGATCTCCAGCTGCGCCTTCTGCTGGGGAATGTAAGCCGCAATCGCCTGGACCAGGTCGGCCATCGCCGCTGCGCGTCGATCGGGCGACAGCGACGTGTCGGCCGCGACCGCCCGCCATTGCGGGAGCCTGGAATCCATTACTAGGATGCCGGTGGCCACAAGGCGCTGGCTTCCGGTCGTCGTCGCGGCGAGGCGGTTCAGGAGCTCCTCCTTGCGGGCGACCACGTCGAGCCGGGCGACAACAAGAGAGTCGAGCTCCTTCAGGTTGCGCCTCAGAACAATCGCGGCTTCCTCGATCTCGGCCAAAGGCACTGTGCCCAACGTGGCATCCCGGAGGTCCGTGCGCAGGGCCTCGAGGCGGGACATCTCGAGCGCGACGGCAGCCGAGACCTCGCTGTGCTGAGCCCTGCTTGTCGCTGCCAGCACCGATGGCGCGGCAGCAGCGACCCGTTCGGCCTGGCGCGACAGCTGGAGGGAGGCGAGCGCCGACGGCACTCGATCCGTGGTAATTCGGTCCACGACGTCGCCAACCTGGAGGAAGGCATAAAGCGCCGCAGCGGTTGCCAGCACCGCAAGGGCGCTGATCCCGAAAAAGGCGAGCAACAGCCGGCCGCGTATGCCGAGGCGTTCAAGCTCGGCGAGTCGGAACAGTCCGGCCACACTGGTCTGCATCAGACTAGACATCTCAGCCGGCACGCCGGCGATCAGCGAACCCTATTCAACCGGCACGTACTCTCCGCCGCGCCAGACGTACCAAACCCAACTCTGCTTCGTGAGGTCGCCCTTGTCGTCGAAATCGACCCGGCCGATGACGGTGTCGAATTCCTGTTCGTGCAGTGCCGCAATGATGGCCTTCTGCTCCAGCGAACCTGCCTTCGAGACTGCCTGGGCCCAAACCTGGACCGCGCAGTAGCTCAACAGCGTGTAGCCCGCGGGTTCGAAATTCTCCGCACGGAACTGCTCAACGACCGCGGCCGCTTCGGGGCTTCGCCTCGGGTCCGCCGGGAACGTGAAGAGGGTCCCCTCCGCCGCGGGGCCGGCGATCAGGGCAAATTCCTCGGTCGCCAAAGCATCTCCGGATATGAGCTGAACCGTGTAGCCACTGTCGTGTGCAGCGCGAGCAATCAGCGCAACCTCGGCATGATACCCACCCACATATAAGGCGGAGACGCCGGCGGTCTGCAACGTAGCGACCTCGGCCGAATAGTCGTCCTTCCCGGGAATGTATGCGTCGTAAACGGCCTCAGTCACGCCCCGCTTGTTCAGCTGCTTCCTGGTCTCGTCGGCGAGACCCTTCCCATAGGTCGAATTGTCGTGGAGGATCGCAATCTTCTTGTTGCCCCAGCGATCGGCAAGGTAGTTGCCGGCGATGAAACCTTGCGCGTCGTCGCGGCCAATGGTGCGAAAGACATTGGCACGGCCCTGTTCGGTCAGCTGCGGATTGGTCGAGCCTGGGGATATCTCAACGACGCCTGCCTCCTCGTACACTTTTGATGCGGGGATCGAGGCCCCGGAGCAATAATGCCCGACGACGAGCACGACCCCGTCAGCCACCAGCTTCTTGGCGGCCGCCACAGCTTGCTCGGGATCGCAGAAGTCGTCGACCGAGATGAGCCTCACCTTCTGGCCGAGCACGCCGCCCGCCGTGTTGACGTCGGCCACTGCCATCTCCGCGCCGCGCTGTCCCTGCTCGCCGATCCAGGCGAGCCGTCCCGTCATCGCAGCCGAGACGCCGATCAGCACCTCCGCCCGCGCGGAGCTGAACACGGCCGCGAGAACTAAGATCGCTATGGCGATGATGCGGTGCATGTGTGCACCCCCTTAACTGTAGCTTACGCCAATCCCGTCAAAGCCGACAGCCCCTTCGGCAAGCGCGACTGTCTCGGGCTGCTATTGCAGCGCACACCCAATTTGGCGAAGCAAGCATACACTGGAATGGCGTGTCATAACTTCGTTCGCTGAGGTCGGAATCGCGCGCCAAATCCGGACGTTACCACTGACCGGAGTGAGCGTCGTGATTGGGTCAAAGCAGCCCCCGCCTCAGCTTCCCCCTATCTCTCCTCCACAATCCGCAAATAGGCCGCCGTCACAAACAGCACGATTAACCCAAACAATATCCACCACGCCCCTTCCGGCATCTGCAAAATCGTCAGCAGCGTCGTCAGCGCGGTAGGGATCAGCGCCGTTGATTGTGCCGGTGCAGCCGCCGCGGCCGCCGAAGATCGAGGTGCCGCCGACGACGGCGGCGGCCACCCAAGGCAGCACCAGCGGGTCGGCGAGCGACGGCCTTGATCAGGCCGATGTAGTGCAGTGCCGACGAGCACGCTCGAGATAACGTAGAGCGCGGTGATCACCTGCCAGCAGCGTACGCCGGACAGGCGCGTTGCCCGTTCGTTGTCGCCGACCGCCCCAGCACCACCGCCGCGACGCTGGCCGTCGCGTCCAATTCCTCAGGCGGCGCCTGGACGCCGGCTTTGTTTCCGTGAATCTCGCGATGCCGCATTGCACAATCGTCTCGCCTGCGCAAAATGCGGCATGATCCGCAAATCCCTCACTGTCCTGGTGATCGATGAGAACCACATCCGCGCTTCGATAATCGAAGCGGGATTGCGGGAGGCCGGGCATCAGCAGGTCACGGTCATCCATGACGTCGCCGGCATAGCGCGGCGGATAGCCGAGATCGAACCCGACGTGATCGTCATCGATCTCGAAAATCCCAACCGCGACATGCTCGAAAACATGTTCCAGCTTTCGCGCGTGGTGAAGCGGCCGATCGCCATGTTCGTCGACCGCTCCGATCAGGCTTCGATCGAAGCAGCGGTGGAAGCCGGAGTGTCGGCCTATGTCGTCGACGGCCTGCGTCAGGAGCGGGTCAAGCCGATCCTCGACATGGCAATCAGCCGCTTCAATGCGTTTTCGCGCATGGCGCGCGAACTGGAAGAAGCCCGCAGCGAATTGGAAAGCCGCAAGGTGATCGATCGCGCAAAGGGCATCCTGATGAAGTCGCGCGGCCTGTCGGAGGACGCGGCGTATACGCTGCTGCGCAAGACCGCCATGAACCAGAACCGCAAGATCGCCGAGATCGCCCAGAGCCTGGTAACGGCGGCAGGCCTGCTGGATCCCGAGGAGAGTTGAGAATGGCGGCCGAGCACCGGATCAATGCTGGCTTCATGCCGCTCTTCGACAGCGCTGTCCTTGTCGCGGCGAAGGAAATCGGCTTCGCCCTGCGTGAAGGCATCGACCTGACGCTCAACCGGGAAACATCCTGGGCCAACATCCGCGACCGCATCGCCATCGGCCATTTCGATCTGGCGCATATGCTGGGGCCGATGCCGATCGCCTGCAATCTGGGGCTGACGCCGCTCGCCTCCGATACCGTCGTGCCGTTTTCGCTCGGCCTCGGCGGCAATTGCGTGACGGTTTCGAACGCGGTCTGGGCCGGCATGGCCGCGCACGGCGCCCAACCCGATCTCGATCCGGCGCGGGCCGGCAAGGCGTTGGGAGCGCTGATTCGTGAACGGGCGAATGGCGGCGGCGATCCGCTTCGCTTCGCCGTCGTCCATCCGCACTCCGGGCACAATTACGAATTGCGCTACTGGCTCGCCGCCTGTGGCATCGACCCGTCGCGTGAAATCGAGATCGTCATCGTGCCGCCCCCCTTCATGGCCGACGCACTCGCCGCCGGCAGGATCGACGGCTACTGCGTCGGCGAACCCTGGAACAGCGCCTCGGTCGTCGCGGGCACCGGCCATATCGCCACGGTCAAGGCGGCCATCTGGAAGACCAGCCCCGAGAAAGTCGTCGGCGTGCGCAAGGCATGGGCGGAAAGAGAGCCGGACGCGCTTTCAGCCCTGCTGCGTGCGCTTCATCACGCGGCGCGCTGGTGCCAGGATCCGGCAAACCGTGACGAACTCGCGGCCCTTATGGCGCAGCCGGCCTTCCTCGGGCTTGCGCCGGCGCTGCAGATGCCGATCCTCAGCGGGCATCTGGCGCTCGGCGGCGGCGCCGAACTGAGTGTCGGCGACTTCTTTCTGCCCTTCAACAAGGCGGCGAACTTCCCGTGGAAGAGCCATGCGCTGTGGTTCTACACGCAGATGGTGCGCTGGGGGCATGTCGCGCACACGCCGGAAAACCTCGCTATTGCCCGCGACTGCTACCGCCCCGATCTCTACCGCTCGGCGTTGAAGCCGCTTGGCGTAGCGCTTCCCGGTGCCAATGCCAAGGTCGAGGGCGCGCTGAAGGCCGCGACTCCGGTCGGTTCGGCGGGGGCAAGCCTGGTGCTCGGTCCCGATGGTTTCTTCGATGGCCAGATCTTCGATCCCGACGAGATCGACGCCTACATTGCCGGCCAGAAATTGGCGCGCGCCGAAGTCTGATCATTTCGGCGGCATTCTTGTGCGCTGCACAAAAAATGTGCGTGCAACTGCGCTAATGAACAATCTTTGGCTTGCTCGCCCAGCGGGCCGGCGCGCCGACGATTTTGGCATGTCGTTGATCTCGTTGATGTTTGTCATCCATTCCGAAACTGGCACGGTTCCTGCGTTGCAATAGGCAGACTCTTCTCGGGTCACGGAATAGGCGTCCAATGGCGGGCGCTACAGGCAACGCTGCCGCTCAGGTCAACACGCGATCCCGGATGGACGGACGCGCGCGGCCTGGCCGGCGGCTTTTTTGTTTTGGTCGAACACGCAATCGACGGCGCCGATCCCAAGCCGCGCCCAACCGGAGATGACGATGACGAAAAGCACCAATAGCCATTCCGCCCAAACGGCGATCGGCCGCCGCGATTTCCTGAGGATCAGCGCGGCCACCGCGGCAACGCTGGCCGCGGCGCGTGCGCTGCTGCCCTCCGGCGCCTATGCGGCGCCCGCCGCGCCGGAAGTCACCGGCGCCAAGCTCGGCTTCATAGCGCTGACCGATGCGGCGCCGCTGATGATTGCCAAGGAGAAAGGCCTGTTCGAGAAATTCGGCATGCCCGACGTCGAGGTGCTCAAGCAGGCCTCCTGGGGGGCGACGCGCGATAATCTGGTGCTCGGCGGCGAAGCCAACGGCATTGACGGCGCCCATATCCTGACGCCGATGCCTTATCTGATGCACACCGGCAAGGTGACTCAAAACAAGCAGCCGCTGCCGATGGCGATCGTGGCCCGGCTCAACTACGACTGCCAGGGCATTTCTGTCGCCCAGGAATATGCCGGCACCGGTGTCGGCCTCGACGCCTCCAAGCTGAAGGACGCCTTCGCTGCGAAAAAGGCCGCAGGCAAGGAGGTGAAGGCCGCCATGACCTTCCCGGGCGGCACGCACGATCTTTGGCTGCGCTACTGGCTGGCTGCCGGCGGCATCGATCCCGACAAGGACGTCTCGACCATCGTCGTGCCGCCGCCGCAGATGGTCGCCAACATGAAGGTCGGCAACATGGACGTGTTCTGTGTCGGCGAGCCGTGGAACGAGCAGCTCGTCCACCAGGGCGTCGGCTTCACCGCCGCCACCACCGGCGAACTGTGGAAGGGCCATCCGGAAAAGGCGCTCGGCCTGCGCGCCGCCTTCATCGACAAGTACCCGAACTCCACCAAGGCGATCCTGATGGCGGTCATGGAAGCCCAGCAATGGTGCGAAGCCAAGGAAAACAAGGACGAGATGGCCGCCATCATCGGCAAGCGGCAATGGATGAACGTGCCGACTGCCGACATCATCGGCCGCCTCAAGGGCGACATCAATTACGGCAATGGCCGCGTCGCCAACGGCACCGATCTCTACATGAAGTTCTGGCAGGGCGGCGTGTCCTATCCCTTCAAGAGCCACGACAGCTGGTTCCTCGCCGAAAACATCCGCTGGGGCAAGTTCGCGCCGACCACCGACATCAAGGCGCTGGTCGCCCAGGTCAATCGCGAGGATCTGTGGCGAGAGGCGGCCAAGGATCTTGGTGTCGCCGCGGCCGATATCCCGGCGTCTTCATCGCGCGGCGTCGAGACCTTCTTCGACGGCAAGGTCTTCGATCCGGAGAACCCGTCCGCCTATCTCGACAGCCTGAAGATCAAGGCATCGGCCTGAACGGTGCAAACGGCGCTCGCGCCGTTTGTCGCCACAAGCGCAACGGCGCCGCTTGTCGCCAAATGCCAAAGGAACGTTCGAGAAATGTCTATCCAAGCCATCGAGGACCGCAAGGTGAAGCCGTTCCCCGCGCCTGCCAAGCCCGCCGAAATCATCGCCTTCACCGCCAGGGCGCGGCGCCGCTTCGACCCGGCCGCGATCGCAGGCAAGCTGGCCAGCACGCTGGTGCCGCCGGTCATCGTCATCACCATTATGCTCGTCGTCTGGCAGGTCGCCTGTTCGTCGCCCACAGCCAGCCTGCCACCGCCAAGCCAAGTTTGGAACGAGGCCTATGACCTGATCGCCCACCCGTTCTTCGACAATGGCCCGCAGGACATTGGGCTCGCCTGGCGGGTGCTGATGTCGCTGCAGCGCGTCGCCATGGGCTTCGGCCTGGCAGCAATCGTCGGCGTCGCGCTCGGCGCGCTCGTCGGCCAGTCGATCTGGGCGATGCGCGGTCTCGATCCGGTCTTCCAGATCCTGCGCACGGTGCCGCCGCTCGCGTGGCTGCCGCTGTCGCTGGCGGCGTTCCGCGATTCCAGCCCGTCGGCGATCTTCGTCATCTTCATCACCTCGATCTGGCCCATCATCATCAACACCGCGGTCGGTGTCCGCAACATCCCCGAGGACTACCGCAACGTCGCCCGTATCCTCCGGCTCAACCAGTTCGAGTTCTTTGTGAAGATCATGGTGCCGGCGGCCGCGCCCTACATCTTCACCGGCCTGCGGATCGGCATCGGCCTGTCCTGGCTGGCCATCGTCGCCGCCGAAATGCTGACCGGCGGCGTCGGCATCGGCTTCTTCATCTGGGACGCGTGGAACTCGTCGCGCCTGCCCGACATCATTGTCGCACTCGCCTATATCGGCGTCACCGGTTTCTGCCTCGACCGCCTGGTCGCGGCGGTCGGCGCCTTCGTCACCCGCGGCACAACGGCAAAGTGAGGAGAGGGACGATGACGGCCTATCTGAAACTCGACCACATCGACAAATCCTTCGCCCGCGGCAGCCAAGTCAGCGACGTGCTCAAGGACATCCGGCTGACCATCGACAAAGGCGAATTCGTCTCGATCATCGGCCATTCCGGCTGCGGCAAGTCGACCTTGCTCAACCTGATCGCCGGCCTGACCAAGGTCTCCGCCGGCGCGGTTCTGTTGGAAGACAAGGAGGTCGACAGCCCCGGTCCCGAACGCGCCGTGGTGTTCCAGAACCACAGCCTGCTGCCATGGCTGACCGTCTACGAAAACATCAACCTCGCGGTATCCAAGGTCTTCGGCGGCACAAAGAGCCGGGCCGAGCGGCATGAATGGATCATGCGCAATCTCGATCTCGTGCAGATGGCGCATGCCAAGGACAAACGTCCGGCCGAGATTTCGGGCGGCATGAAGCAGCGCGTCGGCATCGCCCGGGCGCTGGCCATGGAGCCGAAGATCCTGCTGCTCGACGAGCCGTTCGGCGCGCTCGACGCGCTGACGCGCGCGCATCTGCAGGACGCGGTGATGGATATCCATTCGAGGCTCGGCTCGACGATGATCATGATCACTCACGATGTCGACGAGGCGGTGCTGTTGTCCGACCGCATCGTCATGATGACCAACGGGCCGGCGGCCACCATCGGCGAGGTTCTTCCCGTGCCGCTGGCCCGGCCGCGTCGGCGCATCGAGCTTTCCTCCGACCGCACCTTCCTGCGCTGCCGCGAGGCGGTGCTGAAATTCCTCTACGAACGCCACCGCTTCGTCGAAGCCGCGGAGTAAGGCCATAACGGGAAAACTCGTCATCATTGGCAATCTGCATCGGCAATGGGCAATCTACCGCATTGCACAAATATTATGCTGCCGTGCAAGGCATTTTGACTAATCTTTGATCCGCTGCCGAGCTTGGTCAAAAGTCGCGCGGCTGCGGTTCATATTGATTTCATTCGATAATTAAGAGCGCTGTCGAATTGGCACGCTTCCTGCTTTTCAAAATGTAGGGTCCGCAAGGGCCAAGTGAAACGGCGTCCAATGGCGGGCGCCACAGGCAAAGCTGCCGCTCAGGTCCACACGCGCTCCCGGAACCCCGGACGCGAAGACCTGGCCGGCGGCTTTTTTGTTTTGACGCAATCGACGGCGCTGGTCCCAAGCGGCGCCCAACCGGAGACGACGATGACGAAACGGATTGGAACTGGCGCGTGCCTCGCGGGCTCACGCGCCGCCATTTTCTGGCCAGCAGCGCGCTGTTCACCGCCGCGCTCGTCCTCTTTCCCGCCGGCGCCAAGACTGACGGCAAGGGTCTCGAAGTGACCGCGCAAAGGTCGGGTTCAACCAGTTCGCCGATGCTGCGCCGCTGACAGTCGCGAACGAACAGACAAGGGCGGTGCCTCCCACGCCGCAAACCGGAGCCAGAAAATGACCGCAAATCTCCCAGCCGCGCCCAGCCAGGACAGCGCTCCCCGGCAGGCGCTTGCCATGTCCACCATCGCCTTCACCGTCTGCTTCGCGGTGTGGACGATCTTTTCAATCATCGGCGTGCGCATAAAGCAGGAGCTGGGGCTGAACGAGACGGAGTTCGGCCTGCTCGTCGGCACGCCGATCCTCACCGGCTCGCTCGTCCGTATGGTGCTCGGTGTCTGGACCGACCGTTTTGGCGGACGGCTGGTATACACCGCGACCATGCTTGCGGCGGCGGTCGCGACTTTTCTGCTCGCTTTTGCGCACACCTACGGGCAGATGCTGGTCGCCGCACTAGGCGTTGGGCTCGCCGGCGGTTCCTTCGCCGTCGGTGTCGCCTATGTCTCGCGCTTCTTCCCGGCCGGCAAGCAGGGTACGGCGCTTGGCATTTTTGGTGTCGGCAATGTCGGCGCCGCGGTCACCAAGTTCCTGGCACCGTTCGTGCTTCTCTCCTGGGGCTGGCAGTCGGTCGCGCTGATCTGGGCGGCAGCACTCGTCGTCATGGCCGCCGTCTTCTGGTTCACGACCGGCGACGATCCGGTCATCCGCGAGCGCCGCGCCGGCAAGGCAGCGCCCGCGAGAAGCTTCTTGCAGGAATTCGCACCGCTCAAGAACCTGCAGGTCTGGCGCTTCGCCTTCTATTATTTCTTCGCCTTCGGTGCATTCGTGGCGCTCTCGTTGTGGCTGCCCCGCTACCTGATCGGCGTCTACGGCTTCGGGCTTGCGACCGCCGGCATGATCGGGGCGGCCTATTCAATTCCGGCAAGTATTTTCCGCGCCTATGGCGGCGTGCTTTCCGACCGGATCGGCGCCCGCACCGTGCTCTACTGGACCTTCGCTGTCAGTGCCGCCGCGACTCTCGTTCTGTCTCTCCCCTCGGCAGATTACGTCGTGCGCGGTGTCAGCGGGCCGATCGCCTTCCATTTCGAGGTCGGCCCGCTCGCCTTCATAGCCGTTGCCTGTGTGCTCGGCTTCTTCATGAGCCTCGGCAAGGCTGCCGTCTACAAGCACATCCCGGCTTACTATCCGCAGAGTGTCGGCGCGGTCGGCGGCGTTGTCGGCATGATTGGCGGGCTCGGCGGCTTTATCCTGCCAATCGTCTTCGGAGCGCTCAACGACCTCACCGGCGTCTGGTCGAGCTGCTTCATGCTGCTCTTCGTCATCGTCGCCACCTGCTTTGCCTGGATGCATTTTTCCATCCGGCGGATGGAGCGCACGGCGTCTGACGAAGCTTCAGGCCTTTCCTACGCGGCTGAGTGAGACCGGAGTGGATCAGGACATGACCGAGAAACTCGTCATCATCGGCAACGGCATGGCCCCCGGGCGCATGCTGGAGCACCTCCTGGAAAAGGCGCCTGGGCGCTACCAGGTCACCATCTTCAACGCCGAGCCGCGCGTGAACTACGACCGCATCATGCTCTCGCCGGTTTTGTCGGGCGAAAAGGCCTATGAGGAGATCATCATCCATGGCGACGGCTGGTACATCAAGCACGGCATCACCCTCTACAAGGGCCACAAGATCGTCGCCATCGACCGGCAGGCAAAGACCGTCACCTCCGATCATGGCGTGACCGAGCCCTACGACAAGCTCGTCATCGCCACCGGCTCGGTGCCGTTTATCATTCCGGTGCCAGGCCATGATCTGCCCGGCGTGCTCACGTATCGCGATCTCGACGACGTCCGGGCGATGATGCTTGCCGCCCAGTCGCGGGCCAAGGCGGTGGTCATCGGCGGCGGCCTGCTCGGCCTGGAAGCGGCTGCGGGTCTGAACGCGCAAGGGATGGACGTCACCGTGCTGCACGTCATGCCGACGCTGATGGAGCGTCAGCTCGATCCGGCCGCCGGATATCTCCTGCAGCGCGCCGTCGAGCAGCGCGGCATCAAGGTCATCACCAAGGCCAACACCCAGGCGATCACCGGCAACGGCAAGGTCGAGCGGGTGGAGCTTGCCGACGGCACAGTCATTCCCGCAACGCTCGTCGTCATGGCGGTGGGCATCAGGCCGAATGCGGCGCTGGCGAAGGAAGCCGGCATTGCGGTCAATCGCGGCATCGTCGTCGACGCCGGCATGCGCAGCAACGATCCCGATATCTACGCAATCGGCGAATGCGCCGAGGTCAACGGCCAGGTCTACGGGCTGGTCGCGCCGCTCTACGAGATGGCGCGCGTCGCCGCCAGCCATCTGGCCGGCAATGAGGCGGCGGCTTTCGTCCACATGGACACGCCGACCAAGCTCAAGGTCACCGGCATCGAGCTGTTCTCTCTCGGCGACTTCGCCGAGGGCGATGACCGCCAGGAGATCGTGCTGCGCGATGCCGCGGCCGGCGTCTACAAGCGCCTGGTACTCAAGGACGACCGCATCATCGGCACCGTGCTCTATGGCGAGACGGCGGACGGCGCCTGGTTCAACGACCTCAAGAAGAAGCAGACCGACATATCCGAGATGCGCGATACGCTCATCTTCGGCCAGTCCTACCAGGGAGGCGCCCCCCTGGACCCTATGGCGGCCGTTGCAGCCTTGCCGGATGATGCGGAAATCTGCGGTTGCAACGGCGTATGCAAGGGAAAGATCACCGGCGCGATCACGGCCAGGGGCTTGACCTCGCTCGACGATGTGCGCGCCCACACCAAGGCGTCGGCCTCCTGCGGCTCCTGCACCGGGCTGGTCGAAAAGCTGATGGTGCTGACCATCGGCGACAAATACAACCCCGCGGCGGTCCAGCCGATGTGCAGCTGCACCGCGCTTGGCCATGACGAGGTCCGCCGGCTGATCAAGGCCAAGGGCTTGAAGACCATTCCCGCCGTCATGCAGGAACTGGAGTGGAAGACCTCCTGCGGCTGCGCCAAATGTCGGCCGGCGCTCAACTATTATCTCGTCTGCGACTGGCCCGACGAATACGCCGACGATTACCAGTCGCGCTTCATCAACGAGCGCGTCCACGCCAACATCCAAAAGGACGGCACCTATTCGGTAGTGCCGCGCATGTGGGGCGGCGTCACCAACGCCGCCGAATTGCGCGCCATCGCAGACGTCGTCGACAAGTTCGAGATCCCGATGGTCAAGGTCACCGGCGGCCAGCGCATCGACATGCTCGGCATCCGCAAGGAAGACCTGCCGGCGGTATGGGCCGATCTCGGCCAGGCCGGCTTCGTCTCCGGCCACGCCTATGCCAAAGGACTGCGCACGGTGAAGACCTGTGTCGGCTCGGACTGGTGCCGCTTCGGCACGCAGGATTCGACCGGCTTGGGCATCCGTATCGAAAAATTCATGTGGGGCTCGTGGACCCCGGCCAAGGTCAAGATGGCGGTGTCGGGCTGTCCGCGAAACTGTGCCGAGGCGACCTGCAAGGATGTCGGCGTGATCTGCGTCGATAGCGGCTACGAGATCCATTTCGCCGGCGCCGCCGGTCTCGACATCAAGGGCACCGAAGTGCTCGGCCTGGTCAAGACCGAGGACGAGGCGCTGGAGCATATCGTGGCGTTGACGCAGATGTATCGCGAGCAGGGCCGCTATCTCGAGCGTATCTACAAATGGGCCAAGCGCGTCGGCATAGCTGAGATCAAGCGTCAGATCATGGACGATGGCGAGAAGCGCAAAGCCTATTTCGACCGCTTCGTCTTTTCGCAGAAATTCGCCCAGGTCGACCCATGGTCGGAACGTGCTTCCGGCAAGGACAAGCATGAATTCCGGCCGATGGCTTCGGTCGGCTTTGCCCAGGCGGCGGAGTAGGCGCGTGTTCCCGAAAAGTGGAATGCGTTTTCGGACAAGAACACGCGCAAAAGAGGAATAGCCACATGAACTGGGTATCGATAGGCACGCTCTCGGACATTCCGCGTCGCGGCGCGCGCTGCGTCGCCACGCCCGAAGGCAAGATCGCCGTCTTCCGCACGGCCGACGATCAAGTCTTCGCCATCGACGACCATTGCCCGCACAAAGGTGGGCCGCTCAGCCAGGGCATCGTCCATGGCACGGCGGTGACCTGTCCCTTGCACAATTGGGTGATCTCGCTGGAGACAGGCAAGGCGCTCGGCGCGGACGAGGGCGCGGTGCGCACCATTGCGGTGCGGATCGACGGCGAGCGGCTGTTCATTGCGCTTGAAGCGCTGGCCAGCCGCGCGGCGTGAACCATGCAGATTGATGAAGCGCGCGAGGTGAGGACCACCTGCCCCTATTGCGGGGTGGGTTGCGGCGTGCTGGCGAAGGTCGCCGCGGACGGTGAAATAACCGTTCGTGGCGACCCGGACCACCCGGCGAATTTCGGCCGGCTCTGCTCCAAAGGCTCGGCGCTGGCTGAGACCATCGACCTCGACGGCAGGTTGCTATACCCGGAGATCCACGGTCGCCGCACCGACTGGGACGAAGCGCTCGACCTTGTCGCTTCGACCTTCTCGCAAACCATTGCCGAACACGGCCCCGGTTCGGTCGCCTTTTATGTTTCCGGCCAGTTGCTGACCGAGGACTATTACGTCGCCAACAAGCTGATGAAAGGCTTTATCGGCTCGGCCAATATCGACACCAATTCGCGCCTGTGCATGGCCTCGTCGGTCGCCGGCCACCGCCGCGCCTTTGGCTCGGACACCGTTCCGGGAAATTACGAGGATCTGGAACTTGCCGACCTGATCGTGCTGGTCGGCTCCAATCTCGCCTGGTGCCATCCGGTACTCTACCAGCGCATTGCCGCCGCCCGGGAAAAGCGGCCCGAGATGAAGGTGGTGCTGATCGACCCTCGCCGCACAATGACCTCAGACATCGCCGACATGCATCTGGCGATCGCGCCCGATGGCGACGTCGCTTTGTTCACCGGGCTGCTCGCCTATCTCGGCCAGCACAACGCGCTGGACCGCACCTATATCACGGCGCACACGACCGGCTTCGGGCAAGCGCTTTTCGCCGCCTCGGCGCTCGATCTTGCCGGCATCGCGGCTGCCACGGGTCTCAGTGAGGACGAACTGGCCCGCTTCTACAGCCTGTTTGCCGCGACGGCGAAGACGGTGACCGTCTACAGCCAAGGCGTGAACCAGTCGTCTTCGGGCACCGACAAGGTCAACGCCATCATCAACTGCCATCTAGCCACCGGCCGCATAGGCAAGCCCGGCGCCGGGCCGTTCTCGGTGACCGGCCAGCCCAACGCCATGGGCGGCCGTGAGGTCGGCGGCATGGCCAACATGCTGGCCGCCCACATGGAGATCGAAAACCCCGAGCACCGCGAACGCGTGCGGCGCTTCTGGAATGCCCCAACCGTCGCCGAAAAACCCGGCCTGAAAGCGGTCGAGATGTTCCAAGCGGTGGCCGACGGACGCATCAAGGCGCTGTGGATCATGGCCACCAACCCGGTCGATTCGATGCCGGATGCCGATGCCGTCGAAGCGGCGATCAAGGCCTGCCCGTTTGTTGTGGTCTCGGACGTGCTGGGCGAGACCGACACGGTCCGCCACGCCCATGTCCGGCTGCCGGCCACCGCATGGGGCGAAAAGGATGGCACCGTCACCAATTCGGAGCGCCGCATCTCGCGCCAGCGGGCTTTTTTGGCCAGGCCCGGCGGGGCAAGGCCAGATTGGTGGATCATCGCTGAAGTTGCCAAGCTGATGGGCTTCGGCGAGGCGTTTTCGCATGTGTCGCCGACCGACATCTTCGCCGAGCACGCGGCGCTGTCGGGCTTCGAGAATGACGGCGCGCGCGATTTTGATATAGGCGCGTATGGCGATATCGGTGCAGAGGCCTATGAGGATCTTCTGCCGTTCCAATGGCCAGCGCCGGCCTCACCCTCCCCCTTGAGGGGAGGGTCGGCACGCGCGTTGAGCAAAGCGAAACAAGCGGGACGGGGTGGGGTCGGTGGTGAAGTCTCGACCTCTCCGGGTCGCCCCACCGAGGTGGAGGCCGTCGCAGATGACCCCCTCTGGCCTGCCGGCCATCTCCCCCTCAAGGGGGGAGATCAGCCTGCTGCTCGGCTGTCGCCAGTCTCCCAGGTTGATGAGTGGGCGCAGCCGGCAAAACCGCCAATCTCCCCCCTTGAGGGGGAGATGGCCGGCAGGCCAGAGGGGGGTGTTCAGGCTGGACATAGCTCAGCCAGCATCCGCTTCTTCGCCAATGGCGGCTTCTACACGCCCGACGGCAAGGCGCGCTTCATTGCCATCCGCCCAGCCGCACAAACCCGCACCAACCCGGACTACCCGCTCGTCCTCAACACCGGGCGCGTCCGCGACCATTGGCACACCATGACGCGGACCGGCAAGAGCCCGCGCCTGTCGCAGCACATGGCCGAACCGTTCGTCGAAATCCACCCGGCGGATGCGCAGCACTATGGTATCGGCGATGCCGACATCGTGCGCGTCTCGACTGGCCATGGCGAGGTGCTGGTCCGCGCGCTGGTGACGGTGCGCCAACGCCAAGGCTCTGTATTCGTTCCGATGCACTGGACCGATCAGATCTCCGCCCGCGCGCGTGTCGATGCACTGGTCCCGCCGACGACCGATGCGATTTCAGGTCAGCCGGCCTCGAAGAACGTTGCCGCCCGCATCCAGCGGTTCGCCGCCACTGCCTTCGGCTTCGCCGTGCTTGCCGAACGACCCGCATCGATCGACGCCGATTACTGGAGCCTCGCCCGCTGCCCCGCCGGCTGGCGCCTTGAAATTGCGCTGCAGTCCGGCCGTGACTGGACCGGGTTTGCCGCCTCGCTGTTCGGCCTCGAAGGCGAGACGCTCGCCTATCACGACATCGCCGGCGGGCACCATCGCTTCGCCCGTTTCGCAGGCAATCGGCTGGTCGGCGCGTTCTATCTTGCGCCTACCCCGGTAGCGGTGTCGCGCGGCTGGGCGGTCGAACAACTTGGTGCTGACCATGCCGATCGGCAGGCGCGGCTGGCGATTGTCGCCGGGCGGCCGGGCGGCAACAGCGTCGACCGCGGTGCCATCGTCTGCGCCTGTTTCGGGGTCGGTGCCAACCAGATCGCGGAAGCGGTACGCGGCGGCTGTACCAGCGTCGCGGCAATCGGCGCCGCCCTTCACGCCGGCACCAATTGCGGCTCTTGCCGCGCCGAGATCAAGACCATTATCGACGGGCGGCGTCTGCAAGCTGCGGAGTGATGCGCCGAGGAACTCTGCCGCGCCGCTGCATGATGCTTACTAGCAATTTACAAACCATGGGCTACCAACGTTCTGACTTCGATTCGCTCGGAACGGGAGCCTCATGAGCAAAGCCCTGACCTCATTCGCGCTTGCCGCCGTGCTGACGGCCTTGCTGATGGCGCTCAGCCTGGCGGTGGCCAGGCATGGCTATCCCTATGGCGCGATCGGCGCCAAGCGCTTGAGCGACGTCGCCGATGCGGGGACGTTCATTCCGCTCGCGGCGATCTATTTTTTCAGCGCACTGCTGATGATGGTTCTGCCGATCAGGCTCGCTGGCATCGTCCTGACACATGCCGCCGATGCGATCTTCTGGACGGTCATCGTGTTGTTTGCGCTCATCGTTGGATGTCTCGCCGCGAGATTTGCTTTCGGTCAGCGCGATGTGCTCTCCGCACTCCTGAACTGGCGCTTCCTGTTTGTCGCAGGCGTCGTCGGATGCCATCTGTTCATCAACGAGCTGCGCCGCAACATCTTGTTGAGAAGCCTGTTCTTCGTCATCTTCGCCGCAGCGACACTGGCCTGCCTGTTTTGGTCCTTCACCGTCTGAGCATGTGCGACCGTCGGCAGGCGGCTTAATTCTTGTCGACCGGCTTCGAACGCATTCGCGAAACGGTCTCACGCTCGGCCCGCTTCGAACGCATCGGCGGCAGGCCGCGGTCGATCAGGTCCATGTCTTCCAGCACCATGTCGCCCATCCGCTTGAAGGCGATGTCAAGCGCGCCGGCCCGGTGGGCGGAGCGCAGGAACCCCGGCAACGTACGGACCGGGTGATCCTGGGCCAGAGGCTCCTCAGGAAAAACATCGCTGGCGGCGACGATATGGCCGCTGCGGACGACGTCCATCAGTGCCGGGAAATCGACCACGCCGGCTCGGCTGAGCAGGATGAAAGCGGCTCCCTTGCGCATCCTGGCAAACGCCTCGGCGCCGAGGAAGCCCTGGTTTTCGCTGGTCACCGAAGCGACGACGAAGACGAAATCGCTGTTCGACAGAACGTCGTCAAGAGAGGCCGGCTCGACGCCGTTTTCGATCAGGATCGACGGCGGCAGCCACGGGTCGAAGACTTTTGTCCGCGTGCGAAAGCCTGACAGCAGCCGGTTGAGCGCACGGCCAAGATCGCCGAAGCCGATAATGCCGACATCCGCGCCGGAAAGAAGCCGCGCCGTCCGGTTGCCGTCGCCGCCCCACAGCTCCTTGCCCTGACGAAATGCGAGATCGGCGTCGACGATTCCGCGGGCGAGGTTGAGCGCCATGGCAAGGCCGAGCTCGGCCACCGGCTCTGCAAACACCAGCCCGGTGGTGACGACATGGATGCCGCGCGAAAACAGCGCCTCGTACGGCATGTTGTCGATAAGGTTGCTCTCGACATTGAAGACGCAGCGCAGCGCCTTCATTTTCTCCAGCGTCTCCGGCGTGATCGGCGGCTGGCCGACAATGTAGCGCGCCTCGCCAAGGATATCGGCCGGCAGCGCCGCGACACCTTCAGGCGATGTTTCGACGATGCGGTATTTCGATCGAAATTTCGCCAGCGCAGCCGGCGTGAAGATCAGGTCGAGCGTGCGCGGTTCGGGTGCGCTGATCACCAGCGGCAAGGCGCTGTCGGACATGATACTTTACCTCCCGTGCGATCCGCGTCGCACCACACAAGAATCGTCTTTTCCCGCCCCCGACACCTATCACATGCCTGTCGAGAAGGAGAAGTTTGCCTTCTTCGGCCTTGCGGTGCGGCGGTCGGTGGTCCAGATAGACGGCGATCGAAGGACGACAAGGAAGACAGCAACATGATCCCGTTTCGAAAGAACCTCATCGATGGCGAGTGGGTAGGCGATGCCGGCTCCCGCAACATCAACCCGTCCAATCTCGACGACGTGGTCGGCGAATATGCATCGGGGGGCGCGGAGCATGCTCGGCAGGCCATCGCCGCGGCGAAAGCGGCATTTCCGGCATGGTCCCGATCGGGCCTGCTGGCACGCCATGCGGTGCTGAGGAAGACGTCGGACGAGATCACCGCGCGGAAAGATGAAATAGGCCGGGCGTTGGCGCGCGAAGAAGGCAAGACACTGGTCGAGGGCATCGGCGAGACTGTGCGGGCCGCCCAGATATTCGATTTTTTCGCCGGCGAGGCGTTGCGCCTGTCGAGCGAGCTGGTGCCAAGCGTGCGGCCCGGCGTCGGCGTCGAGATCACCCGCGAAGCGGTCGGCGTCGTCGGCATCATCACGCCGTGGAATTTCCCGATCGCCATTCCGGCTTGGAAAATCGCTCCGGCGCTGGCCTACGGCAACACCATCGTCTTCAAGCCGGCGGAACTCGTTCCGGAGAGCGCCTGGACCATTGTCGACATCCTGCACCGCGCCGGGCTGCCCAAGGGTGTGCTCAACCTGGTGATGGGCAAAGGTTCGGTGGTCGGCCAGGCCATGCTCGACAGTCCTGACCTCAACGCCATCACCTTCACCGGCTCGGTCGGCACCGGCAAGCGCGTCGCCGCCGCCAGCGTCGAGCACATGCGCAAGTTCCAGCTCGAAATGGGCGGCAAGAACCCGCTTGTGGTGCTCGACGATGCCGACCTTGCCGTCGCCGTCGACTGCGCCATCAACGGTGCCTACTTCTCGACCGGCCAGCGCTGCACGGCGTCGTCCCGGCTGGTGGTGACGGACGGCATCCACGACCGCTTCGTCGAGGTGCTCAAGGACCGCATGGCCAAGCTGATCGTCGGCGACGCTCTCGATGCCAAGACGCAGATCGGGCCGGTTGTCGACCAGAGCCAGCTCAAACAGGACGAGGACTATATCGCCATCGGACGTCAGGAAGGTGCCGATCTCGCCTTCGGCGGCGAGCGGCTCGATCGCGAAACCCGCGGCTTCTATTTGCAGCCTGCGCTGTTCACCGAAACCACCAACGCCATGCGCATCTCGCGCGAGGAGATTTTCGGCCCGGTCGCCAACGTCATCCGCGTCAAGGATTATGACGAGGCGCTGGCGGTGGCCAACGACACGCCGTTCGGGCTGACGTCCGGCATCTGCACCTCGAGCCTCAAGCATGCCACGCACTTCAAGCGCAATTCGGAAGCCGGCATGGTCATGGTCAATCTGCCGACGGCCGGCGTCGACTTCCACGTGCCTTTCGGCGGGCGCAAGGGATCGAGCTACGGCCCGCGCGAGCAGGGCCGCTATGCCGCAGAGTTCTACACCACGGTGAAGACCGCTTACACGTTTGCCGGCTAAGAAAAGGCGGCAGACCAGCCAGGCAGCGAGCAAGTCGATGGCATCTGAGAATACGGACCTGACCTGGCTCAATCCGCCGCCGCACCACGCCTTCGGCAACAATACGGTGCATGTACGGACCGGTGAGGAGACCGACTTCTGGCGCGAGACGTTCTACGGCTTCTGGCGCGACAATGGCCATTTCCTCTATCGTGAGGTCGAGGGCGATTTCAGCGCCGAAGTCACGGTCAAGGGGCACTATGAGGTGCTTTACGATCAGGCCGGGCTTATGGTCCGCCTGAGCGAGACGCACTGGATCAAGGCCGGCATCGAATACACCGACGGGCTGATGTATTTTTCCGTCGTCGTCACCAACGATGCCTCCGACTGGTCGCTGGCCAGCATTCCGGCCGATCCGGACGGGGTCAGGATCCGCATGACCCGCCATGCCGAGACGATCCGCGTCCAGTATCGCGACGCATCTGACAAGCACTGGAAACCGGTGCGGCTTGCCTATTTCCCGCCGTCGAAAACGGTCGATGTCGGCATGATGTGCTGTTCGCCGCAGCGCGAGGGCTTCGAAGTGACATTCAGCGATTTTTCGATCGGCCCGCCGATCTCGCGGGAGCTTCACGACTGAGGCGCCGCGATCCGGTCGGGCGGTTTGCGTCCGGCCCCGCCTCAGTAGGTCGCCCGGCCGCCGGAGACGTCGAAGACGGCCGCCGTCGTGAACGAGCATTCCTCGGACGCGATCCAGCAAATCAGCGCCGCCACCTCCTCGACCTCGCCGAACCGCGCCATCGGTATTTTGGACAGCATGAAGTCGATGTGTTGCTGGCTCATCTGCTGGAAGATCGCGGTGCGCACGGCCGCCGGCGTGACGCAGTTCACCGTTACTTTGGTCTTGGCCAGTTCCTTGCCGAGCGATTTGGTCATGCCGATCACCGCCGCCTTGGAGGTGCTGTAGGCCGAGGCGTTCGGGTTACCTTCCTTGCCGGCAATCGAGGCGATGTTGATGATCCTGCCGTAATTGCGTTCGAGCATATGCGGGACCAGCGCCTTGTTGCAGAAGAAGACGCCGTTGATGTTGATGTCGGTGACCCGGCGCCAATCCTCCACCGAATACTCCCAGGTCGTCATGTTCGGCCCGGTGATGGCAGCACTGGTGACAAGGACATCGACCGCGCCAAGCGCTTCGATCGTCTCTCCGGCGGCGGCTTCGACCGCTATGGGGTCGGCGACGTCTAACGTGACGCTGTGCAGGCCTGGAACAATGGCCTTGGCCTGCTCGATCTGGGCGGCATCGCGATCCCAGACCGAAACACGCCCGCCTTCGTCAGTGATCCTTTGCGCGACGGCCAGGCCGATGCCTGAGGCGCCGCCGGTGATAACAGCAGATCGTCCGGCAAATCGTCCCGCGAAACTCATCGGCATGTGGTCTTCCTCCCAATGGGCGGCGAATGTGAAGTCAACGGCGGACAAGTTCAAGCGCGGACTTGCAACCTCAGAACAGCTTATGATGGGCCAGCACCGGTCAATTGTACGGCACTGCCTTCTGGCCAAATCGTCTCGCCCGGTATGGAGAGAACGGCTGGAACGACGCGCCCGGTTGGCATCCGGGTGACAGGCGGCGCCGGATGGGTTATATTGCACTGCACAATGCGAGCGCCTGCAGGCGAGGCTCCCATCGATCCGACGAATCGGCCCACGAGCGGCCCATGAAATCGGCATTGAGCTGCAAGGACGGAAAACCGCTATCGAGATGAAGATTCCAAAATCTCTGTTGATCGATCCGGACAAGAACACGGTCTATGGCAGCTTTGCCGTTGCCGTCTCGATCTGGGCGTTCTCCTACTCGACCATTTTCGGCCAGGCCATGATCCTGGCTTATTATGCGGTCTGGCTACCGCTCATCCTGGTCGACTACCGCAAGATATTAAGGCACGCTTCCAGCGCCTGGCTTCCGCTGGCCTTTGCAACCTATGTCTGCTTCTCGGTGTTCTGGTCGGCGGCTCCCGGCACCACGGCAAGAACGGCCGTCCAATATTGCTCCCATATCGCCTGCGCCTACATTGCCGCGCGCACCGTCAGCGTCCGGACCTTGACCATAGGCGCCCTGATCGGGATTTTCGTCGTTCTGCTCTACTCGCTCAAGGTCGCAAGTTATTCCTACGACGTTCTCGACGGGACATACAATTTCGTCGGCGCTTTCAGCTCCAAGAACCAGATCGGCTTTGTCGCATCGCTCGGCATTTATTTCTGCGTTGTCTACCTCGCCTTTCTCAGGCGCGGACGCATAAGCTTTTTGTTGATTGTACCGATCGTCCTTCTGTCGGGCTATCTGCTGGTCGTGTCGCATTCGGCCACTTCGATGGCGTCGACCCCGGCGGTTCTCGCTCTGGTCGCCCTGCTTTCCATCGGCAAGCTGCTTTCGCTCCGCCATCGCCGGGTGATTTTCATAATCGGTGCGGGCGGGCTGGTCGCCTGCACCGTGATTGCGCTGAATCTCGGGCTGATGGACTTTGTCCTTGGCCTTTTCGGCAAGGATTCGACGCTCACCGGACGAACCTACCTCTGGCAACAGGGCTGGAATGCCGCGCAGCAATCGCCCATCCTCGGCGTCGGCTACGCGGCTTATTGGGTGCAGGGCTTCTCCGAGGCCGAGCGGCTGTGGAACGAATTCTATATCGCCGCGCGAAGCGGCTTCCACTTCCACAACACCTACATCGAGACCTTGGTGGAACTCGGCTTCGTCGGCGCGACACTGCTTTCGCTGATCATCCTGCGCACGCTCTGGGGTCACGTCTCGGCGCTGATATTCAGGACATGGCAAGCCGACTCCGTGATTCTTGCCGGCGTCATGGTGCTTCTGTTCATCCGATCCTTCGTCGAGGTCGAGACCCTCAATCCCTACATCATGGGATCGTTCCTGCTGTACTACAGCTACTTCAAGCTGGTGAGGGTGCCGGCCGTCGCTCCTTCCCGGTGGAGCGCCGTGAACCATCTCGAGGAACCGGACGCCGTGCGAGGCTAGAGCGGGCGGATCCAGGCGGTTCGTTGCCCGAAGGCCGCCTTGTTTTCTGACCCATAAGATCCCAAACGCAAAAACCCCCCGCAGACCGCTGCCTGCGGGGTTGGTGCTTTGCTCCGGTGGAAAGAAGCTACTGGATGGCCATGGGCGCCGGTTTGACCTTGATCACGTCCCCTGGCAGCACCGGCGTGTCTTCATCGGCGGTGATTTCGCTGGTCTTGCCGTCGACCACCCGCACCAGGGAAAATGACAAGGCCGCTGGTTCGTTGTTGCCGTAGAATTGCGGCATGGGGCTGCCCGACAAGGCTTCGGACATCAAGGCCTTTTCCATATTCAGCTTCAGCGTCACCTCGTTGAGATCGGCTTCCGTCTGTTGCCGGTCGGTCGCGAGGCTGGAGTTCTGGGTGTTCTCGAGATCGATGGCGTCCTGGGTGGCCTTGCTGATCGACTGCTTGGCCGTGAGAATCGCCGTTTCGTAATCCAGGATCTGGCCCTCGAGGTCGGCGATGGTTTGCTGCGAGTTCAAAACCCGCGTGTTGACGACCAGCCCCTTTTGCGCCAGCGAGCCGATGCCGTTGAGCTGCTCCTTCGCCAGATCAACCTGCTTCTGCTGGTTGACGATCTTTTTCTGCAGCGAATCGATCTCGCTTTGCAGCAGTGCCTTCAAATCGTCGAGCGCCTGCAAGCGCAGCTTGAGTTTCTTCTGGTCGGCCGCCAGGATCGCCGTCTCATCGGCAACGATGCTGGGCAGCTTCGGATCGTCGGCCACCTCTTTCGGCACCGCGAATGTCGGCTTGTCCGCTAGTTCCGCTTCGATGCGGGCGCGCTTGACGGTCAGCCTGACCAATTGGTCTTGTAGTACGTCGAAATTGCCCTTGGCATTGATCAGGTCGCGGTCGTAGCGCTGTCCGCTCTCCGGGTTCCGCCGGGCTCCGCCGGCAATGCTCATCGCTTTCAGCACGGACAACCCAGGCACACAAGGATACTGGCCGGGCGATTGCACCTCGCCAGAGATGTAGAATGGCCGGTACTGCGCCATTTCGACGGAAGCCTCCGGCTTGTCGGCCAGAGCGAGCTTGCGCTGCAGCGCCTCACCGAGCGATGCCGCGATCTCCGAAGTCGTCTTGCCGGATGCGGGCATCTCGCCGACGAAGGGAACCGACAAGGTTCCAGCGGGGCCGACCGTGTATTCTCCATTGATGGCCGACCAGTCACGGAACGTGCCTTCGACGGTCTGCCATTCCGCCACGCGGATGGTCAGCTTGTCCTGTGCTCCTAGGCGATAGTCGTCGGCGAAGGCAAACTGTGGCAGGGCTAGCGACAGCGTCAGGCCGGTCGCCATTGTAAGGCAAGTCGTCAAAAGCCGTACTCGCCGCATGCGTCTGGAGAGAATGCCGGTGCAAAAGATATCGATTATATCTGCTTTCAACTGAGCGTTTCCGATCTGGTTTGCCCCGCCCGATGAGCTGCCGATGCCTGAGTTAGGGGCCTGAGTTCTGGGCCCGAATTCTGGACAGTCGCTCCTCGATGCACGGCCAGCAAGCGGCCGTCAGTAGCAGCCTCGCGACATCCAGACCGCAGGTACGGTCTTGATGATGATGCGAATGTCTTCGAACATCGACCAGTTCTCGACATAGTGCCTGTCGAATGCGACGCGGCTGTCATACGAAACATCGTTGCGTCCGCTGACCTGCCAAAGCCCGGTGAGGCCGGGGCGCGATTTCAGGTAATAGACGGCCGAATTGCCATATATCTCCAGCTCATCGCGCACCACGGGACGAGGCCCGACCAGGCTCATATCCCCCTGCAGGATGTTGATGATCTGCGGCAACTCATCGAGGCTGAGCTTCCTCAGCACCGCTCCGACGCGCGTGATCCGCGGGTCGTTCTTCAACTTGCGGGTCGCTATCCATTCGGCGTTGGCCTCCGGATTCGCGGCGAGATAGGCAGCAAGCACCCGCTCGCCGTCTGGAACCATGGTGCGGAACTTGAGGCACGGAAAAATCCGTCCTCCGCGGCCGATTCGGCTGTGACCATAGAAAATCGGCCCGCCATCGGAAAACCTGACAAGCAGCGCTATCATTACGAACAGCGGGCTGAGAGCGACCAGGCCGATCAGCGAACCGACAATATCGAAGCTGCGTTTGAGCAGGCCGCCAATCGGTGGCGGAAAATCGACGCCGGCCTGCGAAAAATCCGCATCGGCCGGCTTGGCTACGTCCCTCATGCGTAAACTCCATACGTTGAACGGATGGTTTACCGCACGATACCAAAAAAATGTTGCAGCGCAACACACAATTTCTCAGACGGCTGTAATAGTCGCGTCATGAACTGACTAAATAATAAACTCGTCCTGCACAAAATTTCCCATTTATGTCGCAAAAGAGACAGATTATGGGCAATTTTGGAAAAGCTAGTCCAATTTTTGGGCTGATTTTAGGCGAATCGCTCTTTATACCCTCCTGTGGAGCTTTGCCGTCATTTAGAATTTCAAGATAATGACTGATGTTATGATAAAATACTATTCAATATTATGAATCATACTGGAGCGAGTCGATATCCGGCAATCAGTGGTGATGCCGACGTGTGCGTTGCACCATGGCAGAGTCGATCCCGAGGATTCGTTTAAAATTTATTCCGCAGCTGCCCTTGCCGCCTATTGCGCGGCTCAATAGAGTTGTAAATTGTTTCTGTCGGACTATGGACAGATTGGGCTAGGCCGGAAGCAACCGGCCAGACGCGGGCAACCTAAATAAGCTCGCAGAGTTTAAGGGAGGTGCTCGGGGTGGGCTTGTCGACATTTTTTCCCGAGCCGGTTGATGGGCTATCGGGTATGTCACTGCCAAAGTTCATTATCGGAATGTGTTTTGCGCTGGCGATCGTGATCGTCTGGTCCTATTTGGGCGGCGCCTCGCTCGGTACGACGCTGTTTCGCGTCATCGGCTGTGCCATAGTCATCCAACTGGGTTATTTTCTGCTGGTCTTTGCCATGGTCGCCAGAAATGCCCCGACCCCGGCCGACAAAATTCGCGACGCTGAACGAAAGCTGAGTTCGAACGAAGCGGCCGAAGGCGAGAAACTCAGCGCCAGGAGAGGCCTTCACTGATTTCGGGCCTGGCCGCGGTCTGCGATGTCCATATGACCTGTGGTTAAGCTCGCCGGTCCTCTGACGAATTGCTCGCCTCAACAACACCGGCAGTCGGCATTCCTGTTCTTTCAATTCCTTGACACTGCGGGCCTCGACGCGCTCGCTCCGCCCCGCCGCCGTCCGGTCGGCGAGGATCAGCAACTGGTTTCTGCCAGTCGAGCGCTCTATAGAGCGTGTAGGAACGGCTCTGCCAAAGCGGCGCATTTCTGGAGCCATCCCGATTGAGGCTCGCCGCCTGCCCAACCGGGCCATGACACCCAGCAAAATGAAAAACTGGACGGCGCCGATGATTTTGGCGATGCTTGCTTCGCACTTGCAGCATAGGCGTTTGGGCCGATGCATTTCAGAATGGGCGGTGGGGCATTGAGCGGACGGGGCGAGGAAATCCGCAACGACTTCTGCAATCGAGAGGCATGTCCATGACATCATTCCAGGTCTGCGTGATCATCGCCGCCCGCAATGCGGCGCGGACAATCCCGGCTGCCATTGCATCGGCATTACGCGAGCCTGAGGTTGCGGAAGTTGTCGTCGTCGACGACGCGTCCACCGACGATACCGCGAAAGTCGCCCACGCGGCCGGCGACGGCACGGGCCGCCTTTCCGTCATCCGCTTCGACGTCAATCGCGGCCCATCCTTTGCACGCAACGCCGCGATAGCCGGTTCCAGGTCGCCGTTCATCAGCATTCTGGACGCTGATGATTTCTTTTTCGAAGGCAGGTTTCACAGACTGTTCGCCAGCACCGATTGGGATTTCGCCGCAGACAATATCATGCTTGTCAGGGATGACGCGGCAACCGACGTTTCGAAAATCGTTGCTCCACCGTTCTCGCCCGAGCCGGAATTCCTCGATTTCGAGGGTTTCATCGACGCCAACATCTCCAGGCGCCGTGTGCAACGCGGGGAACTGGGCTTCCTCAAGCCAGTGATCAGCCGCGCCTTTCTCGATCGGCATGGGCTGCGCTACGACGAGAAGCTGCGCCTGGGTGAAGACTATGAACTCTATGCGCGCGCGGTTGCCCATGGCGCGCGCTTCAAGGTCATCAAATCCTGTGGCTACGGCGCGATCGTGCGCGCCGATTCGCTGAGCGGACGGCACAAGACCCAGGACCTGAAGCATCTGGCCGATGCCGACCTGGCACTGCTTGCGATCGACAGTTTGCCGGAGGCATCGAAGGCTGCGCTGAGAAGGCACGAGCGGCACATCCGCGACAAATACCGGTTGCGGAAGTTTTTAGACGTGAAGGCTGAGCGCGGGCTGGCGCCGGCCGCGGCCTACGCCTTGGCCGGCTCGTCCAACCTCACAGCCGTCGTCCGCGGCGTCGCCTCCGATAAGCTGGATGCGCTGTTTCGCCGCGCCGGCCTCGCCGCGAAGCGTCAGCATGTGCCGCCGCTGCGCTTCCTCATGGCCGGAACCAGCACGGCCAGCGAAAGCTAGGCCCGTCAACGTGCGACGGCGGTAGCTACTCCCTTACCCTTCGGTCGGCTCGGACGGTTTCAACGAGATTCATGAGTTTACGATCTAGGTGGTTGCCTATCCGCGCAGGGAATGGCAATCTATGTTGCGGTGCAGCAATTTTGGACGGCCAACCGAACTGGCCCAAGATATCCCCCTGTCAGAGGAGCTGGACGATGCAAGAAATGTCTTTTGAACGCGGACGGGCGCCAAGGCCGGTCACCAGCTCGACGATGATGGGGCGCTGACTGCATGGCCTCGATCTTTCGCTTCCGATCGAGAGATCCGGCGCGCGACACGCAGACCGACACCTCGCGCCTCGATCGCTTGGCAAAGCTGCTGGACCAGATCTCGGCCGAGGTCGAGGCAGAGAAGAACGGGCTTGAGAACCGCTACAGGACAACGGCTACCAATGCCGCCTTCCTGGTCGAGGCCATGGAGAACGGAGCGGTCTCCTCCCGCAAGTCCTCCGAAGTCGGCGAACTGACCAGGTCGATCCTGAATTGCGAGCGACGCATCGCGGCGCTCTCGCGCCAGAAGCAGATGATGAAGGATCTCCGTCATTCGCTGGATGAAATCTTCGATGAGAATCGGCAGAACGGCCCCGACATAAGGACCGATTTTGTGAAGCCCGCCGATTCCGGCACAGGCTGAGCGAACACCCCGAGTCGGCGCAATGGTTTTAGGCACAACACGGAGCTTGGGAGCGACAGAGGTCAAGATCAGGTTGTTTCGTCACGGTTCGAACGATCGCTTTGGGGGCGCACAGCACAAGGTGAGTTTGATATGAACGCAGATCCTAAAAGCACGCCCGCCCCGGCAACCCGAGGCACCCCGTTCACGCGCCCGATCCCAGGCAAGCTGCGGCGGCTCCGTTCAGACGGCGCGTTTCTGCTGGTCGTTCTCGGCAGCATGGTTGCGGGCCTGGTCCCCGTGCGCGCCCAGGATCTCCCAACCGCGCCGTCCTTTGTCGATGATTTCACCAGCCTCAGTCGCGCGCGCTGGTACATTTCCGACGGCTGGACGAACGGCAAGCATCAGAACTGCACCTGGTCCAAAAGCCTGATCGGGCTTTCCGACGGCATGCTGACGCTCGGTTTCGAGAAGCGCAAGCTGAAGGATCGCGAATTCGCCTGCGCCGAGATCCAGACCAAGCAGCGCTTCGGCTACGGCACTTACGAGGCGCGGATGAAGACCGACACGGGTTCCGGCGTCAACGCGGCATTCTTCAGCTTCGTCGGCGATGCCGACAAGCAGCCGCATGATGAAATCGACTTCGAGGTGCTGACCAAGGACACGTCCAAGGTTCAGGTCAACGCCTACATAGCCGGCAAAGGCAAGAACGAGAAACTGGTCGACGTCGCTGGCGGCACCGACAAGGCCTTCAACGACTACGCCTTCGTCTGGGAAAAGGACCGGCTGCGCTGGTACGTCAACGGCAAGCTTGTCCACGAGATCACCGATCCGGCGAAGCTGCCCACCCATTCGCAAAGGATCTATTTCAGCCTTTGGGGCAGCGATACAATGAAGGGCTGGATGGGGCCGTTCTCCGATCCCGGCCGCAAGCTCACCATGCAGGTGGATCGCGTTGCATTCACCGCACTTGGCCAGCCCTGCCAATTCCCCGAATCGCTGGCATGCAACACAAACTAGAAGCGCATCTGAACCGGCCGGGCCGAAGGTGGTCGGAAAACCGAAGCTCGAACAGGCCCGAAACCTTGAACAGGAATGAAACCGAATGAATTTGACTGTCTTTGGAATCGGCTATGTCGGTCTTGTACAGGCGGCGGTGCTTGCCGAAGTCGGCCATCAGGTGGTCTGCGTCGACATCGATGCAAAAAAGGTCGAGCGGCTCAACCAGGGTCATGTCCCGATCTTCGAGCCTGGGCTCGAAAGCATGGTCAAGGAGAACCATGCCGCCGGCCGCATCAAGTTCACCACCGACGCCGCCGCGGCGATCAAGCATGGCCAGATCCAGATGATCGCCGTCGGCACGCCGCCGGGCGAGGATGGTTCGGCCGACCTCAAATATGTGCTGGCCGTCGCCGAGGCCATCGGTCGTGAGATGGACGAGCCCAAGATCGTCGTCGGCAAGTCGACCGTGCCCGTCGGCACCTGCGAAAGGATAAAGGCCAGGATCGCCGCAACGCTGAAGGCGCGCGGGCGCGAGGATCTGGCTTTCGACGTCGCCTCCAATCCGGAATTCCTCAAGGAAGGGTCCGCTGTGAGCGACTGCATGAAGCCCGACCGGATCATCGTCGGCACCAGCAACGAGGACACCGAGGCGGTGATGCGCGAGCTCTACGCGCCGTTCAACCGCAACCACGAAAAGATGATCGTGATGGATGTGCGCAGTGCCGAGTTCACCAAATACGCGGCCAATTGCATGCTGGCGACCAAGATCAGCTTCATGAATGAAATGGCCAACCTGGCCGAGCAACTGGGCGCCGACATCGAGGAGGTCCGCAAGGGCATCGGCAGCGACCCGCGGATCGGCTACCACTTCATCTATCCGGGCCTCGGCTATGGCGGCTCGTGCTTCCCGAAGGATGTGCGTGCCCTGATCAAGACTGCCGAGGCCGTCAAGTTCGACGCCAAGCTGCTGCGTGCCGTCGAGGAGCGCAACAACCAGCAGAAGTCGGTCCTGTTCGAGAAGGTGGACCGCTATTTCAAGGGCAATCTCAAAGGCAAGACATTTGCGCTGTGGGGCTTGGCCTTCAAACCCAATACCGACGACATGCGCGAGGCCCCGGCCCGCACGCTGATGGAAGCGCTCTGGGCCGCTGGTGCCAATGTGCAGGCCTATGATCCGGAGGCGATGCAGGAATGCCAGGCGATCTACGGGCTGCGCGACGACCTGCAACTGTGCGGCACCAAGGAGGCCGCGCTGCGAGGCGCCGATGCGCTCTTGATCGTGACCGAGTGGAAAAGCTTCAGCGCGCCGTCTTTCGATGCGCTGAAGAACGCGCTGACCACGCCCGTCATCTTCGACGGACGCAATCTCTACGACCCCAAGGTCATCGCCCGCCACGGCATCGAATACCACAGCATCGGCAGAATGGCGGCGTGACGATAGGGCGGTCCAGCAAGGAGCCAGGTCCATGAAAGTTCTGTTTGCAGGCGGCAACGGCTACACGCCGCAGTTCAGCGGTGGCGTTCAGTCGAGCACGCATCATCTGGTCGAGCAGCTGCGCGAGCACGGTCATGACGCCTCGGTTCTGGCGGCGCTGTTCGGTGACGGCATGTTCGGCTTCAAGGCGCGCGCCAAGATGAAGCTGCTTCGTCAGCGAGCGGTCATCGACAGCTATCCCGGCTATCCGGTCGTGCGGGCATGGTTTCCCTGGGAGGCGGCGCGCTTCGCGGTCGAACGGCTCGATCCCGATGTCGCCGTCGTGCAGTGCCACAAATCGGTGCCGATCGGAAAGGCGCTGCAGGCGCTCGGCGTGCCGCTGGTGGTCTATCTGCGAAACGTCGAATTCCACGAACTGGCCGGCGACCTGCGCGAATTGCATTCGGCGCTTTATATCGCCAACTCCGAATTCACTGCGCGCACCTATAAGGAAAGGTTCGGCATCGATTCGACCGTGATCCCGCCGACCATCAATCCCGGGCTCTACAGCACGCCGACCACCGGTGAGTTCGTCACGCTGATCAATCCTTACAATGAAAAAGGGTTCGAACTCGCCGTGCGCATCGCCGGCCAATGCCCAGAAATTCCGTTCCTCTTCGTCGAAAGCTGGAAGCTCGACGACGACCATCGGGCGCAGATCGAACAGATCATCGCCCCGCTGCGCAACGTCAGGCTGGAAAGCCGCACCAGCGACATGAAGACCGTCTATGGCCGCACCAAGATTCTGCTGGCGCCCAGCAAATGGGAAGAGGCTTGGGGGCGGGTGGCATCCGAGGCCCATTGCAGCGGCATTCCAGTCGTCGGGTCCCGTCGCGGCGGCCTGCCGGAAGCGATTGGCGCCGGCGGCGTGGTGCTCGACTATGACGCACCGCTCGACGACTGGGTCGCCGCGGTCAGGCGACTATGGAGCGACAAGGCCGAGTACGATCGGCTGTCGGCGGCGGCGCAGCTGTTTTCGGAGCGGCCGCAAATGAACCCCGACGGCCAGTTCGCGACTTTTCTCGGCGTTCTCGACCGCGCCAGGCAAGGCGCGCTGGAGCGTGCCGCCTGATGCATTTCGTCCAAAACCATGCACGTTGCCCAAAAGCCGGCTCTCGCGCCTGACCGGGGTGGGAGCTGCCTTGGGACAAAGACACGCACAACACCAGACGCTTGAGGCGCCTCGCACGGTGGCGACGGGCGTCAGCCCTCATCCGCGCGAGCAGATCGCCGACCGGCCTCGAAAGATCGTCCATCCGATGAAGATTTGCTTCGTAGTTGATAAGTTCCCCTCTTTGTCGGAGACCTTCGTCCTCGACCAGATAGAAGGGTGCCTCGAGCGCGGCATGCAAGTCGGCGTCGTCTGCAACGAGACGTCCTTCGGCAAGGACAGCAACATCGACGATCGCCGCTGGCAGGCTCTCCCTGGCAAGGTCGTCTGCTGGTGGGGCGGGCTGGGGCGCTTTCGCCCGACGCTCAGGAGATGGTCGGGCAGGTTCTGGGATAAGCTCTCGACCGCTGTCGACATCGCTTTTGCGCGCAAATTGCAGAACGCCGATGTGATCGTCGCGCATTTCGGCAATAACGGCATGCGCGTCGCCCGCGCCATGAAACGAGGGCGGATTTCCGCTCCGCTGGTGACCATATTCCACGGCCGCGATGTCGGCGAACCGCTGCATGACAACACGCTCACGCGCTACAAGGTTGTCTTCGACAAGGGCGTTCTCCAGCTCCCGGTGAACGCGTTTTTCCGCGACGCCCTGATCGGCGTCGGCGCACCCCCGGCGCAAGTCATGGTTCACCATATGGGCGTGCGGCCCGGTGAGATCGGCTACCATTGGCGTTCCTGGGACCGGGACACGCTGTCCTTCATCTCGGTCTGCCGGCTGACCGAAAAGAAGGGCATCGAATTCGCCCTTCGGGCGCTCGCCAGCCTGCCGCGGCGCGACTGGGTCTATTCGGTGATTGGCGGCGGCGAATTGCTGGAAGAGTTGAAGAAGCTCGCCGCAAATCTCGGCGTTGCCGACCGGGTGACTTTCCTCGGGCCGCGTCCGCACGCCGAGGTCAAGCAGCGCCTGCGCAATGCCCACGTATTCCTGCTGCCTAGCGTTGCCGCGCGAGACGGCGATCTCGAGGGTATTCCGGTGGCGCTGATGGAGGCTATGGCCGCCGGGCTGATCGTCGTCAGCACCTATCACTCGGGCATTCCCGAACTGATCGAGGATCAGGAGACAGGCTTCCTCGCACCGGAGCGAGACGTTGCCGAGTTGGCCCGCAAGCTTGTCTGGGTGGCCGAGAACCCGGACAAATGCGAGCGCATCGCACGTGCGGCGCGCCGCAAGATCGAGCAGGATTTCAACGCGGACGTACTCAACGAACGTTTTGCGCAGATCGTTGCTCAACTGGCCGAAGCCAGGCAGCCGGCATGAACGCCAACCCGCCCCCCCAGTTCGGTCGCGTCGCCCTGCGCGGCGGCATGGTGACGATCGGCGCGCAAGGCTTCAAGATGGCGATCCAGTTTCTCTCGGTCATCGTGCTTGCCCGTCTGCTCGTGCCCGAGGATTTCGGCTTGGTGGCTTCCGTCGGGCCGATCGTGGCCTTTGTCGGGCTGCTTCAAAATCTTGGCCTGCAACAGGCTGTGGTCCAGCGCAAGGATATCAGCACCGAGCAGCTCAACCAGGTATTCTGGATCAGTGCGCTGGTGGGGATGGGCAGTGCCGTGGTGGTTGCATGCCTGGCGCCCGCCATCGCTGCTTTCTATGCCGATCAACGCATGGTGGGGATCACCATCGGCTCTGCCTTGCCGCTGCTGCTTGGCAGCCTCGCGGCGGTGCCGCTGGCGCTGATGAACCGTCACTTGCGCTTTGGCCAGCTCGCGCTGAACGACGTGATAACCGCTGCTGCCGGACTTGCGACTACCGCAATCGCCGCCTATGCGGGGCTGGGCTACTGGTCGCTGGTCATTGGCCCTGCGGTATCGGCTGTTGTCGCGCTGGCCGCGGCATGGCAGGTGGCGCGCTGGACGCCGTCGCGGCCGGACCTGAAGGTCGATACCGACATATTGTCCTTCGGCGCCAATCTGACCGGCTTCAATCTGGCCAACTTCTTCTCGCGCAATCTCGACAACATCCTGATCGGAAAATATTCGGGCGCGATCGAGCTCGGCTATTATGACCGCGCCTACAAGCTCCTGCTGTTTCCGCTGCAGAACATCAACCAGCCGCTGACACGCGTGATGGTGCCGCTGCTGAGCCGCATCCATGAGGACAAGGCGCGGTTTCGCGACATCTATGTGCGAACCAATTGGATGCTGGCGGCCATCACTATGCCCGGCATCGCGGCGCTGACGCTGACGTCGGACCAGGTCGTCGGGCTTCTCTTCGGCGAGCGCTGGACAGCGGTGGCGCCGATCTTCGCCTGGCTGGGCATCGCCAGCCTGATCCAGTCCGTCTCGAGCACCACCGGCTGGATCTTCATCTGCCAGGGCAAGACCAAGACCATGTTCCACTGGGGCATCTACTCGTCGCTGACGACGGTCGCCGCCTTCATCATCGGCCTGCACTGGGGCGCCGTCGGTGTCGCGGCGGCCTACGCGATCAGCGGCTATGTGCTGCGCGTCCCGGTGCTTGCCGTTCTTGTCCACCGGGTCGGCCCGGTGACCGCAGCCGACTTCCTGGTCATGCAGGGGCTTTTCATCGCGTCATCGCTGCTTGCCTGGTCCGTGTACCGCGAGTTGCCGGCATCGCTGACCGGCCAGTCAGACCTGCTCGCGGTGGTCCTGGCGGTTGCCCTCAATTATTCGATCGGCCTGGTCCTCATGCTTGCCCTTCGCCAGTCGCGCAGCGCCCTGTTCACCACGCTTTCCAGCGCCATGCGCAACGCCCGCTAGGCCGGCAATCACCGGCCTCAAAAGCTCACCTGCCGACATCGCCGACGCATGCTCCTCAAGCACTGCCTGAAGGCTCGTCCTGCGATAGAGGTCGAGATTGGCGGTAAGTCTGCCGAGCTTCTCGCTCGCTTCCTCGGGCGTCACCGTGTCGATGTCGAGCAGCAGGTCGGCGACGCCGATCCGCTTGGCAAGTTCCTTGGTCTTGAATTCATAGGCGATCGGCAGCACCGGCGTGCCGACGCAGAGCGACATGATCATCATGTGCATGCGCGTTGCGACAACGAAGTCGAAGCCTTTCACCAGTGCCATCAGTTGCTCCGGCGTGTGGAACGAAGCGTCCACGCTGACATGCTTGGCGATCTCCGAATCGAGTTCGGCAACGATAGCCCGCGCCGTCTTGGAATCATCATGGGCGTATTCCGGCACGCCCTGGCAGGTGGAGACGAAGGTGACCTCCTTGGCGTGGTCCCTGACCAGGATGGTCGCGATCGCGCGGATCGAGTCGATGTAGCGGCGCATGCCGCCCTCGCCGTCGCTGACATAGTTCCAGTGACGGACGGAAATGGCGACGCGGCCGGTGACGGTCGCCGACTGGCCGGAGGCCAGAATTTTTCCGATCCTGTCGGTGTCGGCCAGGGCAAAGACGGCGTCGGCCACGACGTGGCATTTGCCGGGGTCTTTCACCATGTCCACAATGTGGCCTCGCGAACGTTCGTCGCGCAGCAGGATGAGCGGGCTCCGATCGAAGATTGGGCTCAACTCCTGGCGATTGTAACTTTTGTTGAACGGGCCGAGCGATTGCGTGAAGAAGACGGGGTCCTTGCCCAAAATCGCGTCGATCCGGAATTGATTGAGTCGCCGTTCCAGATTGTAAGTCTCGACAAGATAGGTTCCGCCTGTCGTGACCACGAGGTCGGCGTCTTTGTAGATCTCGAGACCACGGCGATTGCTTGAGCTGAACAAACGCCCGAGAACGCCGCGGATGCCGAACCGCCGCAGGGCATTGAGGACGAGCCGATTGTAGATCGGCTTGAACAGGTTCTTCAGCCCGCTGCCGTATTTGTAGCGGAACAGCGATTCCGACAGCAGCTTGTGGAATTCGAGATCAGGATACTCTTTCTTCGTGTAGAGCCTCGCCGCCACCTCCGGCTGGCTGTCGAAGACGTAGAACTGGATATCGTCTTGCACGATCGTCTTGAAAACATGGCGGATCGCCAGGAGAATCGCTGCATCCCCGGTATTCAGGCAGACGGTGTTTTCAACCGCGATCTTCATGGAATGACCTCATTTCGTGAGTAGTCCCGTGCTTCCATCGACGGGTGCGAAGGGGCGGATTGCAGGCGGGTTGGCCGAAAATGCTGCACGCCAAGGATGGTCCTCGCGTCGTGATTATTGGCGCGCAGCCCGATGGCAGGCCAACGCGCGGTCCATGTGGCCCAAGCAGAGCGAGATTAACCCATCGATTTTGCAGTGCAACAAAAAACGGGGATCTTTGCTACGCTGCAACCAAAAATGTTGCGATGCAGCAAGAGCTGTACTAGCATTGTCGCGGGCGGGCCAACAGCGGTCGAGTTTTCATGCTGCATGTCTTGTACTTGGTACACGACGTCTCCGACCCGGCAGTGCGCCGGCGGATCATAATGCTCAAGGCAGGCGGCGCCCAGGTTACGCTGGCGGGCTTTCGTCGTACGGCAAGCGCAGTTGCTGATGTCGAGGGCTTGCAGCCGATCGATCTCGGCCCGACTCGTGATGGCCGATTCGCCCAACGTCTGGCCGCGATCATGAAGGCAGTCGTCTCGACCGGCTCGAAGCTGGGCTCAATGCCACGGCCCGACCTCATTATCGCGCGCAATCTGGAAATGCTGGCGCTTGCCCGCCGCGCCAGGTCGGCTTTCCAGGCAACGGTGCCGATCGTCTACGAGTGCCTGGATATCCATCGCCTGCTGCTTCGCGACGATCCGCTGGGCTGGGCGATGCGCGGCGCAGAACGCTTCCTGGCCAGGGATGTGAAGCTTCTGGTGACCAGCTCTCCGGCCTTCATCGCCAACTATTTCAAGCCGTTCGGACAGATTGCCGCCCCGGTCGAACTGCTCGAAAACAAGTATTTCGAGCCAGCCGCGGCCTCGCTGGATGACCGCGCGGCGCCGGAGAACCCCGTTGCGCCGCCTTGGCGGATCGGCTGGTTCGGGGCGCTTCGCTGCCGTCGCTCCCTGGAGCTTCTGGCCGAATTTTCGCGCCGCCTCGACGGCCGCTTTGAAATCGTCCTCAGGGGCCGCCCGGCGCTGTCCGAATTTCCCGATTTCCACGGTTTCGTCGAATCGGAACCCTGGCTCTCGTTTGGCGGGCCCTACCGCAATCCCGAGGATATGGCGGCGATCTATCGCGAGGTCCACTTTTCCTGGGCCATCGACTTTTTTGAGCAGGGCCTGAACTCCGAATGGCTGCTGCCCAATCGGCTCTATGAGGGCTGCCGCTTCGGAGCCGTGCCGATTTCGATGGAAGCCACCGAAACCGGCCGGTTCCTCGACCGGCAAGGCATAGGGGTTCTTTTGCCAGAAGCCACGCCCGAGGCGCTCGAAGCCGCCGTCGGCACGATGGAGCAGCATCGGTTCGAGACATTGAGGGCGCGTGTTCTCGCCCGCAATCCGCGCATCTGGAGCTACGACCGCGCCGATTGCCGGGCGCTCGTCGAAAAGCTCCGCGGGCTGACTGCGGCTCCCGGTCCATATGCTGCCGAAGCATTGGCATAGAAGGACTGCCGATGACGCAAACCGAAATTCCATCCTGCATGATCGTGGTTCCGTGCCTGAACGAAGCGGCCCATATCGGCGCGTTGCTTCGAGAGCTCCGCCCTGCGGCCGAGAGGCTGGGCGCCGTGATCATCGTTGCCGATGGCGGCAGCACGGACGGCACCAGGACGATCGTCGCGGACATCGCCGCAAAAGATCAGCGGGTGATCCTGCTGCACAATGAAAAGCGCTTGCAGAGCGCGGCAATCAATCTCGCCGTCGCCAGGTTCGGGGAAGGCGTCGACTATCTCATTCGCATCGACGCGCATGGCGGCTATCCAGCGGATTATTGCGACCGGCTGGTCGAAGAAGCGCAAGCCACCGGTGCGGATTCGGTCGTCGTCTCAATGCTGACCAGCGGCAGCGGCATGGTTCAGAAAGCAGCGGCAGCGGCGCAGAACTCCAGGCTCGGCACCGGCGGCTCCAAGCACCGGCATCTTTCGGCGGGGGAATGGGTCGATCATGGCCACCACGCACTGATACGGATATCGGCCTTCACCGCGGTCGGCGGCTATGACGAAACCTTCAGCCACAATGAGGATGCCGAACTCGACTATCGGCTCCGCCAGGCCGGCTACCGCATCTGGATGACCGGCAAGACGCAAATGGTCTACTACCCGCGCTCCTCGCTGAAGGGCCTCTATTTTCAATATCTCGGCTATGGCCGTGGCCGGGCGAAGAACGTTCTCAAGCACCGCATGATCCCGAAGATCCGGCAGATGGTGCCGCTTCTAGTGTTCCCCGTGGTTCTTCTCGCCGCCTTTTCCTTCGTCCACTGGCTGGCGGCCGTGCCGCTTTTGCTATGGGCGTCGGTCTGCCTCGGCTACGGCTTTTGGACCGCCGTCAGCCAGCGCAAAGCCGACATTGCGCTTGCCGGGGTCTCGGCAATGGTCATGCATTTCGGCTGGTCGGTCGGTTTCTGGCTGCAACTGCTCGCACCGCGACCGCAGCGCGGGGTAGCGTGATGGACCCGGTCAGGAAAAATCGAAGCATCGATATCTGCGTCTGCACATTCCGCCGGCCGGAGCTTGCCGACACGCTTCGCTCCATAGCGGCCATGGACATGCCCGCGGGGTTCGACGTCGGTATCGTCATCGCCGACAACGACGATACGCCGACGGCCGAAACGCTGGTCGCCAAGCTGGCGGGGGAGTTGAAGCTGCCGGTGACCTACCGGCACGCCCCGGCCCGCAACATCTCGATCGCGCGCAACGCTTGCCTCGATACCAGTGCGGCGGATTTCGTCGCCTTTATCGACGACGACGAGACGGCCACCGCTGGCTGGCTTGCCGAACTGGTGGCGACGGCGGAAGCAACAGGTGCTGCGACGGTGCTTGGGCCGGTGCAAGCCCGTTACCTGCCGGATGCGCCCGCCTGGATGCGCAAAGGCGATTTCCACTCGACCTTGCCGGTCTGGGTGAGCGGCGAAATCCGCACCGGCTACACCTGCAACGTCCTGCTCAGGATTGGCGCTGAGAGCCTGCGCGGCCGGCGCTTCAGCCTGGCACGTGGCCAGACCGGCGGCGAAGATACGGAATTCTTCGACCAGATGGTCAAGGCCGGCGGCCGCATCGCCTTTTCGCCGGAGGCTTGGGTCGACGAAGCGGTGCCACCTGCCAGGGCGGCATTCGACTGGCTCGGCCGCCGCCGGTTCCGCGTTGGGCAGACGCACGGTCATCTTCTGGGGCGCAACGCACACGGCCTTGCCCGGCTCAAGCAGGTCGGCATTGCCGCGGCAAAGGCCGCCTACAGTTTCCTGTCGGCAATTCCGGTCGCCATCGACCCCGTACGCCGGAACCGCAGCCTGCTTCGCGGCATTATGCATGTCGGCGTCGTCAGCGGCCTCGTCGGGGTTCGTGAAATCCGCCAATACGGCCTGTCTTCGCCGCAGCAAGGGGGCAAGCGTGCAGCCTGACGTGAGCTTCGTGATTGCCGCCTACAATGCCGAGGCGACCATCGATCGGGCGATTGCCAGTGCCGTCGCCCAGCGCAATATCAGCGTCGAGGTCATCGTCGTCGACGACAAGTCGCGCGACCGGACGCTCGACCTGGCGAGATCCTACCCCGAAGACATCGTACGCGTTGTCGCGCTTGAGCAAAACCGTGGCCCCGGCGGCGCCAGGAATGCCGGCCTTGAGCTTGCCCGCGGCAGGTGGGTCGCGGTCCTAGATTCGGACGACGCGGTCTATCCCGGGCGAATCTGCACCATGATCGAACGCGCGGAGAAAGCGGGCGCCGAGATCGCGGTCGATAATCTGCAGGTCGTTCGCGAGGATGGCGTTGCCGAAGAGACGATGTTCCCGGCCGACTATCTGGAAGGCCTCGGTGAAATCTCGCTGGCGGATTTCATCGGCGGCAATGTCCTCTTCGAATCGAGGTTCAATCTCGGCTACCTCAAGCCGATCTTCCAGCGCCGGTTCCTGAACGAGAACGGGCTGCATTACGATGAAAGCCTGATCATTGGCGAAGACTATATCCTCCTGGCCAGTGCTCTGGCCAAGGGGGGCAAATGCGTGGTCGAGCCGACGACGGGCTATATCTACCACATTCGCACCGGCTCCATCTCCCGGGTGCTCGAACTTCATCACGTCGAGGCGATGCGCAGGGCCGATGCCACCTTCGCCGCGACCCATTCCATGGATGCTGCGGCCGAGGCGGCGTTCGCCAGGCGCGCTCGCAGCCTGCGCCGGGCGGCATCATTCCTGTCGCTGGTCCAGCACATCAAGGCGCGGTCCCCGCTCAAGGCGATATGGACGGCGCTCAGCGATCCGGCGGCGGTTCGGCATATGAGCATGCCGATCGCCGTCCGGCTGCGAAGGGTAGCGGCACAGTTTGCCGTGGTGGCGGGGAGGTGAAGGGCTGCAGGTGAATGAAGACAGTTTCGCCGCCTGCGACAGGGTTGAAATCGATCTCCTCAGAAGGAACATGCAATGAAAAAAGTCAGGAAGGCAGTCATACCGGTGGCGGGGCTCGGAACGCGGTTCCTGCCGGCGACCAAGTCCATGCCGAAGGAAATGCTGCCGGTGGTCGACAGGCCTGTCGTGCAATATGCGGTTGACGAGGCGTTCGAGGCCGGCATCGAGCACATCGTCTTCGTCACCGGCCGCAACAAGGCGGTGATCGAGGACTATTTCGACCTGCATCCTGAACTGATCGGAACCCTGGAGCAGAGCGGCAAGAAGGCGCAACTCGAATCGCTTGAAAGCCTGCTTCCCGTCGCCGGCGCGACGAGCTTCATCCGCCAGCAGTCGCCGCAAGGCCTCGGCCATGCCGTCTGGTGCGCGCGCGAAGTCATCGGTGACGAGCCCTTCGCATTGCTTTTGCCGGACATGGTGTCCTTCGGCGGGCGCGGGTGTCTCGCCGAGGTCGCCGATCTTTATGCGCAGACTGGCGCAAACGTTATCGCCGTCGAGCGTTGCGATCCGACCGAGACCAGCAAATACGGCATTGTCGGGCGCGGCGCTGATGTCGGCACGGGCTTCGAGGTGACGGCCATGGTCGAAAAGCCGGCTCCTGCCAACGCGCCATCGAACTTCTACATCAACGGCCGCTACATCCTGCAGCCCGAGATATTCTCGTTGCTGGCCAGCCAGCAGCGCGGCGCCGGCAACGAGATACAACTGACCGACGCAATGGTGCGTCTCGCACAGACCCAGGCCTTCTTCGCCCAGCCTTTCGACGGCCGCATGTTCGACTGCGGTTCGAAGGAGGGCTTCATTCAGGCCAATGTCGCTTTCGCGCTGGCGCGGGAGGACATGAAGGGCCCGATCTTCGAGATGCTGCAGGAATTCGTCCGGTCGCATCAGCGTCGGGAAGAAGCCGCATAATGTCCATTTTTTCGAGGCATTGTGGGTGCGGCTGATGACGCAGGACAGGCCGTTGCGCCGCGCGTAACGCGCACTGTCCGGCGCAAGGTTTGCACCCTATGTCCCGACCTTCGAGGCGGTAGCGCCTGCAAACTAGAATTGGACCGAAGATGAACTATGCCAATTTTCCTGTCGACAAGAGGACGCCATTGCCGGCTTCAAATGCGGCAAACGCCGAAGACTTCATCGACATCGAGCGCCTGCTTGGCATGGCCGCGCGGCAGGCGAAAGTGGTTGCCGCCTGCGCCGTCATCGGTCTCTTTCTTGGCGTGCTCTACTTGCAGACGACGCCTCCTACCTATGTGGCGACGAGCAGCGTGCTGATCGACGAAGGATTGAACAAGGTCGTCGACGACATTTCGGCGGCGTCGGTCAGCATGCAGACCGACTCCGCCGTTCTGAGCCAGATCGAAATTCTGCAGTCGGCCAGGCTGGCGGGGGTGGTCGTCGACAAGCTGAAGCTCGATCAGAACGACGCTTTCATGAACCCTCCGACATCGGCCCTGTCGAAGGTTTCTGGCTTTGTGCGCGGTATCATCCAGTCTGTCCGCCCCAAGCGCGCCGCTAGCACAACCGATGTCACTCAGCTTGATGCTGCGACGCGTGACGCGATCACCGCATCGTCGTCGCCCCGCGACTACGCAATCTTCAAACTGCAGAACCAACTCGACGCCGAGCGGATCGGCCGAAGCTTTGTCATCAGCATCTCCTTCCAGGCGACCGATCCGGCGCTTGCGACCGCCATCACCAAGGCCTATGCCGACGCCTATCTCGCCGATCAGCTCGATGCCAGCTTCGACGCCACCGAGCGGGCGGCGGTCTGGCTGCAAGGCCGGCTGACCGAGCTTCGTGAGAGCTCCCAGTCGGCTGCACTAGCGGTCGAAAAGTTCAGGGCCGAACACGGATTGGCCGTCAATGACGGCCAGCTGATCAGCGACAAGCAATTGTCCGATCTCAACACCCAGCTGATCGTCGCGCAGGCCGATACCGCACGTGCCGGCGCCCGCTATCAGCAGTACAAGTCGATCGTCGAAAGCGGCTCGGACAATGCATTCAAGGACGCCGCGATATCGAACGACCAGCCGAGCAGCTCCGTCATCACGACGCTGAAGAACCGCTATCTCGCCGTCGCCAAGCGGCAGCAGGACGTCGAAGCCAATTTCGGCCCGCAACATCCGCAGGCCGTCGCGCTCGCCAAGGAGAAGGCCGACATATCGGCGCAGATTTTCGGCGAGCTGAAGCAACTGACCGAAAGCTACCGCAACGAATACGAGGTCGCTCTGGCGCGCGAAACCGCGCTCCGCGCAAATGTCGCCTTGGCGGCTGGCAAGAGCTCCATCGACAACCAGTCGCAGGTCAAGCTGCGTGAGCTGGACCAAAAGGCGACGGCGCTGTCGACGCTCTACCAGACGTTCCTGAACCGCTATGAGGAGGCCGCCCAGCAGCAATCCTTCCCGGTCGGCAAGATCCGGGTCATCTCGGACGCGACGATGCCGCAGTCGGCCGCAACCCCGCGAACGGCCATCGTGCTGGGGCTTTCGCTGGCGCTTGGCATAATGATAGGGGCAGGGGTTGGTGGTCTGAATGAATTCAGGGAACGCTTCTTCAGGACCGGCGAGGATGTGCGCGACCGTGTCGGCCTCAAATTCCTCGGCTATCTCCCGGTCATCGGCAAGGCTGGCAAGGATGAGCAACGCAATGGCGGTCAGCCTGACGTCAAAGTCGTTGAATCCAAGACCGCCAAGTCCTCCAAATCCCAGCCCTCCAAAACATTGTCGGCAGCCGAAAAACGTGCGCGGATGCGGGTAACCGTCGATGCCCCGGCATCGATGTTCTCCGAGACGCTGCGCAACGCCAAGATCGCCTTCGACGTCGTGATGGAGGGCCAGGGCAGCCGGGTCATCGGCGTGGTCTCGGTGCTTCCCGGCGAGGGCAAGTCGACGGTGGCGGCCAATCTTGCCGGGCTGCTTGCCGTCAACGGATCGAAAACGCTGCTGATCGATGGCGACCTGCGCAATCCCGGCCTCAGCCGCAGCCTCGGTATGGAGGCCGAGCAGGGCCTGATGGAAGCTGTGGTGAGCGGGCAGACATGGCAGTCGGTCGGCAAGATCGACCGGCAGACCAAGCTGGCTATCATCCCGGCCGTCCTGCGTGGCCAGTTTTCGCATACCAGCGAGCTTCTGTCTTCAGCCGGCATGCGGCGTTTCATCGATAACGCCAAGGAAACCTTCGAATACATCATCGTCGATCTGCCGCCGCTCGGGCCTGTCGTCGACGCCAAGGCCTTCGCTCCGCTTGTCGACGGCTTCGTGCTGGTCACCGAGTGGGGACGCACGCCGCGTGCGATGGTGCAATCCATGCTCAGCTCGGAGCCCTACATCGCCAAGAAGATCATTGGCGCGGTGCTGAACAAGGTCGAACTGAAGAAGCTGGCCAAATATGGCGCGATCGGCGGCTCGGAAAAATTCTTCGACAAATATTCGAGCTACTATCTGGAAAAATCGGAAGCGCGCACCAGGGCAGCCGCCTGAGCGACGACATCGCGCTCAGGAAAATATCAACCTGGCGCGGTTGTCGACGATCCTGAGGGCGGTCAGCTGGCCGGTTTGGAAGGCGCCGGTGTCTATGCCAAGCCGGCGTCCCTCGAGCTTCGGAGTGTCGACCGGCGTATGTCCGTGCACGACATAGCGGTCGAGAAGATGCGCAGCGTCGAAGAAGTCCGAACGGATATTCAGCAGGTCGTCCTCGTCCTGCGCGGCCAGCTCGATGCCGGGCCTGATGCCGGCATGGACGAACACGAATTTCGCCGAACAGACCATGACCGGCAGCGCGCGCATGAAGCTAATGTGGTCGGCTGGAATGACTTCCCGAATGCGCTTGTCGACCTCCTCGCTTGACCCATAGAGATCGGCCATGCGCGACGGGTCGACGCCGTAGGAAAACAGCGTTTGCAGGCCGCCTATCGCCAGCCACGACTCTCTCGAAATGATCCCGTCGACGTAGTTCAGCATCACGACTTCGTGGTTGCCGGCAAGGCAGATGCGCTGGAAATCACGGAGCGGTGGCGCCAGCAGATGATCGAGCACACGCGCCGACTGGGGTCCACGATCGACGTAGTCGCCAAGCATGATTATGAGCTTGCGCCCTTCGAAGGGCGCCGAATCGAGCACGATCTTCTGCTCCAGGGCGCGGAGTTCCTTGTAGCAGCCATGCACGTCGCCGATCGCATAGACGACTGCGCCCCGCATATCGATCTCCAGCCGCTGGCGTGCCGCGGCCTGGGGCTTTCTCGATCGCTGGAACAGGGTCACGTATGGCGTCTCGCATGGCTGTGGGTGCGTCTCGATTCCGAAACAACATGACGACACCGCGCGTGGATACCACGTCCGGCGCCGGTCGTTCCATACCGGAGCTTCGGACGCAACTCGGCTTCGGCGCCCATTACAGGCCGATGCCGCGGCGGTTCAGCGCGGCGGTGATCTCGTCGAGGATGGCCGGGTCGTCGATCGTTGCCGGCATGGTCCATTCCTCCTTGTCGGCGATCTTCTGCATGGTGCCGCGCAGGATCTTGCCGGAGCGCGTCTTCGGCAGGCGCTTGATCGTCACCACCGTCTTGAAGGCAGCGACCGGGCCGATCCGTTCGCGCACCAGGGTGACAACCTCGTTTTCGATGATGCCGGCGTCGCGGTCGACGCCGGCATTCAGCACGACGAAGCCGAGTGGAACCTGGCCTTTCATAGCATCGGCAATACCGACGACGGCGCATTCGGCGACGTCGGGATGCGCGGCCAGAACCTCCTCCATGGCGCCGGTCGATAGCCGGTGGCCGGCGACATTGATGATGTCGTCGGTGCGAGCCATGACATAGAGATAGCCGTCCTCGTCCATCATGCCGGCATCCGCGGTTTTGTAGAAGCCGGGGAACTCGTCGAGATAGGCTTGGCGAAACCGCTCGTCGGCATTCCACAGCGTCGGCAGGCAGCCGGGGGGCAACGGCAATCTCACCACGACATTTCCAAGCGTACCACGCTTGACCTCATGCCCGGCATCGTCGAGCACGCGGATGTCATAACCGGGCATCGGCACGCCGGGCGAGCCGTATTTGACCGGCAGCAGGCCCAGTCCGGCGGGGTTGATGGTCATCGGCGAGCCGGTCTCGGTCTGCCACCAATGGTCGATCACCGGCACGGTCAATTTCTGCTCCGCCCATTTGATGGTTTCCGGATCGGCGCGCTCGCCGGCGAGGAACAGCGTCCGGAATTTGGACAGGTCGTATTTCGGGACGAATTCGCCCTTCGGGTCCTGTCCTTTGATGGCGCGAAAGGCGGTTGGCGCGGTGAACAGCGCGACGACGCCATGCTCGGCGATCACACGCCAATAGGTGCCGGCATCGGGCGTGCCGACCGGCTTGCCCTCGAACAGGATCGTTGTGCAGCCATGCAGCAGCGGGCCGTAGACGATATAGGAATGGCCGACCACCCAGCCGACATCGGAAGCCGCCCAGAACACTTCGCCCGGCTTGACGCCGAACTCGTTTTCCATCGACCATTTCAGCGCGACCATATGGCCGCCATTGTCGCGCACGATTCCCTTCGGCTGGCCGGTCGTGCCCGACGTGTAGATGATGTAGAGCGGATCGGTGGCAAGCACCGGAACACAGTCGACATTGGCACCCGCGGCCCGCTCCCGCGCCACGGCGTCGGCATAGTCGATATCGTGGTTTTCCCTGAGTTCGCAGCGCAGTTGGTCGCGCTGCAGGATAAGGCAGCTTTCCGGCTTGTGCCGCGACATCTCGATCGCCTTGTCGAGCAGCGGCTTATAGGCAACGACGCGCCCTGGCTCCAGGCCGCAGGAAGCGGAGATGATCAGCTTCGGCTTGGCGTCGTCGATGCGGGTGGCGAGCTCATGCGAGGCAAAGCCGCCGAAGACCACCGAATGCACGGCGCCGATCCGCGCACAGGCAAGCATTGCGAAGGCTGCTTCCGGTACCATCGGCATGTAGATGATGACGCGATCGCCTTTTTGGATGCCACGATTCTTGAGCACCGAGGTCAGCGCGACCACCTCGCGCTTCAACTCGGCATACGTGAATTTCCTGATTGTGCCCGAAATCGCGCTGTCATGGATCAACGCGATCTGGTCGGCACGGCCGCCCGCCACATGACGATCGACGGCATTGAAGCAGGTGTTGCACGAGGCGCCAACGAACCACCTGCCATAGACGCCGGCATTGGCGTCGAACACCGTCTCGAAGGGCGAGAACCAGTCGATTGCGCCGGCGGCATCGGCCCAGAATTTTTCCGGGTCGCGTTTCCAGCCGTCATAGACCTCGTGGTAGCGTGACGCCATCCAGCTTCCTCCCCAGGAATGTTTGCTGTCCTTGAAATAGCGTATGCTGGTTTGTGTAACCATGTATTTGTGCGTTTCGTTTGCTGTCGTTCTAACTTGGCCGCAAGTGCGGGTCATGGTGGTCTGGGGGCCGGTATCGTTCGAATTTTCGGCATTAGGGGCAGGGCGCGATGAAATTGCGATATGAGCTTGGGTTTGCCGCGGTTGCGACGCTGGCGGTGGTGCTCGCTTCAGCTGCTCAGGCAGGCGACGCGGCGGCCCGGCGCGTCATCGGCTTTTCGCCAGACGGCAACTACTTCGCCTTCGAACAGTACGGCACGCTCGATGCCGGTGCTTCGGATTCGGGCTGGTCGGAGATCGAGATCATCGACACGCGGACCGATGAGTTCGTCGGCGGCAAGCCGATCGTCATCGCCGACGAGACGGAGGATTCGACATTGACGCTTGCGCAGGCGAGGGCACAGGCCGCCGAACTGGCGGCGCCCTTGCTGGCCAAATATGCCATCGCGCCGCGCGGCGAGCGGACTGCCTTGGACAGGTTCACCTTTCCCGACGACATGGTCGCCTACAATGACATTGCGCGCCTCGAGCAGGTTTCGCAAAAATGGCTTTCGCCGGCCTATGACGAGCTTGGCACCATCCAGCTCGAGCAGATCCGTGCCGACAGCACGGCGGATTGTTCAGCGAGTTTCGACGCGACGCAGCAAGGCGAAACGACCGGCAAGGCGCTCGGCTTTCGCCTGACGCTGCAGGGTCAGGACGGCAAGCCGATCAAGCTGCTGCATGAGGACAAGGCGGTGCCCGGTTCGAGGAATTGCCCGACTTCCTACAGCCTGTCGGAATCTTACGCATTCACCCCGGATGGAAAACCGGGCGTGCTTGCGGTGCTCGTGCAGCGCTTCAGCCAGGGATTTGAAGGGCGCGACCGCCGTTTCATCGCCGTGACTGGCCAGGCGCACTGAGGCAACGCGCTGAGACGTAGTCCGCTACCCGAGTTTGTTGTCCCTAAAGCGGGAGGGCAGCGAGCATAAGTCCGACCCCGCCGACGATCAGCAAGGCGGCTGCCAGCACCTTTCCATGGCGCTCGAAACCCGTCGGCGCCCGATCCCAATTGTAACGCATGCTCGAACTCCCCAAACCCGCAGATTCTTTATCTTACGCAGGGTGAGGAGGGCAACTGTCTGGCGATGCGCGGCGTTGCCGATACCGGTCTTGTCACCGACTATTTCTGGGGCATTCTCCGCCGCTACATGCCCCAGCGCAGCGCGGCCGTATGTACCGGTGCATCCCACCAAACAGCCGCCTCGTCGTCGAGCATGCTCAGCGTGATCGAACAGCCGGCCATGTCGAGCGAGGTCACATAGGACCCGACCAGCGACCGGGTCACCGTCACGCCGTGCTTCTCGAAGATTTTGCGGGCGCTGTTGTACATCAGATAAAGCTCCATCAACGGTGTGCCGCCAAAGCCGTTGACGAAGAGTAGCGCCTGGCCTCTGGCACCGTCGCCCAGGTCACCCAGGATTGCGGTACAGATCTCCTCGGCGATAGCATCGGCGCTTTTCAATGTGTCGCGCCGCCTCCCAGGCTCGCCGTGGATGCCGACCCCGAACTCCATCTCGCCATCGCCGATATTGAAGGTCGGCTTGCCCGCCGCCGGCACGGTGCAACTGGTCAGCGCCACGCCCATCGAGCGCGTCGCGCCGTTGACGCGCTCGCCGAGCGCCTTCAACGGCTCCAGTGCCATGCCTTGTTCGGCCGCCGCGCCGACGATTTTCTCGACCACCAGCGTGCCGGCGACGCCGCGCCGGCCGGTGGTGTAGGACGAGTTTTCGACCGCAACGTCGTCATTGGTCACGATTTGCATCACGCCTTCCGACATTTCAGCGGCCATGTCGAAATTCATCACGTCGCCCTCGTAGTTCTTGACGATGAACAGGCAGCCGGCGCCCGTATTGACGACTTCGGCCGCCGCCATCATCTGGTCAGGCGTTGGCGAGGTGAATACCTGGCCGGGGCAGGCCGCATCCAGCATGCCGTGCCCGACGAACCCGCCATGTAGCGGCTCGTGACCCGAGCCGCCGCCGGAGATCAGCGCCACCTTGCCCGGTGTGAGCAGCTTGCGGCGGACAAATTTGTGTTCCTCGCCAAGCGCCAGGATATCGGCATGCGCGGCAACGAAGCCGTCGAGGCTCTCGGTCAGCACCGTATCGACCGAATTCAAAAATTTCTTCATGGCCGTCCTCCCGAAATAGCCCAGCGTCAGCTGCCCTTGCCGGCGATGCTGGTGATCTTCTGGATGAAATCGTTGACCGCCCGGTCGAGCGCCGCGTTCTGCTTGTCGTCGCCGAAATCGGGAACGATCAGCGAGACATGGCGTGTCTTGCGCAAGCCTGCGGCCAGCGACATCTTTCCCGGATGCGCCCGATGGTAGGCCTCAAGGAAATGATCGCGTTCGGCCGGGCTGAAATGGCAGACGGAGAAGATAGCCGGCAAATGCTTCGACGGGATCGGCGTCGAATAGGCCGGGCTGGAAATCTGCGTGACGAAGCTGCGATGCTTGCCCAGCGCATCAGCGAGGCGCTGGCGCATGCCGGACGGGCGCTGGTCGATCACCTGCGACAGGATCGTCTTGTAGGCGCGGATCGCCTCTTCGGGGCCGGATTGAGACGCCTTGTCTGCCATGCCGGCGCCTAGATCGACATGTCCGCGATGGCCGCCTTGGCCATGGCGAGTTGGGCGGGAGCGACGGAGAGATCACGCAGGCCGGCTTCGAGCAGCGCCGGGATCGAGGCTGGGTCGCCGCCGGCATCGCCACACAGGCTGACCGGGATCTTATGCTCGCGGCCGAAGCCGGCAACCGAGGCGATCAGCCGGAGAACGGCCCGGTGCCTGACGGAATTCAGATGCGCGACCGACGCATTGTCACGAGCGGCGGCCATCACATATTGGGTCAAATCGTTCGATCCGATCGAGAAGAAAGCGGCCCTGGCGAATGCCTCCGGCGCAATCGCCACCGAAGGCACCTCGACCATGATACCAAGCGGCGGCATCCTTTGCTCGATACCGCGTGCGGAAAGGCCGGCCTGCTCTTCCGCGAACAGCGTCGCGGCGCGCTCATACTCTTCCGGGACGGCGATCATCGGGAACATCACCTTCAGATTGCCGTGCACGGCGGCGCATAGCAAGGCGCGGATCTGCACGCGAAAGACCTCCGGACGCGCCAGCGACAGCCTGATCCCTCGCAGGCCGAGGAAGGGATTGGTTTCCTCGACGGTGAGGCCCGGCACAGGCTTGTCGCCGCCCGCATCGACTGTGCGGATGGTCACGGGTCTGTCGCCTGCCCATTCCAGCACCTTGCGGTAGGCGCGATATTGCGTCTCCTCGTCCGGCAGCGTCTTGCCGAACAGGAATTCGGTCCGCATCAGCCCGACACCGTCGCAAGTCGCGACATCAATGCTGTCGACATCGGATGGATCGGCGATGTTGACCTGCACCCGGACCGCTACGCCGGTCTTCGTTGCTGCCGGCCGCGTCAGATAGGCTGCCGCTTTGTCGCGATGCGCCGCGAACGACGACGATGATCGCCGGAATGCATCGATCTCCGCTTTCGACGGCGCCAACACAATGCCGCCATGCTCAGCGTCGAGCAGCGCGATTTCGGCAAGGTGAGCCGGCGAAGCACCGAACCCGGCCGGCCCAAGACCCACTACCATGGGTACGCCGCGCGATCGCGCCAGCATGGCGACATGGCTTGCGACACTTCCGGCTTTAAGCGCTATGCCGCCGCCGGCACTCCAGTCGGTTTCGAGGAAGCGCGTCGGTGCGATATCCTCGCCGTAGAAGATCGCACCCGCCGGGGCGGCAATGTCGCCGCCCCCGGTCAGCGCGCGCAGCACCTGGTCGCGTATATCGCGCATGTCGGCGGCGCGCGCCCGGAAATAGTCCTCATCGGATGTTTCGTAGCCGGCTATCTCGGCGTCGAGTGCTTGCCGCCAGGCCCTATCAGCGGCTGTGCTCTCGGCAATGTGCGAAAAGGCCGGACCGGTCAGCGCGTCGTCCTCCAGCATGGCGAGCTGGAATTCGAGGATCTCGGACGCCTCGCCGTCACTGGTTTCGATCAATGCGGCGAGCCGGCCTGCGGCAATGGAGATGGCGGTCTCAAGCGCCGCCTTCTCGTCCGCGGCACTCGCCTTGCGGACATAACGCACAGCAGCCTGATCCAGGTCGAACAGCGGCCCCTCGGCATAGCCGGCCGATGCCGAAATGCCCTGCAGCCTAAGCGGTTCGGGCATGGTCCTTGCCTTCGTCGAAATCGCGCCGCACCAGCTCGACCAGCGCGCCGACCGCCTCGCCGGCGCCGTCGCCCTTGGCCCTGATATGCAGGACAGTACCTTTCGGCGCCTTCGCTGCCATCACCTTGACGATGCTCTTGGCGTCGAACCACGGCCCGTTGGCGGCGACCGCCACTTCGACCTCGGCCGAAAACGTCTTGGCAAGCTTGGTGAATTTCACCGAGGGGCGCGCATGCAGTCCAACCTCATGGGTGATCAGGACGCTGGCTTCGGCTGCTGCGGACATGCTGTCAAAATTCCCGTTCGTTCACGACGGCGACAATTCGTGCGCCGTCGCCACCACTTCCCTGAGCGAGGCGCCGCCGGAAGCCTCGGTCGCCGCCATCACCGCGCCTTCGACGATCGGCGCATTGCAGACGATGATCTTCTGGGCGCGTGGTTCGCCGATCATTTCGACCGCCATCTCGCTATTGGTCTCGGCGCCGCCGAGGTCGACGAGGATTGCGACACCCGCCTCCGACCAGGCCTTGTCGATGGCGCCTATGATCGCCTCGACGTTGGTTCCCAGCCCGCCATGGCCGTTTCCGCCGCACCATGCAAGCGGCACTTCGTCGCCGACCATCTGCCGCACCATGTCTGCGGTGCCTTCGGCGACCAGCGGCGAATGCGATACGATGACGATGCCGACATTGCTCATGCGCGCCCCTCGATTGCTTCGGCGACGGCCCGCACCAGAAGCGCAGTCGAGCGTGCTCCGGCATCCATATGGCCGATCGAACGGTCGCCAAGGAAGGAGGCGCGTCCGCGCAAGGCCTTCATCGGCACGGTCGCGTCGGCTGCATTGTCAGCAATATCGACGATTTCCCCTGCTGTCTTTCCCCGCAGCAGGGCTTCATGCACCGGCTGCAGCACGTCGAGCATGGTCTTTTGCCCGGCCTGCGACTTGCCTCTGGCGGCCACCGCTTCGATTGCCTTGCCGAAGGCCGCGGCCAGATTGGCGCGATCCGGCACGGCGGAAATCTCCTTGCCGAGCGCCATGAACAGCGTGCCGAACAAGGGCCCGGAAGCTCCGCCGACCGTCATCACCAGTTTGGTGCCGATCGCCTTCAGCGCCTCGGGCAACGGCTTTGCCGCGAACGCCTCAGCCTCGGCCCGCACTGCCTCGAAGCCGCGTTTCATGTTGAGCCCATGGTCGCCGTCGCCGATCGCCTGGTCGAGCCTGGTCAGCTCTTCGGCATGGGCGGCGATCGTGTTTGCCGCCGCCTTGATCAGCCTGGAAAGATCCGCTGCCGCCATGTCACCCATGCTCCTGGCCCCTGCGCTGACGGCAGTACGAGAAAATTGCGTATCCGGCAATTGAAGCATCCTCCGCTCCGTCAGACGGTTTCTAGCAACGCGGCGAGGGCAGTGAAGACCTCGGCGACGGCAAAGGCGCCGGGGTCGACCACGCCGTCGAGATGACTGCCGATATAGACGGACCGCCCAGCCTTGGCCTTGCGCATGGCAGCGGTGGCCTCGGCGCCGCGTTGCGCCGCGACCGCCGCGTCCTCCAGACTGCCGCTATCCAGCGCCTTCAAAGCGGGTTCCAGGGCATCGATCATCGTGCGATCGCCGACCCTCGCTCCGCCATAGAAGGACATCCGATCGAGGCCGGCGAGCAACGCCTTGGTAAGAGTCGCGCCAGACGCCAACGCCTGCGCGGCGGCGGTGAAGAAGATCGACAGCAGCACGCCGCTGGAGCCGCCCATGCTGGCGCTCAGGATGTCGCCCACGGTGGCGAGCGTTGCGGCAGGGTCGGCGAGCGGCAGTGTCTCAAGGCGGCCAAGCACGCTGCGCGCACCGGCCGCCACCGTCGATCCAGTGTCGCCGTCTCCCGCCTTGGCGTCCAGTCCGTTCAACGTGCCTTCAAGCGAGATCAGCCGTTCGCAGATCGCGATGATCAGCCGCTCGCTGCGCGCATCCTGGCTGGCTTTCGACGCGTTGCCCGGGCCGGCGGCTTTGGCCACCGGGACGATGCTCACTGGGCGAACGGCTCTTGCCGGCATCCAGGCGTGAGGCCCGACCGGCGCTCGCAACGCCGCTTCGCGCGGCGCATCGAGCCGGATCAGCGACAGGGAAAAACCGTTCATGTTGAGCGCCGTCATAAGCTGCCCGGGCCCGATCGTCAGCGTCACCTTTCGTGCCAGCGGTGAAGCCAACACCGCATTGGCGACAAGCAACATTTCCAGCGGCGGCACCGAACCGAGATTGTTGATCAGCAAGGCGTAGTCGCTGGCGGGATCGAGCCGCGCGGCAAGGCGCTCCGATATGATCGCAACCAGTCTTTCGGCACTTTGCACCGCAATCCGCTCAACGCCCGGTTCGCCATGAATGCCGAGGCCGAGTTCGGCGTCGTCAGCGCCAAATCTTTCTTCATGGCTCTGACCGGGGATCGAGCAGGATGACAGCGATATGCCGAGGGAAACGATATCCGCCGCCGCGGCCCGCGCCGCCGCTGCGACCGCCGCCAGATCGTTGCCTGCTTCCGAGAGATGGCCGGCGATCTTGTGCACGAACAAGGTGCCGGCAACGCCGCGCGGCTGGGCAATATCCGGGAGGGCGATGTCGTCGGCGACAATCACCATCTCGACGCGAAAGCCTTCGGCGCGCGCCTTCTCGGCGGCCAGCCCGAAGTTGAGGCGATCGCCCGTGTAGTTCTTGACGATCAGCAGGCACCCGGCGGGACCGGTCACGGCGCGGATCGCCGCCAACACCGCTTCCACGCTCGGCGAAGCAAAGATCTCGCCCGAAACCGCCGCCGTCAGCATGCCCATGCCGACAAAGCCTGCATGGGCGGGTTCGTGCCCGGCCCCGCCGCCTGAGACGATGCTCACTCTGCTCTTGTCCCAGTCCGCACGGAGGACGACTTTGATATCGGGATAGCTATCGAGGCGATCGAGATCGCCGACGCCGGTCGTGCCGAGAAAGCCGTCCAGGGCTTCGGTGACGATCGTGTCCCTGCGATTGAAAAAATGCTTCATCGAATTCGTCCAGTTCTGTGCCCGAAATCGTCAGTCGGAATTGCAAGCATGCTAGGAAAAAACCGCTCACGTCAGCCTTCGCCCGTCGGCGCCGAAATACAGCGGCGAGCGATAGCGGATCATGATCTTGTCGCCCCGCGCCAGATCGGTGTCGGGGTCGGTCAGCGTCACCAGCTTCCTGGTCCCCACCGTCACGTGCAGATGGTTCTGGTCGCCGAGATGCTCGACCCAGTCGACGACACCGTCGGCTTGGCCGTTCGCGGCCTTCGCGATCGAGAGGTGTTCGGTGCGCGCTCCGATGGTCTTCGTTCCCGCCGGCGCGCCGCCATCCGGCAGCAGCCCTACCGGTAACAAGTTGATTGCCGGTTGCCCGAGCCTTGCCGCGACGTGAAGGTTTGCCGGCTCAGAATAGATCATGCGCGGCGAACCGATCTGCACCAGCACGCCGTCGGCGAGGATGCCGATGCGGTCGGCCATGGTCATCGCTTCGATCTGGTCGTGCGTGACGTAAAGCATTGTGGCGCCGAGCTCGGCCTGGATGCGCTTCAGCTCGAGCCTGAGATCGGCACGCAGCTTGGCGTCGAGCGACGACAGCGGCTCGTCCATTAGGTAGATCGAAGGTTTGCGCACCAGCGCGCGGCCGATGGCGACGCGCTGCATCTCGCCGCCGGAGAGTTTGGTCGAGCGATTGGAGAGCTTGTGGTGGATACGCACCATCTTGGCCACGTCCTCGACGTGGCGGCGGATCTGGTCCTCCGGCATTTTCCGCGCCGGCGAGCGCAGCGGAAAGGCGAGATTGTCGTAGACCGACAGATGCGGATAGAGCGAATATTGCTGGAACACGAAAGCGGTGTCCCGCTCGGCCGGCGACAGCGTCGTCGTGTCGTGGCCGGCAATATGGATCGAGCCCGCTTCCGGACGCTCCAGCCCGGCGATCAGCCTGAGCGTCGTCGTCTTGCCGGCGCCGGTCGGCCCGAGCAGCACGACGAATTCCCCGTCGGCGATATGCAGGTCGAGATTGTGGACGGCGACATGCTCGCCAAAAGCCTTGGTCACGCTTTTGATGTGAACGTCAGCCATGATGTGCTCTCCCCTGGGAGGCCGAGTCATGGATTTCGGTGCGCACCGCACGGCCGGATCCTTTTGCGAACAGCGACAGCCGCGCGCTGCTCAGCGCCAGGCCCACATGATCGCCCGGATTGAGCCGGATTTCGGCCGGCACCCTGGCCTTGATGATGCCGTCTGCTGTCTCCACCGCCACGATCTGAGTGGTGCCGAGATATTCCGTGCCATAAATAGCACCGCGCAGCTTCGAAGCGTCGTCGAAGCGGATGTGCTCCGGTCGGATGCCAAGCGCCATATCGGCCGGCGCGACGTCCTCGCGGATCTCCGGCACGGCCACCTTCGCGCCTTGCACAACAATTTCCCTGGCGCCCTTTGAAAGCCCGCCGCCGAAGCCGAGGAAATTCATCGGCGGCGAGCCGATGAAGTCGGCGACGAACATCGTCGCCGGCCGGTCGTAGATCTCGCGCGGCGTGCCGAACTGCTCGATGACGCCGTGGTTCATCACCGCGATCTTGTCGGCCATCGACATCGCTTCCATCTGGTCATGCGTGACATAGACGGTGGTGGCGTGGATGCGGTTGTGCAGTTCTCGCAATTCATGGACCATCAGGTCGCGGAATTCGGTGTCGAGCGTGCCGAGCGGCTCATCCATCAGGAAACATTTTGGCCGCCGTACGATGGCGCGGCCGAGCGCCACGCGCTGGCGATCGCCGCCGGCAAGCCCGGAGACCGATTTGTTGAGCAGATGGTCGATCCGCAAAAGCTTCGCCGTCTCCTCCACTCGGCTCCGGATTTCAGCGCCTGGCATGCCTTGCGCCAGCAGTGGAAAGCCGATGTTCTTCCGCACATTCATGTGCGGATAGAGCGCGAACAGCTGGAAGACGAAGGCGATGTCGCGCTCGCGGGCACGCCGCATGGTGACGTCCTCGCCGCCAAGCAGGATCTTGCCGCCGGTCGGCAGTTCGAGCCCGGCGATCATGCGCAACGTCGTCGTCTTGCCGCAGCCGGACGGCCCCAGCATGACGAAGAATTCGCCGTCCTCGACGACGAAGTTGGAATCCTGCACGGCGACGAAATCGCCGAATGCCTTCCTCAGATGTTCGACCCTGATCTCGGCCATCGTCTACTCCGGAAATTTCGAGACGATGATGAACATCGCCGTGCCCGCAAGCATGGTGATGAAGGAATAGGTGTAGAGCACCAGTGCGAAGGGCTGGAACAGCATCAGGAAGCCGATGGCGATGATCGCGGTGGCGACGTTTTCCATCAGCCCGCGCCTGGCCCAGACGGGCCAGCGCGATTTGCGTTTTGCGGTCATGCTCATTTACGCACCGCGCCAAAGGTGATGCCGCGCAGCAATTGCTTGCGAAGCAGGATGGTGAAGACCAGGATCGGCACCAGGAAGATCGTCGTGCCGGCCGCGACCGCCGGCCAGTCCTGACCGCCTTCGCCGATGATGGTCGGGATGAAGGGCGGCGCGGTCTGCGCCGTGCCCGAGGTCAGTAGCGCAGCGAAGGCATATTCGTTCCAGGCAAAGATCAGGCAGAAGATGGCGGTTGCGGCAATACCGGTGGTCGCCTGCGGCAGTACCGTGCGCCAGAACGCCTGCAGCCTGGTGTAGCCGTCGATCATCGCCGCTTCTTCATATTCGCGCGGGATCTCGTCGATGAAGCCTTTTAGCAGCCACACCGCCAAGGACACGTTGACCGCCGTATAAAGCAGGATCATGCCGAGAGCCGTGTCCGACAGGCCAAGCTCCCGGTACATCAGGTAGATCGGGATGGCGACGGCGATCGGCGGCATCATCCGCGTCGACAGGATGAAGAACAGAAGGTCGTCGGCGAGCGGCACCTTGAAGCGCGAAAAACCATAGGCCGACAGCGTGCCGAGGAACACCGCGCAAAACGTCGAGCCGAACGCGATGATCAGCGAATTGACGAAGCGCGGCATGAAGTTGGACGGGCCGGCGATCACCATGTTGCGCTTGCGCACCGTCTCGTCGCACAGGCCCGTCGCCGGTCCCAGCGAGTTGATGTATTCCGGTGTTTGCCGAGTCCGGGTCGAGAACAGGTTGCAGTAGCCCTCGAGGCTGGGCTGGAACAGAATCTTCGGCGGATAGGCGATCGAATCCGGCGGCGTCTTGAAGCTGGTGGCGAAGATCCACAGCAGCGGCACGATCGAGATCAGCGCGTAGGCGACGATGATCGTGCCGGCGACGCGCTTCGACGTGGCCGACGGCGCGACAACGGAATGGGCTGACGTCAGGCTCATCTCTGCTTCACCTTGTTGAGCGCCTTGACGTAGATGTTTGCGAGGCCAAACACTGCGACGAACAGGATGATGGCGAAGGCCGAGGAATAGCCCGTCCGCCAGCTTTCGAAGGCCTGCCGCTTCAGCGTGATCGAGGCCACTTCGGTGGTTGATCCCGGCCCGCCGCCGGTGAGCAAATTGACCATGTCGAACATCTTGAAGTTCTCGATGCCGCGAAACAGCACCGCCAGCATGATGAAGGGCAGCGCCATCGGCAGCGTGATCGACCAGAACTGCCGCCAGTTGGAGGCGCGGTCGACCTCGGCCGCTTCGTAGATGTATTCGGGGATCGAGCGCAGGCCGGCGAGGCAGATCAGCATCACGTAAGGCGTCCACATCCAGGTGTCGACGATGATGATCGACCATGGCGCCAGTGACACGTTGGAGAGCATGCTGATTTCGGTTGCCGGAATGCCGGTGACGAACGAAACGGCGTAGGCGAACAGCCCGATCTGCGGCTCGTAGAGGAAGCGCCAGAAATTACCGACCACCGCCGGCGACAGCATCATCGGCACCAGGATGATTGTCGTCCAGAAGGCGTGGCCGCGAAACTTGCGGTCGATCAGCCAAGCCAGCGTGAAGCCGATCAGCGTCTGCAGCAGGATGGTCCAGAACACGAAATGCGCCGTCGTCTGCATGGCGATCCAGATGTCCTGGTCGGCGAGGATGCGCTTGTAGTTTGCCAGCCCAAGGTTCTTCACAACCTCGTTGGGCCGATTGGCGCGAAAATTGGTGAAGGACAGATAGATTGCCCAGAACAGCGGAAAGATGTTGATAGCTAAAAGCAACAGGATCGTCGGCGAGATGAACAGCCAGGCGAGGCCCTTGTCGCTGATGCCCCGGACCTTGCGGGCCAACGGCTCGGGCGTAGCCCGGGCAACGCTGTCCGCCGTCCGATTGAGCATGGTCAGTCCTGCTTCGGTCACTTGGCTCGTCTCGACAATGGAATTTATCTGAACTGTGTCCCGTGCCAAGTGGCACGGGACGGTTCGGTCATGGGCTCGGGAGGAGCCGTTTACATCTTGCCATCGTCCTGGAAGACCTCGGTCCAGTCCTTGACGAGGCCGTCGAGTGCATCCTTGGCCGAGCCTTGCCCGGCAACGACATAGTCGTGGAAGCGCTTCTGCGATGCCTGCAACAGCGGGGCATAGCTCGGCTCGGCCCAGAAGTCCTTCACGATCGCCATCGAGTCGAGGAAGGTCTGCGCGTAGGGCTGGCTGGCCGGGAAGGCCGGGTCCTTGACGACCGCGTTGAGGCAGGAATAGCCGCCGAGCGACCACCATTTGGACTGCACGTCCTTGTTGGCGAACCATTTGATGTATTTGAGCGCGGCTTCCTGCTTGTCGGAATAGGAGACCACCGAGATGCCTTGGCCGCCGAGCTGGGCGAACTGGTCCCCGTCCGGACCTTTGGGATTGACGAAATAGCCGATCTTGTCGCCGCCGACATTCTCGTCCTTCTGCAGGCCTGGCCAGGTGAAGGCGAAGTTCATGTGCATCGCCACCTGGCCCGATTTGAAGGCATCGACGCCTTCGCCCATGTAGCTGTTCGAGGCGCCGGGAGGGGTGCAGCAATCGTAGAGGGCTTTGTAGAACTCCAGGCCCTTCACCGATTTATCGGAGTTGACGAAGCCTTCCATCTCGTAGGGCTTTTTCGGGTTTTCGTACTGGAAGCCGAAGCTGTAGAGCACGTCCATGGCGCCCATGGTGATGCCTTCCGAGCCGCGCTCGGTGTAGATCGACGCGCCATAGACGGTCTTGCCGTCGATGTCGCGCTTCTGGAAGAATTCGGCGATCTGCTTCAATTGGTCGAAGGTCGTCGGCGGGCCGAGATCCCAGCCGTACTTTTCCTTGAATTCCTTCTGCAGCTCCGGCTTGGAGAACCAGTCCTTGCGGTAAGTCCAACCGACGACGTCACCCATGGCCGGCAGCGCCCAGTAATTCGGCGAGTTCTTCGGCCATTCCGAATAGCCGACGACGGTCGCCGGCACGAAATCGTCCATGCTGATCTTCTCCTTGTCGAAGAAGTCGTTCAGCTTGACGTAATGGCCGTTCTCGGCGGCACCGCCGATCCACTGGCTGTCGCCGATGATGAGGTCGCACAGCTTGCCGTGCGAATTCAGCTCGTTGAGAAAGCGATCGGCATAGTTGGTCCACGGCACGAATTCGAATTTCATGCCGATGCCGGTTTCCTTGGTGAAGTCCTTGGACAATTCCACAAGCGCGTTGGCCGGGTCCCAGGCTGCCCAGCAAAGCGTCAGATCTTCTGCCTGCGCGACATTCGAAACGGCTGTCGACGCAAAGAGTGTCGATGCCAGTCCCAACGCCAATTTCAAGGTCGATTTCATGCCTTCCTCCCATTTGCGAAACGCGTCCGGATGACGGTTTCAAGAGCCCGCTAAACCCCACCTCGGGGGCCCAAACACAACGACGCGGCGGCGCACCGGATGTTTAGTAATTTGTTTAGTGATGCAATTTTTACTAAACAAGGCAAGCGAATTCGTTGCTGCATCGCAGCATGCTGGATAGGAAAGCAACGTGAGAAGTTGCGGCGACCTGCCTAGGTCACCGTCTTGTTGCTGACGGCCACCGGACGGATCACTGGGGCCGGCGGCAGCAGCGCGCGGATATCGGCGAAGGGGAAGACTGGCTCGAAGCGGAAGGCCTCGGCGAACGATCCGGCTGGGCCGTTGCACTGGCCGGCGCGAAAGGCGTTCTGCGTGCGCGCCGCGTCGACGAAACGCTCGGGATCCTGCGACTGGTGCGCCCGGATCGCCTCCGCCTTGAGATCGAAATGCCTGGAGGTATCGACGTAGTGCGTTGGCGAAAACCCGGTGCCGCCGAACGTGTCGGCATGTAGCACCGGCACCGAGAATGACGCTGCGATGCGCACGCCATCCGACAGCGCGCGGTGGTCGCCATGATAGTCGTTCGGCGCATGCGTTGTCACCAGATCCGGCCCTATCTCGCCGATCAGTGCTTTGAGCGCCCCGATCAGCGCGGCATCCGCGACCAGCCCGCCATCGGGAAAGTCGAGGAAGCGCGGCGTCACGCCAAGCAGGCCGGCCGCCGCCGTCGCCTCCTTGCGGCGCGTGCGGGCCAGCGCTGACGGATCGCCGTAGCCGCCCCGGGTGCCATCCGTGGCTATGGCAAAAAAGAGTTCTGCGCCTTGCGCGGCATAGGCCGCCATCGTACCGAACATGAAGATCTCGATGTCGTCCGAATGCGCGCCAAGCGCCAATATCTTCACTCTCATCTCTCCCGGAAATGGAAAAACGTGCCCAACGGAATTCTGCTCGCGCTCATCGCCTATGCAAGCTATTCGTGCAGCGACGCGGTTGTCAAAAGCCTGGGCGGGCAGTTCAACGTCTTCGAGATCGGCTTCTTCTCGACATTGTTCGCCGGCTGCTTTCTGCTCTTTGCCAGGCCGGCAGGCGAGCGCTGGCTCGATTTCTGGCGCACCAACCGGCCCTGGGCGGTACAGGCCCGGGCTTGGGCCGGCATCGCCTCGGGCGTGCTGAGCGTCTATGCCTTCACCACCATCCCGCTGGCGGAAGTCTATGCGCTCATCTTTCTGGCGCCGCTGTTCGTCACTATCCTGGCCACGCTGGTCCTCAAGGAAAAGGTCGGCCCATGGCGATGGCTGGCGGTCGTCGCCGGCTTTGCCGGGGTCATGCTGGTCGTCAGGCCTGGTTTTCGCGAGTTGCAGCTTGGCCATCTGGCGGCGTTCATCATCGCCTTCCTGGCCGCCACCAATGTCATCCTGATGCGTTCGCTCGCCGCGCAGGAAAAGCGCACAACGATGCTCGGCGTGCTGATCGGCTACGGCCTGCTCTTCAACGGCGTCGGTGCGGCGGCTACCTCGTTCTCGCTGCCGGATGGCAGGCAATGGGCCTGGCTGGTGCTGGCCGGCGCCTTTACCGCCGGCGGCCAGCTGCTGCATCTGCTGGCGGTCAAATACGCGCCGGCCAACCGCATCGCGCCGACGCATTACTCGCAGATCGTCTGGGCGGTGGTTCTAGGTGCGCTGTTCTTCAGGGAATATCCGGATTTTCTGTCGCTGGTCGGCTTGGCCGTGGTCGGCGGTTCCGGCCTGCTGACGATGGTGCGCGAGGAGGTGCGGCTCGGCACGGTGCGCTGGAACCCGTTTTTGCGGACCAGGCTTTGAGTCGGCGCCGAGGTTGCGCCGCGACCGCCACCGCTGATATGCGGTCGCTGCCAACTGGCTGCACAGCATAGCACAATGACGACAAAACCCTTGCCGGACCTGCCGGTCTCCGTTGTCTTGCCGGCGCTCAATGAAACGCTGAGCCATGGTAACAGCGCCGTGCTGGTGGCGCCGCCCGGTGCCGGCAAGACGACGCTGGTTCCACTGGCGCTGCTCGACGCTGAATGGCTCGGCGGCGGAAAGATCATCCTGCTCGAGCCTCGCCGCCTCGCCGCCCGCGCTGCCGCCCGCCGCATGGCCGAATTGCTCGGCCAAGAGCCCGGCGAAACCGTCGGCTATGCCATGCGCATGGAAAACCGCAGTTCCGCAAAGACCAGGATTCTCGTCGTCACCGAAGGCGTGCTGTCCCGCATGATCCTCGACGACCCGGAACTGCCTGGTGTCGCGGCGGTGCTATTCGACGAGTTCCACGAACGCTCGCTCGACGGCGATTTCGGGTTGGCGCTGGCGCTCGACGTGCAGGGTGCGCTGAGGCTCGAACTCAGATTGCTGGTGATGTCGGCAACGCTCGACGGCGCGCGTGTCGCAAAATTGCTGTCCGGCGCGCCGGTGATCGAGAGCGCAGGCCGCGCCTTCCCGGTCGACATCCGCTATGACGAGCGGCCGGCCGGCGTCACCATCGAGGACGCCATGGCCAAGGCGATCCGCTCGGCGCTTGCCGGGGAGGAGGGCAGCGTGCTCGCTTTCCTGCCCGGCCAGCGCGAGATCGAGCGCACCGCCGAGCGGCTGGCGGGCAAGGTCGGCGCCGATACCGACATCGTGCCGCTCTATGGTATGCTCGACAACAAGGCGCAGGACGCGGCGATCAAGCCGGCGCCGCTCGGCCGCCGCAAGGTCGTGCTGGCGACGTCGATCGCCGAGACCTCCATCACCATCGACGGCGTGCGCGTCGTCATCGATTCCGGCCTGTCGCGGCTGCCGCGCTATGAGCCGGCGAGCGGCCTGACGCGGCTGGAGACGGTACGTGCTTCCCGCGCTTCCGCCGACCAGCGCGCCGGCCGTGCCGGGCGCACGCAGCCGGGCGTCGCCATCCGGTTGTGGCGGGCCGAGCAGACGGCGGCCCTGCCGGCCTTCACGCCGCCGGAAATCCTCGAGGCCGATCTTTCCGGCCTGTTGCTCGATAGCGCGGCGTTCGGCGTCGCCGATCCGACCAGCCTGTCCTTCCTCGACCCCCCGCCGGCTCCGGCGCTCACCGAGGCGAGGGTACTGCTACGTGCGCTCGATGCTGTCGATGCGGCAGGACGCCTGACGGATGCCGGTGCCGCGATGCGCAGGCTGGCGCTACCGGTGCGGCTCGCCCACATGGTCGCCGAGGCGGCAAGGACCGGAGAGGCGCTCGAGGCGGCGATGCTCGCCGTATTGTTGACCGAGCGTGGCCTTGGCGGCGATGGTGCCGATCTCGAACGGCGGCTGCTGCGCTTTCGCGCCGAAAGATCGCCGCGCGCCACCGCCGCCCGGCAGCTGGCTGAGAGGCTGGCAAAGCAGGCTTCACCCTCCCCCTCGAGGGGAGGGTCGGCGAGCGAGCCGAGCGCAGCGAGACGAGGGAGACGGGGCGGGGTCGTCGATGGCGTGCCCGAACCGACCCCACCCCGATCCGCTACGCGGATCGACGCGCCGGGGCGAGCCACGGGTCTCGCCCGTCCTTCCGACCCCCTCAAGGGGGAGGGCAGCACAGCCGGCGCTCTCCTCATCCATGCCTGGCCGGATCGGGTCGCCAAAGCGCGCGGCGAGCGTGGCCGCTTCGTGCTTGCCAACGGCTCGGGCGCCATGCTCGACGCCTCCGATCCGCTGGCCGGCGAGACCTGGCTCGTCGTCGCCGACCTGCAGGGCAAGGCGCAGAACGCCCGCATCACCGCAGCGGCAGCCATCGATGAGGCCGACATCCGCACTGCGCTGGCGGAAAAGATCGAGACCCGCCGCGAGGTGAGCTTCGACCGCGACAGGCGCGCGGTGCGGGTGCGCGAAACGGTTCGCCTCGGCGCCATCACGCTGTCCGAACGCATGCTGCCGGCGCCGACCGGTGCCGACGCGGATCGCGCCATCCTCGACGCCTTGCGCGAACACGGCCTGTCCCTGTTGCCGTGGAACAGGGAGGCGGAGACGTTGCGGCAGCGGCTCGGCTGGCTGCATCGCGGCCTCGGCGCGCCATGGCCCGATGTCTCCGATGCCGCGCTCGTCGAGCGCCTCGACGACTGGCTGCTGCCATTCCTTTCCGGCGCGGCATCCTTTGCGGCAATCGATCCCAGCATGCTCTCGCAAGGCCTGATGACGCTGGTGCCGCACGAATTGCAGCGCAAGATCGACACATTGGCGCCGACCCATTTCGACGCGCCGTCGGGCAGCCGGCTGCCGATCCGCTATGACGGCGAATGGCCGGTGCTGGCGATCCGCGTGCAGGAACTGTTCGGCTTCGACCGGCATCCGGCGATCGCCAACGGCACTGTGCCGCTGACGCTCGAATTGCTGTCGCCGGCTCACCGGCCGATCCAGACGACGCGCGACCTGCCCGGCTTCTGGCGCGGCTCCTGGGCCGATGTGCGGGCAGAGATGCGCGGCCGCTATCCCAGGCATGTCTGGCCGGAGAACCCGCTTCTCGCCGCCGCCACCAGCCGCGCCAAGCCGCGCGGTACCTGATGCTTCCAGACTGTCATCCCGAACCGAGGGCCGGCTTCGGCTGTTTTCGGAAAAGACCTCCGGCTGTTTCCCCTCTATAATCACTGGCCATGATAAACATCCTGCACGCACCCGACTTCCAGCAAAGCCAGCGGCTGCGCCTCAACACGCTGATCAGGTTGCGCTGGCTTGCCATCGTCGGCCAGAGCCTGACCGTGCTTGTCGTCGCTTACGGGCTGAAATTTCCGCTGCCGGTCAGCATGTGTTTTGCGCTGATCGCCTGTTCGGCCTGGATGAACCTTTTGCTGACCTTCCGCTATCCGGCGGCGCATCGGCTTACCCCGTTCTCGGCCTTCGCCATCCTGACCTTCGACAGCCTGCAGCTTGCCGGCCTGCTCTACATGACCGGCGGACTCACCAATCCGTTTTCGCTGCTGATGACCGTGCCCGTCGTCGTCTCGGCGACGTCGCTGCCGCTGCGGCTGACCGCCATGCTCGGCGCGCTGGTGATCGTGGCGGCGACGCTGCTGGTCTTTTACCACCTGCCGCTGCCATGGCATGAGGGCGCGCCATTGGCGATGCCGTTCATCTATGTCGCAGGCATGTGGATGGCGGTGTTCTGCTCCATCGCCTTTACCGCGATCTATGCCTTCCGGGTGGCCGAGGAGGCGCGGCTGCTTGCCAACGCGCTTGCCGCCACGGAATTGGTGTTGCAGCGAGAGCAGCATCTCTCTGCCCTCGACGGCCTCGCCGCGGCCGCCGCGCACGAGCTCGGCACACCGCTCGCCACCATCACACTTGTCGCCAAGGAAATGGAGAAGGCGCTTGGCGAAGATCCGAAATACGGCGAGGACGTGAAGCTGCTGCGTTCGCAGAGCGAGCGCTGCCGCGAAATCCTGAAGCGCCTGACCAGCTTGTCCTCCGAGAGCGAGGTGCACCTCTCGCGCCTGCCGCTGACCTCGCTGGTCGAGGAGGTGACGGCGCCGCACCGCGATTTCGGCATTTCGATCAAGCTTCGGCCGGGCGAGCGCATCGGCCCGGAACCGGTGGGCCGGCGCAATCCCGGCGTCATTTACGGCCTCGGCAATCTGGTCGAGAACGCGGTCGACTTCGCCCGCAACAGCGTGACAGTGCGCTGGAACTGGAATGAAGCCGCCGTCAGCTTCTCGATCATCGACGACGGGCCGGGCTTTCCACCGGAGATCATCGACCGTATCGGCGAACCCTATATGTCGACACGACAAGGCACCGAAGCCGGCGGCGGCCTCGGCCTCGGCCTATTCATCGCCAAGACCTTGCTCGAACGCTCCGGCGCGACGCTCGATTTCCGCAATTCAAGCGAGCCCGGCGAGGGCGCTATCGTGCAGATATCGTGGCCGCGCAGCGTCTTCCTCAATCCCGAGCAGGCTTCGGCCACCATGTTCGACACGGCCTAAATTGGACAATAGCGTTGCGAAACTATATTTGCGTAAAAATCAGGCAGCAGGATTTTCAGCACGATGAGTACTGACGAAACGATTGGCGCAATGGTCGAAGGCGAGGATACCTCGCTGCTGATCGTAGACGACGACAAGCCGTTCCTGACGCGGCTTGCCCGCGCCATGGAAACCAGGGGTTTCGTGGTCGAGACGGCGGAGAGCGTCGAGGAGGCGGTTGCCAAAGCGCGCGCCAATCCGCCGGCCTATGCGGTGGTCGACATGCGGCTGGCCGACGGCAACGGCCTCGACGTCGTCGCCGCGATTCGCGAGAAGCGCGACGATGCCCGCGCCATCATCCTCACCGGCTACGGCAACATCGCCACTGCGGTGACGGCGGTAAAGCTCGGCGCCATCGACTATCTGTCGAAGCCGGCCGATGCCGACGATATTTTTGCCGCCCTGACCCGCACCGCGGGCGAACGCGCAGCGCCGCCAGAAAATCCGATGTCGGCCGATCGCGTGCGCTGGGAACACATCCAGCGCGTCTACGAAATGTGCGACCGCAACGTCTCGGAAACCGCACGCCGCCTGAACATGCATCGCCGCACGCTGCAACGCATCCTCGCCAAGCGCGCGCCGCGCTAAAGGGCTCTCATTACAGGCTTGCCCGGCCAGCGCTGTTTGCGCATCATCGCTTGGCGGTGTCGGACCTTGCTACTGATACGACGGAGGCGACATGCAGGACGAAAAGCGGCTGGTCTCCATGCTGCGCGAATTCCTCGACAGCGAGGCGGCCGGCGGCCTCGTCCTGATGGCTGCGGCGGCCTTGGCCCTGATCGTCGCCAATTCGCCGCTGGGCGAGGCTTATCTCTCCGCCCTCCATGCCTATCTCGGACCGCTCAGCGTCTCGCACTGGATCAATGACGGCCTGATGGCGGTGTTCTTCCTGCTGGTCGGCCTCGAGATCAAGCGCGAAATGCTTGACGGCCAGCTGTCGACCTGGCCGCGCCGCGTGCTGCCCGGCATCGCCGCCGCCGGCGGCATGGCAGCGCCGGCACTGGTCTACGTCGCCATCAACCACAACAATCCAGCCGCTCTGTCCGGCTGGGCGATCCCAACCGCCACCGATATCGCCTTTGCGCTCGGCGTGCTGTCGCTGCTCGGCAGGCGCGTCCCGGGCTCGCTGAAGATATTCCTCACCGCGCTCGCCATCATCGACGATCTCGGCGCGGTGCTCATCATCGCGGTGTTCTATACCAGCGGCCTCTCGCTCGCCTATCTCGGCGCCGCCTTCGCCGTGATCGCGCTGCTGGTGGTGCTCAACCGCATGCGGGTGCTGACGCTGCTGCCGTACATCTTGCTCGGCATCGTTCTGTGGGTTTTGGTGCTCAAATCGGGCGTCCATGCGACGCTCGCCGGCGTCGCGCTGGCCCTCACCATACCGCTGAAGATATCGCCGGGCAGCGGCCATGATCTCGACCATTCGCCGCTGCACCGGCTCGAACACGGCCTGCACAAAGTCGTCGCCTTTTTCGTCATCCCGATTTTCGGCTTTGCCAACGCCGGCGTCTCGCTCGCCGGTCTCAGCGCTGCCGCCCTGGTCGAGCCGCTGACGCTCGGCGTCGCCGCCGGCCTCGTCTTGGGCAAGCTGGTCGGCGTGTTCGGGTCTTCCGCGCTTGCCATCCGGCTTGGCTTCGCCGATCTGCCGGTCAATGCCGGCTGGCTGCACATGGTCGGCATTTCGCTGCTCTGTGGCATCGGTTTCACCATGAGCCTGTTCATCGGCCTGCTCGCCTTCGCCAGCGACGCCGCCCTGCAGGACGCGGTCAAGGTCGGCATCCTCGCCGGCTCCTTCATCGCCGCGCTCCTAGGCGCCGCTGTGCTGCTGGTGGCGCCGGCCGCAGGCGAGGCGGAGGAGGCGGAAGAATAGGCGTCTCCTCGCGGGCGCTACCCGTGAGCGACCATGACGTGGCGGACGGCGGTATAGTCCTCCAGCGCGTAGAGAGACATGTCCTTGCCGTAGCCGGATTGTTTCAACCCGCCATGCGGCATCTCGTTGGTCAGCATGAAATGGGTATTGATCCAGGTGCAGCCATATTGCAGCCGGGCCGCCGTCGCCATGGCGCGCGAAACATCCTTGGTCCACACCGACGACGCCAGGCCGTAGTCAGAGTCATTGGCCCAGTTCACCGCTTCGTCGACTTCGGAAAAGCGGGTGACCGAGACCACCGGACCGAACACTTCGCGGCGCACGATCTCGTCCTCCTGCAGCGCGCCGGCGACGACGGTCGGCTGGTAGAAGAAGCCGGAGCCCTCGCCCGGCTTGCCGCCCGTGGTGATCTCGATGTGCTTGAGCTCAGAGGCGCGCTCGACGAAGCTCGAGACGCGGTCGCGCTGGCGACGCGAGATCAGCGGGCCGATCTCGTTTTCGGTATCGTCAGGACGATCATACTTGATGGTCGAGACGGCAGCGGAGAGGTCGGCGACGAGCTTGTCGTAGATCTTCTTGCCGGCGTAGATGCGGCAGGCGGCGGTGCAGTCCTGGCCGGCATTGTAATAGCCGAAGGCGCGCAGGCCGTTGACCACCGCGCCGAGATCGGCGTCGTCGAAGACGATGACCGGCGCCTTGCCGCCGAGCTCGAGATGCGTGCGCTTGACCGACTTGGCGGCCGCCTGCAGCACTTTCTTGCCGGTGGCGACGTCGCCAGTGATCGAGATCATGTTGACCTTCGGGTGGTTGATCAGCGTGTTGCCGACGCTGTCGCCGCGGCCGAGCACGACATTGACGACGCCCTCGGGCAGGATTTCCGCCAGGATTTTGGCCAGCTTCAGTGCCGTCAGCGGTGTCTGTTCGGACGGCTTGAAGACGACGGTGTTGCCGCCGGCGATTGCCGGCGCCAGCTTCCAGGCCATCATCATCAGCGGATAGTTCCACGGCGCGATCGAGGCGACGACGCCGATGGCGTCGCGGCGGACCATCGAGGTGTGGCCGGGAATGTACTCGCCGGCGACCTGACCCGGCATCGAGCGGACTGCGCCGGCGAAGAACCGGTAGCAGTCGACGATCGCCGGAATCTCGTCATTGAGCACGGCATTGATTGGCTTGCCGCAGTTCAGCGCCTCAAGTGCCGCGAATTCCTGGGCTTCCCCCTCGATGCGATCGGCGATCTTGAGGAGATAGCCTGAGCGCTGCGCCGGCGTGGTGCGCGACCAGGTGGCGAAGGCCTTTTCCGCAGCCGCTACCGCTGCCTCGATCTGTACCTGGCTGGCCTCCGGCAAATTGAGAATGGTCGCCCCGGTCTTCGGATTGAGGATCAGCTCCTCGGTTTCGGTGCCCTTCTCGAATTTCGAGCCGATCAGCATCTTTGTGTCCATGGAAGCTTCTCCCTTATAAATTGGGTTATTTGCCCGAACCGGCGATCTGGTCGCCGTCGCGGGTCAGGTAATAGGCAGCGAGGATGGGAAGCAGCGTCACCAGCACCACGACCATGGCCACGACATTGGTGACCGGACGCTGGCGCGGACGGATCAATTCTTCGAGCATCCAGATCGGCACCGTCTGCTGCTGGCCGGCGGTGAAGGTGGTGACGATGACCTCGTCGAAGGACAGCGCAAAGGCAAGCATGCCGCCGGCCAGCAGCGCGGTTGCGATGTTGGGCAGCACGACATGCCGAAAGGTCTGGAAACCATCGGCGCCGAGGTCCATCGACGCCTCGATCATCGAGCCGGACGTGCGGCGGAAACGGGCGACCGCATTGTTGTAGACGACGACCACGCAGAAAGTGGCGTGGCCGAGCACGATCGTCCAGAACGAGAACGGGATTTCGGCCAGCGCGAAGGCCGAGCGCAGCGCAATGCCGGTGATGATGCCGGGCAGCGCGATCGGCAGGATCACCAGCAGCGAGATGGTTTCGCGGCCGAAGAATTTTGTCCGCGACACGGCTGCGGCGCACAGTGTGCCGAGTACGAGTGCAATGGCGGTCGAGATCGCCGCGACCCGCACCGACAGCGACAGCGCCTGCCAGACGTCGGGCCGGTTCCAGGTGACGGCGAACCATTGCGTGGTCAGGCCCGGCGGCGGCCAGACGAAGCTTTTCTCCTCGGTGGTGAAGGCATAGACGAAGATCAGCAGGATCGGCAAATGCAGGAAGAGCAGGCCGCCGGTGGCGGCGAGCTTCAGGCCGAGAGGCGCGGATGGGCCACGGTCAGAGCGCATCGAAAGCCCCCATGCGCTTGGCGCCCCAGAGGTAGAAGCCCATGATGACGATGGGCACCACGGTAAAGGCGGCGGCGAGCGGGATGTTGCCGGCGGTGCCTTGCTGCGAATAGACGGCCTGGCCGATGAACAGCCGCGAGGTGCCGATGATCTGCGGGATGATGTAGTCGCCGAGCGTCAGCGAGAAGGTGAAGATCGAGCCGGCGACGATGCCGGGCAGCGCCAGCGGAAACAGCACGTTGCCGAAGGTCTGGCCGGGCGAGGCGCCGAGATCGGACGAAGCCTCGACCAAATTGCCCGGCACGCGCTCGAGTGCGGCCTGCACCGGCAGGATCATGAACGGCAGCCAGACATAGACGAAGACGATGAACGTGCCGGTTGAGGACACCGACAATGAGTTGCCGCCGACGACCGGCAGCGACAGCCAGGCATCGAGCAGCCACAGAAGATGCAACTTGGCCAGCAGCCAGGTCAGGATGCCTTCCTTGGCCAGGATCAGCTTCCAGGCATAGATCTTGACCAGGTAGCTCGACCACAGCGGCAGCATGACGCCGAGATAAAACAACGCCTTCCAACGGCCGCGCGCATAGCGCGCCGCGTAATAGGCGATGGGAAAGGCGATGACCGCCGACGCCAGCGTCACCAGCGCCGCCATCGTTACCGTGCGTAGGATTATGTCGAGATTGGCGGCCTGCAGCAGGTCGCCATAAGTCTTCAGCGTGAACTCGCGGTTGATCAGGCCGGAGAACTCATCGATCGAAAAGAAGCTCTGCAAAAGCAGCGCAAACAGCGAGCCGATATAGACGATGCCGAGCCAAAGAACCGGGGGTAGCAGCATCAGGAGCAGCAAGAATTGCGGCCGGCGCCAGAAGAGATCGGAGAGCCCGCCGCGTACGCCGCCACTACCCGGCAGGATGGCGGGGGCCGTGGCCCGCGGCATGGCAGCGTCCAGGCTCATCCTAGCTCGTCCATCAGATGCAAATGCTCGCGGTTGAAGGTGAGCACCACCGCCTCGCCTTCCCGGGGCAAGGCAGCACCCGCCGGCACGATGGCATGCAGCCGCAAGCCCTCGGCATCGAGCGCCAGTCTTGTCGTGGCGCCGAGATAGTTGGTCGAGACCAGGCGGGCGGCAACCCCTTCGCCGTTGGCCCGGCCAATACGGATGGATTCGGGCCTGAGACTCCCCCAGCGATGCTGGCCGGCATAGCGCTGGACGAAATCCGGCGGCAGCACGTTGGACGAGCCGACGAAATCGGCGACGAAGCGGGTCTTGGGGCGCTGGTAGATGTCTTCCGGCGTGCCGATCTGCATGATCTTGCCGTCATTGAAGACGGCCACGCGGTCGGCCATCGACAGCGCTTCGCCCTGGTCGTGGGTGACGAACACGAAGGTGATGCCGAGCGCCTTCTGCAGCGATTTCAACTCCTCCTGCATGTTTTCGCGAAGCTTGAGGTCGAGCGCGCCGAGCGGCTCGTCGAGCAACAGCACCTTGGGCTGGTTGACCAGCGCACGGGCGAGCGCGACGCGCTGGCGCTGGCCGCCGGAAAGCTGGCCAGGGCGACGGGCGCCGTAGCCGGGAAGCCGCACCAGCGCCAGCGCTTCTTCCGCCGCCTTTTGCCGCTCCGGTCTGCCGACGCCCTTGACCATCAGCCCATAGGCGACGTTGTCGAGCACGTTGAGATGCGGGAACAGCGCATAATCCTGGAACACGGTGTTGACGTTGCGGCGATAGGGCGGCACGCCCTCGGCGCGTTCGCCGAAGATCGAGATCGAGCCCGCCGTAGGCTGCTCGAAACCGGCGATGAGGCGCAGGCACGTCGTCTTGCCCGAGCCGGAAGGCCCGAGCATGGCGAAGAACTCGCCCGGCACGATGTCGAGATCGACCGCGTCGACGGCACGCACGCTGCCGAAATGGCGAGAGACGTTTTGGAAGGAAACGGCGGAGGTCATGGGGCTGTCCTGATCTGTCAGGCTCATCAAATTTCAGGCGGCAGCGCTGCCTCTCATCCGCCTGCCGGCACCTTCTCCTCGTATAGTGGACGGGGAGAAGGGAGGCGCTCCAACGCTGGCGACCCCCCGTTCTTCACGGGGAGAGGGTAAGGGTGAGGGGCAGCGCCGAGCTTCGTAGGTGAGGCGAACTCACCGCCCGCCGATGACGCCGATATAGTCCGACACCCAGCGGTAATAGGGCACGCACTGGTCGTTCTGGGTGGCGCATTTCGAGACCGGCGTCTTCCAGAACTTGATCTTGTCGAAATTGTCGTACCCGTTGGTCTTGCAGCCTTCTTCGCCGAGCAGTTCGTTGCCCTTGCAGGCGGCGGGCACCACCGGCAGCGAGCCGAACCAGGCGGAGACGTCGCCCTGCACTTTTGGCGACAGCGAATGCTCCATCCACATGTAGGCGCAGTTCGGGTGGGCAGCATCGGCCTCCATCATCGTGGTATCGGCCCAGCCGGTGACGCCCTCCTCGGGGATAGTCGAGGCGACCGGCTTCTTGGCCGCGATCAGCGTGTTGACCTGGTAGGGCCAAGAACCGGAGGCGACGACGCCTTCGTTCTGGAAATCGTCGACCTGGATGGCGGCGTCGTGCCAATAGCGTCCGACCAGCGTACGCTGGACCCGCAGCAGGTCGAGCGCCGCCTTGTACTGATCCTCGGTCAATTCGTACGGATCCTTGATGCCGAGCTCCGGCTTGTGAGCCATCAGGTAATTGGCGGCGTCGGCGATGTGGATCGGCCCGTCATAGGCCTGGACGCGGCCCTTGTTCGACTTGCCGTCGGGAAGCTTCATTTCCTCGAAGACCACGTTCCAGCTCTTCGGCGCCTCCTTGAACACTGCGGTGTTGTACATCAGCACGTTCGGCCCCCACTGATAGGGAACGCCGTAATGGACTCCGCCGACGCTGAACCAGGGCGCATCCTTCAGCCGGTCGTCGACCGTCTTCCAGCTCGGGATGAGGTCGGTGTTGATCGGCTGGACGCGCTTGCCGGCGACAAGGCGCAGCGAAGCGTCGCCCGAGGCGGTGACGAGATCGAAGCCGCCCTCGTTCATCAGCGAGACCATCTCGTCGGAGGTGTTGGCGGTCTTGACGTTGACCTTGCAGCCCGTTTCCTTCTCGAACGAAGTGACCCAATCATAGGCCTTGTCGGTTTCGCCGCGCTCGATATAGCCCGGCCAGGCGACGATATTGACCTCGCCTTCGCCTTTGCCGAGCTCCTTGACCTGGGCGATGGCCTGGCTGGAGAAGCTCAGCGCGACCGTCAAGGCAGTGCATGATTTCAGCAATGAATTCATCGTCGATCTCCCATTTTTTGCATGACCTCGAAACCGGAAGAAGATCATGCGCCCGTTCAAAAACGTTGGATGCGCGGCTCTGAAGGGCCGTGCTCCTCGCATCGACCCGAAAATCGGAATCGATTTTCGGAAAGCCCGATGCGAAAACTAAAAGTCTTAGAGCGTACTATGTGCGTCCAATTGGACGCACGTCGCTCTAACGGCAGCTTTGTTCCCTGACCGAAAAGTGCTGCGAAATTTCCGGTTTCGCAAATTCATTTATCAGAAAGCCGATATCGATTTTTCCGATACATCAGCGGCCGATCTTCTCGGGCCGTTGGCGCACCATGCGCTGCGACTGGGCAAGTCCGATGAAGTCGCGAGCCGCCTGCGGCAGGCCGGAGCCGCGCCGCCAGACCATGCCGACCTGGACGACTGGTAACGACCCCGAAATATCGCGCGATTCGATGCGGTCGCCTTCCAGCGACCATGGCCGGTAGACGAGGTCGGGCAGCAGCGCCACGCCGGCGCCGGTAGCGACGAGGCTGCGCACCGCTTCGACCGAGCGGGTGCGGAAGGCGACATGCGGCTTGGCGCCGATTGCCGTCAGCAGCTTTCCGGTATTCTCCTCGATCTCGTCGACGGTCAGCATGATCAGCGGTTCCGAGGCGATGTCGCCGATGCCGATGATGTCGGCACCGGCCAAGGGATGGCCGAGCGGCAGCCACAGCCGGTAGGCCGAGACTTCGAGGATTTCGGACTGCAGTGCCGTGCGGTCGCGCAGGTTCGAGGTGACCATGACGGCAATGTCGAGCTTGCCGCCAATTAACAGGTGCTCGAGATAGTCGCCATTGTCCTCGATCGCCGAGACCTCGACACCCGGGTAGGCGCGGCGGTAGCGGGCAAGAAGATCGGAAAGCACATAGCCGGCGACCAGCGAGGTGACGCCAAGTTGCAGCCGCCCGCTTGCCGCGGCCTGTTCGCCGAAGAAGGCGCGGCGCGCATCGGAAACGTCGGCCAGGATCTTTCTCGCATGGCGCAGGAACTGGTGGCCTTTGTGGGTGATGTTCAAGCCGCGCGGGTGGCGCTCGAACAGCTCGACGCCGAGATCGTGCTCCAGCTCCTTTATCGCCTCGGTGACCGAGGATTGCGAGATCGACAGGTTCTGGGCGGCGCCCGACACTGTGCCCTGCTCGGCGACGGCGATGAAGAACTGCAATTGGCGGATGGTGAAAGCCATGGCCGGACTAAACACGGCAGAGGCGGCGCTGGGAAGTGGGTGCTGGCGCAGATCTCCCGATAGAGCTCACGATAGAGCTCAGCCCTCGCTTCCGCCATCGGCAATGCTGAGCCGTGCGCCGGCCTGGGCAAGGGCGGCGGCGATGTCGTGCGGCGGCGGACGGTCGGTCGCGAGTTCGGAAAAGCCGCCGAAGCCGCAGACCTGAACAAGGCCCTGGCGGCCGAATTTGCTGTGGTCGGTGACGACAAGCGAACGCTGGCCGCGCGACAGCACCATGCGGGCGAATTCGGCCTCTTCCAGATCATAGTCCATGACGCCGGTGACGGCATCGACCGCACCGGTCGATATCACTGCATGGCTGACGGAAAAGCGGCTGACGAATTCGATGGCCGAGACGCCGAAGGCAGCACCGGAATCGCTGCGCAGCTCGCCGCCGGCCATGTAGACCTTATTGCCGTTGACGGTGGCCAATGTGCGGGCGATGTCGGAGGAGTTGGTGACGACCGTCAGCCGCCGGTGGCCGAGCAGTTCCCGGGCCAGGAAAGAGGTGGTGGTGCCGGTGTCGAGCATGATCGATTCGCCGTCGCGGATGGTCGCGGCGACCATGCGCGCTATTGCCCGCTTGGCATCGGCGTTCTCGCGCATGCGCCGCTCGAACGGCGCTTCGCCGGCAATCGACGGCAGGCCGACGGCGCCGTGCATCTTGAGGATGGAACCGTCGCTGGTCAGTGGCTTGACGTCGCGGCGTACTGTCTCCAGCGAGACGCCCAGCCGGTCGGCCAGGCTCGCAATGGTCACGGTGCCTTCCTCCTTGAGGAGGCGCAGGATTTCGCCATGCCGCTTCGAGTGGACCATCGGTTCCATCCGGTCGGATTGTTGCACCGCTGACCGTTTCTACGGCATAAATGCCACTAACTCCAAGGAATTTAGCAAAATTCGGGCAAAAAACCAGAAAATACCACAATTTCGCGTTGACAACGCCTCCAGCGTGGCGCGACATTATCGCTGTGACAGGCTCGGAACGGAGGACGACGGCTGAGCCGCACGAAAAATCGCTTGCCCGAACGCCCGGGAGATCGTCGGGTGCAAGGGTACCGAAATTCAGGATCCGCGGGGGCGGATGCCGGCGTCGAAGAACCCGGCACAAAGGGGCTCGTCGGTGCGGTGCGGGATACCGATCCCGAGATCTGCACCGACGAGATCTTCGCGTTGCCTCCATTCCTCCGTCCGATTGTCATCGCTGGCCAGCCATGACATGCGTGGAAAATTGACCCAATGTTGGACGAGATCGTGACTGTCGAAGACCGCATCCGTGCGCTGCCTTGCTGGACCGGCAGCATCGACATCGCGCCGCTGCCGGGCGGGCTGAGCAATGCCAATTATCTGATCAAGGACGCGGCCGGGCGGCACGTCGTGCGGCTCGGCCAGGACTATCCGTTCCACCATGTCTTTCGCGAGCGCGAGATGATGACGGCGCGGGCAGCGCACGCGGCAGGCTTCGCTCCGGCCGTCCACTACACTGGACCCGGCGTCATGGTGACGGAGTATCTCGGCGCCAAGGCCTATGTCGCGCAGGACGTGCGCGCCGATCTCGGCCGCGTTGCCGCGTTGCTGCGCGGTTTCCACCGGGAGATGCCCGGTCATGTCTCCGGCGCCGGCTTCATGTTCTGGGTATTCCATGTCATTCGCGACTATGCGCGCACGCTGGAGGAAGGCCGCAGCCGCAAGCTGGGCGAACTGCCGCGCCTGCTGACGCTGGCGGACGAGCTCGAGCGCGCGCAAAAGCTGCTGCCGATCGTCTTCGGCCATAATGACCTCTTGCCGGCTAACATAATCGACGACGGTCACAGGCTGTGGCTCATCGATTTCGAATATGCAGGCTTCAACACCGCGATGTTCGACCTTGCCGGCGCGGCGTCGAATGCAGGCATGAGCGACGAGGAGTCCTTCGCCTTCCTGACCGCCTATTTCATGAAGGAGCCGGACCCGGCGATACGGCGCTCGCACGCCGCCATGCAATGCGCGTCGCTGCTGCGTGAGGCGATGTGGGGCATGGTTTCCGAGCTTTACCTCGACGCGCCCGGTGTCGACTACGCCGCCTACGCCGACGAAAACCTGGCGCGGCTCGAAGCCGCCCTGGAAAACTACAGGACAAAATACGGGACGCGGACATGACCTTGCCCGCCCAGGCCGGGATCGTCGTCATCGGCGGTGGCATCATCGGCTGTTCGACGGCCTATCATCTGGCGCGCGACCACAAGGCCGAAATCGTGCTGCTCGAACAGGGCAAACTGACCTCGGGTTCGACCTGGCATGCTGCCGGGCTGGTCGGCCAGCTACGCTCGTCGGCGTCGATCACGCGCGTGCTCAAATATTCGGTCGATCTCTACAAGGGGCTGGAAGCCGAAACCGGCCTCGCCACCGGCTGGAAGATGACTGGCTGCCTGCGCCTCGCCACCAATGCCGACCGCTGGACCGAGTATAAGCGGCTGGCAACGACGGCTAAGAGCTTCGGCATGGACATGCATCTGCTGTCGCCGGCCGAGGTCAAGGAAATGTGGCCGCTGCTGGAAGCCGGCGACCTCGTCGGCGCGTCCTGGCTGCCGACCGACGGTCAGGCAAGCCCTTCCGACATCACCCAGTCGCTGGCCAAGGGTGCGCGCATGCATGGCGCAAAATTGTTCGAGGAGGTGCGGGTCACCGGCTTCGAAATGAGAGACGGCCGCATCACCGCGGTAAAGACCAGCAAGGGCGATATCGCCTGCGACAAGGTGGTGAACTGCGCCGGGCAATGGGCGCGGCAGGTGGGTGCGCTCGCCGGCATAAACGTGCCGCTGCAGCCGGTGAAGCACCAGTACATCATCACCGAAAAGATCGATGGCCTGCCGACCGACGCGCCGACAATTCGCGACCCCGATCGCCGCACCTATTTCAAGGAGGAGGTCGGCGGGTTGGTGATGGGCGGCTACGAGCCGAACCCGCAGGCGTGGACGACCGGTCTGCCGGGCGGCGATGTGCCGGACGATTGGGAGTTCCGGCTGTTCGACGATGATTACGATCATTTCGAGCAGCATATGAGCCAGGCGATCGAGCGTGTCCCGGCGCTCGCCAATGCCGGCGTCAAGCAGATGATCAACGGGCCGGAGAGCTTTACGCCGGATGGCAATTTCATCCTCGGTGTGGCGCCGGAATGCGCCAATATGTTCGTCGGCGCCGGCTTCAATGCCTTCGGCATCGCGTCCGGCGGCGGCGCCGGCTGGGTGCTGGCGCAATGGGTCATCGACGGCGAGGCGCCGCTCGATCTGTGGGTGGTCGACATCCGCCGCTTCTCCGATCTCCACCGCGACCGGCAATGGGTCCGCGACCGCACGCTGGAAGCCTATGGCAAGCACTACACGATCGGCTTTCCGCATGAGGAATATGTCAGCGGCCGGCCGCGCATCGTCTCGCCTTTGTACGAGCGGCTGCAAAAACATCGCGCCGTGTTCGGCTCGAAACTTGGCTGGGAGCGGCCGAACTGGTTCGCGCCGGAAGGCATCGAGCCGAAGGACGTCTATTCGATGGGCCGGCAGAACTGGTTCCCGGCCGTTGGCGACGAACACCGCCACGTGCGCGAAAAGATCGGCATTTTCGACCAGTCGTCTTTTGCCAAATACGAAATGACCGGAGCGGACGCGCTGAAGGCGCTGGACTGGATCTGCGCCAACGACGTCGCCAAGCCGGTCGGCCGGCTGACCTACACGCAGCTCCTCAACACGCGCGGCGGCATCGAGGCCGATTTGACCGTGGCGAGGCTCGGTGAGGAGAAATTCTACATCGTCACCGGCACCGGTTTCCGCACGCATGATTTCTCCTGGATTGCCGATCATATCGGCAGGGAGTTCGACGTGACGCTGACCGACGTCACCGAGGATTTCGGCACGCTGTCGCTGATGGGGCCGCGCGCCCGTGACGTGCTGTCAGCGGTGACCGATGCCGACGTCTCGAACGCCGCGTTTCCGTTCGGCCATGTTCGCGAGATCGCCATTTCCGGCCACGCCGTCCGGGCACTGCGCGTCACCTATGTCGGCGAACTCGGCTGGGAACTGCATGCGCCGATCGCGGCGACGGGCGAGGTCTTCGACGCGCTGATGACGGCGGGCGCTGTCCACGACATTCGCCCGGTCGGCTACCGGGCGCTGGAATCACTGCGGCTGGAAAAAGGCTACCGCGCCTGGGGCTCCGACATCACGCCCAACGACACGCCGCAGGAGGCCGGCCTCGGCTGGGCGGTGAAGCTCAGAAAAAACACCGATTTCCTCGGCCGGCGGGCCTTGGAGAAGGTCGACGGTTCGCCGCCCAGGAAACGTTTTGCCGGCTTCACGGTCGACGATCCGGACATCGTCCTGCTCGGGCGCGAGACCATCCTGCGCAACGGCGAGGCGGTCGGTTATCTCACCAGCGGCGGCTATGGCTACACCATCGGCAAGAACATCGGCTACGGCTATGTGCGCAATGCCGATGGCGTCAACGATGATTTCCTCACTTCCGGCAACTACGAGCTGGTGGTGGCAATGGAACGGACGCCGGCTAAGATACACCTCGAGCCGCTTTACGATCCGGCAGGAGCAAAGGTGAAGGCGTAGAGCCTTCCGGTTTCAGCCTCAGTTCACGATGAGCACCAGCCCCCGGCTCGGCACGGTATCGGCCTCGCCTGGCATCGAAACATAGGGCAGCGTCTCTTCGGCGCGCGTGACGGTGGCTTGCGCCTCGAGCTCGGCGATCCGCGCGGCAAACCCGGCATCCCACAGCGTGTTCTTCACCGTCAGCACGATCACCCCACCCGGCCGGCAGATGCGGATCAGCTCGTCCAGCCCCTCGGCTCCGACATGGCCCGAAGTGAAGACGCCGGCGGAGATGATCCCGGCATAGGCATCGTCCACGAACGGCAGCGGTCCGCCAAGCGCCAGGCAGTGAAGCGCCGAATAGACGCCCTTGCGCGCCGCCTGGGCCAGCATGCCTTCCGAGATGTCGAGCGCCTCGACCTGCGGATAACCGGTGATGGCAAGCCATTCGCCGATAAGCCCGGTGCCTGCCCCGGCATCGAGGAGAGGTGCGGCGCCGCGCGGCAGATGGCGGGCCAGCAAGGCAAGGCAGATGGTGGGATGGCGATAGCCAGCCGCCGACATGTCGGCGTCATAGGTGCCTGCCCAACTGTCGTAGAGCGCCGCGACGTCTTCCGGCCGCTTCGCCGCATAGGCTGCGGCGAGTGCGCTCTGCTGATTGCTGTCCGTCATCGCTTTCCGTCGCCTGGTATCGATCCGCAACGCGATCATAGCCAAACGGCGAAAACTGTGGAACCGTCGTCGTCCCAATAACACGGGGAAAGGAGCGAAATCCATGGCGGACGACCGGGCGCGCGCCGCACTTGCGGCTATTCCGGTGCTGGCCGGCTACGAGGGGCCGCTGGAACGGCTTGGCGGCCTCACCAATCTCGTCTTCAGAGCGGGAGATTTCTGCCTGCGTATCCCCGGCAAGGGTACCGAGGAATACATCAACCGCGCCAACGAGGCAGTCGCGGCGCGGGAAGCGGCGAAGGCCGGCGTCAGTCCCGATGTGCTGCATGTCGATGCCGAGACCGGCGTGTTGGTGACCCGCTTCGTTGCCGGTGCCGAGACGATGTCACCGGAAAAGTTCAAGACTCGGCCGGGCAGTCCGGCACGCGCCGGCAAGGCCTTTCGCAAACTGCACACATCCGGCGCGGTGTTCCCCTTCCGCTTCGAGCTGTTTGCGATGATCGACGATTATCTGAAAGTGCTGTCGACCAAGGACGTCGCCCTGCCTGCCGGCTACCACGATGTGGTCCGCGAGGCGGAGGCAGTGCGCTCAGCACTTGCGGCTCAACCTCTGCCGATCGTCGCCTGCCACTGCGACCCGCTCTGCGAAAACTTTCTCGATACGGGCGACAGGATGTGGATCGTCGACTGGGAATATTCCGGCATGAACGATCCGCTCTGGGATCTCGGCGACCTCAGCGTCGAAGGGCAATTCGACGCCGCGCAGGACGAGGAGATGACGCTGGCCTATTTCGGCGGCGAGCCGAGACCGGCGGAGCGCGCCCGCATCGTCATCTACAAGGCGATGTGCGACCTGCTGTGGACGCTGTGGGGACTGATCCAGCTTGCCAACAAAAATCCGGCCGACGACTTTCGCGCCTATGCCGACGGCCGGTTTGCGCGCTGCAAGGCACTGATGGAGACGCCGGAATTTTCGCGGCATCTTGCGGCGATGCGAACGGGTTAGAGCAATTCCACATCAGAGCGGTGCCAGAGTTCCAGCGATCCAGCAAAAAGCTTGAATGCTCTAAAAGCGCTTTGCGATTGAGCGGGTCAGGCGACATGACTTGGAGCAAAGCGCTGGACGTCGGCCTCTATTTGAAAACCCTCTCTAATTCACTCATTGTCACTGTATCGTCAGACCTTTTGCAATACCAGACGATCAGCGCGATGGTGCCGATGGGAAATAATCCCGCAAGGAGCTGATGCCAACCGCTTCTGTTGATGTCATGCAGCCGGCGAGTGGTCATGGCAAGTGTCGGCAGAAGGACGGCAAGATTCCAAAGGGACGAGATAATTTCATTATTTAAAACAGCATCAGCTATTATCGCAACGACAGAGATAATGAAAATGAAGAGATAGGAATACCAGAACTCGGAGCGGCCGGCTCTGCCCGAAAAAGTCACATAATTTCCGAAAAAGCTTGAAATAGCTTCAGTAAAATTCATCTGATGCGGTATGTCCCCAAAACGATTGCTACCAGCTGGCGGTGCTCTTAAAACGAGCACCAATGGCAAGCCGATAAGGACCAAAACTATCAGCCAATGCCATATAGAAAAACTCCCCATCTTTCCCCCCTCTACCGCAGTTTCGCGGAAATATTGATCTTGCTTACCCTACCAAGAATCAATTTCGGATTACGCCCGACAGGCAACTTACACCTCAAAATATCGATGTAAACATCGGATTTTTTGACCGAACTCTCCTGCTATTCAGAGCGATAATCAGGCGCCGCTAAAACGCGCCGCTTCGAAACGGCACCATGTGACGCGTTCTATGCTTTGTTTTGATGCAGTCGTGGACGGAAAGCCTTTTCACACCGTCCTGGAATTGCTTTAGTTCACGCCCTTTGGCACGTTTTCGGGCGGTACCGTGTCGACCACCTTCTGGCGGTGGAAGATGAACAGGCCGGCCAGCACGACGATGGCCGAGCCGACCAGGATGCGCGGCCCAGGCACATCGCCGAAGAAGGCCAGGCCGAAGACCACTGCCCACAATAGCAGGCTGTAATGCAGCGGCGCCAAGGTCGAGGCAGGGGCAAGCTTCAACGCCCGGGTGATCATCAGGTGCGCGCCGCAGGAGACGACGCCGAGAAGCAGCATGGCGCCGAAATCGAGCGATGACGGCGTCTTCCAACTGCCGACGGTCAACGCAGCGCCGACCAGCAGCGTGCCGACGGTCTGCCAGGTGACCAGCGAGGTGTCGCTGGTGCCGCGCAGCCGCCGATTGAGGATGATGGCGAAGGCAAATGAAATGCTGCCGGCGAGCGCGAACATCGACGACAGGGAGAACGCGGCCGAGGATGGCTTCAGCATGATCAGCACGCCGCAGAAGCCGACCAGGATCGCCGCCCAGCGGCGCCAGCCGACCCTTTCGCCGAGCAGGAAATGCGACAGCGCCGCCACATAGATCGGCCCGGCCATGTAAAAGCTCATCACATCGGCGAGCGGCAGATAGACGACCGCCGCGTAGAACAGCGCCGTGTCGAGCGTCGTCATCACCACGCGCAGCAGCTGCAGCTCCGGCCGCTCCATGCGAAACAGCTTGGCCGGGCCCTGATGTGCAATCATCGGCCCGAGTATGAAAAACGCGCCGATCGAGCGGATCAGCACGACCTGGCCGACGGAAAAACTGGCGACCAGCCACTTGCCCATCGCGTCGTTCAGCGCAAACAGGAAGTCGCCGGCGAGCATCAGCAGGATGCCGGCCAGCAGCACGTTCATGATCGTTGAGTACTGGGCTGCGGGCTGCGCCATTCCGTTACCGGTTCCTCGCCGTGGGGTACGGTGACCCGCGTCGTAGTCGCAAGCTGCGGCCATGACGAGGCGAAAATCGAGAATTCGGTAAGACCAGCGCCGGAAATCGGCTGGACTAATGCATGTCGCGCAAAAGTGTGCAGCGGTTTTGCGATAACGACACGCTTAAAAACAAGACCTTAAGGCGCGTCGCGTGGGTCCGTTCAAACGCGACGCGCTTTAAGCGTGGCGCCGGTTCACCGTGCCCGGCCTTCCGGCGATCGAAAGCCGCGTGTCCTGCCGGCTGCGCTCGGCCACCACCTTGCCCCTGGCGACGACGCAGAGACGCTCTGGGCGCAGCCGCAGCGCCTCGACTGGGTTGCCGGCATCGAGAACGACCAGGCTGGCGCGCTTGCCGACCGCCAGGCCAAGGTGGTCGAGGCCCATGATGGCGGCATTGACGTTGGTGACCATGTCGAAGCAGCGCGCCATCTCGGCCGGGCTCGACATCTGCGCGACATGCAGGCCCATGAAGGCGACGTCGAGCATGTCTGCTGTGCCCAGCGAATACCAGGGGTCGAGCACGCAATCCTGGCCCCAGCCGACGCGGATGCCTTGCGCCAGCATCTCCTTGACCCGCGTCAGTCCGCGGCGCTTGGGAAAGGTGTCGTGGCGGCCCTGCAGCATGATGTTGATCAGCGGATTGGGGATCGCCGAAACGCCGGCCTCGGCAATCAGCGGCAATAGCTTCGAAACGTAGTAATTATCCATCGAATGCATCGATGTCAGGTGCGAGCCGGCCACTCTGCCCTGCAACCCGAGCCGCTGCGTCTCATAGGCAAGCTGCTCGATGTGGCGCGACAGCGGATCGTCGGTCTCGTCGCAATGCAAGTCGACCATCAGGCCGCGCTTCGCCGCGATTTCGCAGAGCTCGGTGACGGAGCGCGTGCCGTCGGCCATTGTGCGCTCGAAATGCGGAATGCCGCCGACGACATCGACGCCTATGTCGAGCGCCCGGATGGTGTTGTCGCGCGCCGTCGGCGAGCGGTAAAACCCGTCCTGCGGGAAGGCGACCAGCTGCAGGTCGATATAGGGGCCAACCGTCTTCTTCACGTCGAGCAGCGCCTCGACCGCCAGCAGGCGGTCGTCGCAAACATCGACATGGGTGCGGATGGCGAGCAGGCCCATCGACACCGCCCAGTCGCAATAGGCGAGCGCACGGTCGCGCACCGCTTCGTGGGTCAGAAGCGGCTTCAACTCGCCCCAAAGCGAGATGCCTTCGAGCAGCGTGCCCGAGACATTGATGCGCGGAATGCCGAGCGAAAGCGTGGCGTCCATATGGAAATGCGGATCGACGAAGGGCGGCGAGACCAGATTGCCATGGGCATCGATCGCCGTGCCGGCGCTGACGTTCAGCTCGGGCTCTATCGCTGCGATCGTTTCGCCGACGATGCCGATATCCGCGATCCTGCCGTCGGGCAGCGTCCCGCCGCGCACCACAAGGTCAAAATCCATCTAGCGCCACCTCGTTCAAAAAAGCCGTTTCTTTCCATGCAGCGTGCTGCCGCAAGGCGGAACCTTCAGGCGCGGCCCTTCCCTTCTCCCCTTGTGGGAGAAGGTAGCCGCGAAGCGGCCGGATGAGGGGTGTTCCAGCTTGGCGCCGACGACACTCCGTCCAGCACCCCTCAACCGTCTTGGCGCTGCGCGCCAATCCACCTTCTCCCAGAAGGGGAGAAGGAAAAGCCTCTATTCCGGCACGTACCGCACCGCCCCCTTGGCGGCACTTGTCGCCATCGCCGCATAGGCGCGCAAGGCCGTCGTCACCTTGCGCTTGCGCTTTTCTTCGGGCTTCCAGGCAGCCGTTGCCCTGGCCTCCATCGCGGCGCGACGGGCGATGAGTTCGGAGTCGTCGACAGCAAGCCTGATGGTGCGGTTGGGGATATCGATCTCGATCGTGTCGCCTTCCCTGACCAGCCCGATCAGACCGCCTTCCGCGGCTTCCGGCGAGACATGGCCGATCGACAGGCCGGAGGTGCCGCCGGAAAAACGACCGTCGGTGATCAGTGCGCAGGCTTTGCCGAGGCCTTTCGACTTCAAATAGCTGGTCGGGTAGAGCATTTCCTGCATGCCGGGTCCGCCGCGTGGCCCTTCATAGCGGATGACGACGACATCGCCGGCCTTGATCTCGTTCGACAGGATCGCCTTGACGCTGGCGTCCTGGCTTTCGAACACTCTTGCCGGACCGGTGAATTTCAGGATCGATTCATCGACGCCCGCCGTCTTCACGATGCAGCCATCGAGTGCCAGATTGCCTTTCAGCACGGCAAGGCCGCCATCCCTGGAGAAAGGATGTTCGGCCGAGCGGATGACGCCCTTCTCGCGGTCGAGATCGAGATCGTCCCAGCGGCGGTCCTGGCTGAACGCGACTTGCGTCGGCACGCCGCCGGGTGCCGCCAGGAAGAAATCGCGGACATTCTGGCTGGTGGTGCGCGAAATATCCCAATGATCGAGCGCTTCGCCGAGGCTTGCGGTGTGCACCGTCGGCAGGTCGCGGTTGATCAGCCCGGCGCTATCCAGCTGGCCGAGGATGGCCATGATGCCGCCGGCGCGGTGGACATCCTCCATGTGGACGTCGGCCTTGGCCGGCGCCACTTTGCAAAGCACCGGCACCCGCCGCGACAGCCGGTCGATGTCCTCCATGGTGAAGTCGACCTCGCCCTCATGTGCCGCGGCGAGGATGTGCAGCACGGTGTTGGTCGAGCCGCCCATGGCGATGTCGAGTGTCATGGCGTTCTCGAAGGCGCCCTTCGAGGCGATGCTGCGCGGCAGCGCGGTGTCGTCGTCCTGCTCGTAATAGCGCTGGGCAAGATCGACGATCAGGTGGCCGGCCTCGACGAACAGGCGCTTGCGGTCGGCATGCGTCGCCAGCGTCGAACCATTGCCGGGCAAGGACAGGCCGAGCGCCTCGGTCAGGCAGTTCATCGAATTGGCGGTGAACATGCCGGAGCAGGAACCGCAGGTCGGACAGGCCGAGCGTTCGATGGTCCTGACGTCCTCGTCGGACACCTTGTCGTCGGCGGCCGCGACCATAGCGTCGACCAGATCAAGCGCCTGGCTCTTGCCGGCGAGCACCACCTTGCCGGCCTCCATCGGCCCGCCGGAGACGAAGACGGTCGGGATGTTGAGGCGCAGCGACGCCATCAGCATGCCGGGCGTGATCTTGTCGCAATTCGAGATGCAGACCATCGCGTCGGCGCAGTGCGCGTTGACCATGTATTCGACCGAGTCGGCGATCAATTCGCGCGACGGCAGCGAATAGAGCATGCCGTCATGGCCCATGGCGATGCCGTCATCGACGGCAATGGTGTTGAACTCCTTGGCGACGCCGCCGGCCTTTTCGATCTCACGGGCAACCAGCTGGCCGAGATCCTTCAAATGGACATGGCCCGGCACGAATTGGGTGAAGGAATTGACCACGGCAATGATCGGCTTGCCGAAATCCGAATCCTTCATGCCGGTGGCGCGCCACAGGCCGCGGGCGCCGGCCATGTTGCGGCCATGGGTGGTGGTGCGGGAACGGTAGGCGGGCATTGAACTGTCCTTGCTGTCTGCGTCGCGCCCAAAGGTGCGGAAAACCGGAATTGAGCCGCAGGCCTTATAGACGGCACACTCTGGTCTGGCCACAATTTTGCGCTGCGCCAGGGTGCGGAACGAGCGGCCAGCCAAAGACGCAGCCGGTCCAGGCCGTAAAAAAGTCAGAAGTGCTGTCGGATCGTGTTTTGCTCGAGCGTCCTTGAGCAGACGGCGGGACCGGGCATCAATTGCCAGCCGGCCGTTTTGCGAGTGAAACAAGCCAAAACCAGCCCGAGGAGCAAGAGAATGCAAAAGATCACCCCCTGCCTGTGGTTCGACGACCAGGCCGAGGAGGCCATGAACCATTACATCTCCATCTTCAAGAATTCGAAGGTGCTGAGCGTGATGCGCTGGCCCAAGGGCAGCGGCGATAATGAGGGCAAGGTGCTGATGGTCTCATTCGAGCTCGACGGCGTTCAGTTCCAGGCACTCAACGGCGGCCCGCAATTCAAGTTCACCCAGGCAGTCTCGCTCTCCATCGACTGCAAGACGCAGGAAGAGGTCGACTATTTCTGGGACAGGCTCATCGCGGGCGGTGGCCAGCCCAGCCAGTGCAGCTGGCTGAAGGACAAATTCGGCCTTTCCTGGCAGGTCGTTCCCGAGCAGTTGCCGAAGCTGCTGCTGGACCCCGACACGGAAAAGGCCGGCCGCGTGATGCAGGCGATGATGCAGATGAGCAAGATCGACATCGCCAAGATCGAAGAGGCAGCGAAAGGGTGAACGAACGCGATCTTTCCTTCTCCCCCTGTGGGAGAAGGTGGATCGGCGCGAAGCGCCGAGACGGTTGAGGGGTGCTGGACGGAATGAGACGTTGGTGTTTCCTGGAACACCCCTCATCCGTCGCCTTCGGCGACACCTTCTCCCACAAAGGGAGAAGGGAAGGGGCGCATCAAGCCGCTCTGTCGCGGACCTGATAATCCTTGACCGCGGTGAAGCGGATCGCCTTCCAGCGCTCGGCCTCGTAGTTGAGCGAGAAGGCGTGCTGGGCGAGGAACACCGGATCGTTGTCGAGATCGCGCGCGATGTCGCCGCGATGCGCCTCGATGAAGCGCTGGAGTTCGGCCCTGTCGTCGGCCGATATCCAGCGGCAGACGGAAAAGCGCGACATCTCGAAATCGACCGGCAGTGTGTATTCGAAGTTTAGCCGCTCCTTCAAGACGTCGAGCTGCAGGGCGCCGACGACGCCGACGATGGCTGGCGAGCCGTCCTCCGGCGAGAACAATTGCACGACGCCTTCCTCGGCCATCTGGTGCAGCGCTTCCTTGAGCTTCTTGGCTTTCATGGCATCGCCGAGGCGAACGCGGCGCAGGATTTCAGGCGCGAAATTCGGCACGCCGCGAAACAGGATCTCCTCGCCTTCGGTCAGCGTGTCGCCGATGCGCAGCGTGCCATGGTTGGGGATGCCGACGACATCGCCGGCGAACGCCTCGTCGGCGGTGACGCGGGTGCGGGCGAAGAAGAATTGCGGTGCCGACAGGCTCATCGGTTTTCCCGTGCGCACCAGCTTGGCCTTCATGCCGCGCTCGAGCTTGCCGGAGCAGACGCGGACGAAAGCGATGCGGTCGCGATGGTTGGGGTCCATATTGGCCTGGATCTTGAAGACGAAGGAGGTCATCTTGTCCTCGGTCGCCTCGACCTTGCGGCTGTCGGCCTCCTGCGCGCGCGGCGGCGGCCCGTAGGCGCCCAGCGCCTCGATCAGGTCGCGCACGCCGTAATTGCGCAGCGCCGAACCGAAATAGACCGGCGTCAAATGGCCCTCGCGGAAGGCATCGAGGTCGAGCGGGCGACAGGCCTCGCGCGCCAGCTCCAGCTCCTCGATGAAGGCCTCCCGCTCGTTCTCCGGCAACAGGCCGGCGACGCGGTTGGAATCGGGTCCATTGACCGGCGTGCGCTCCTTTTCGGCGTCGCCCTTGCGCACCGCGTTCAGCGCCAGATGGTAGGTCCCGGAAAAGGTCTTGCCGCGGCCGATCGGCCAGGTGATCGGCGCTGTATCCAGTGCCAGCTTCTGCTCGATCTCGTCGAGGATGTCGAATGGGTCTCGGCTTTCGCGGTCCATTTTGTTGACGAAGGTGATGATCGGGATGTCGCGCAGCCGGCAGACCTCGAACAGTTTCAGCGTGCGCGGCTCGATGCCCTTGGCGGCGTCGATCACCATGACCGCGCTGTCGACCGCCGACAGCGTGCGATAGGTGTCGTCGGCGAAATCCTCGTGGCCGGGCGTGTCGAGCAGGTTGAAGACGGTGTCCTCGTATTCGAAGGTCATCACCGAGGTGACCACCGAAATGCCGCGCTCGCGTTCGATCTTCATCCAGTCCGAGCGGGTCTGGATGCGGTCCTTCTTGGCCTTGACCTCGCCGGCAAGCTGGATAGCGCCGCCGAACAAAAGCAGTTTTTCGGTCAGCGTCGTCTTGCCGGCGTCGGGGTGGGCAATGATCGCGAAAGTGCGGCGGCGCGATACCGCTTGTTCGATGTCTTCAGCCAATTTCATGGAATCCTGTCTGTGGCGCGGGCTTCTAGCAGCGCTTTTCCGGCCTGTCGAACGGAAACACCGCTGATACCCCGGCAGCAGGTTCAGTCTCTGACGATAGCCGCCTGCGTGACCGAGCCAGCGTCATCCAGGCGCATAACCAGCCATTCAGAGTCGATCGAAAAAAATCCTCTTTCCGAACCAAGAATATAAACCAGACTCCAGTCCTCGAAATGGTCCGTCTTCGGCGGTTCGCCGAGCATGGCAACAACTTCTGCCCGCGATTTCCCAACCAACGCCCCGGTCAGCACCAAACCGTCAGCAATGCGATGGCGCTTATGCAAAGGATCCAGCCAGTTGTCGTCCTGCCACCAAGATCGAACGATCGGCAGCGGGCCGAAGAAGACGGCATAGACAATGGCGGCTCCGGCTGCAGCAAAAACCAGCCCTTTTATCCAGCGGCGCAAATGACCCTCATGTGATTGAGCTGAACGTTTCCAGTGAGGCGATCGTCATCGACCCGCTTCGAGAGCGGTCCCGGCAACGCTCTTGGCAAGTCTGTACCATGGTGGCAATGAGGGCAAGAAGTCCTGGGCGTTTGAAGGTACACGGCCGCGAGCAAGAACATCATCGTCATTGGATCCGGCATCATTGGCGCCTCCATCGCTTGGCACCGGCAGAGCTAAGCTGTCGACCTCTCCGGCTGCCGCAGCCGCCGGTTCACGTCCCGACGTCAGGCCGATTCGGTCGCTCGGCTCTCGAAGGCCACCTCCGGAATCCACTCGGCAATTGCGGCGCCGATCCTGTCGGCATGGTCCTCCTGCAGATAATGCGCGCCGGGTCCGAGATCGATCAACCGGCAGTTCTTCAGGCCGGCCGCGAATTCCCGTGCCGCCTGCGGCGAGACGAGGGCCCCCGGATCGCCTGAGAAAAGCAGCTTCGGGTAGGAAGAGAGCCGGAGCGCCCGATGGTCGTGCTCGCTGATGGCAGCGACATCGGCGGGCTGGCCTTCAATCGGCAGGTCGCGCGGCAGCCGCAGGATCGGCTTGCGCGATTGCGGCGTCGGGAACGGTGCCCGGTAGGAGGCCATTTCCTCATCGCTCATCGTGCGCAGCACCGCAGCCGGCAACACCTTTTCGACGAAGACGTTATCTTCCAGGACAAGCTTCTCACCGACGCTAGGCGTGCGCATTGCCTTGAACAATTCGCGCGCCTGCGGACGCTGGTGAAAATCGTCCCAACTCTCGAAGGGGCGGATGAATTCCATGAAGGCGAGGCCGAGGATCCGCTGCGGCCGCCGGGCCGCGAGATGGAAGGCGAGCGCGGTGCCCCAGTCCTGCGCGACGACAACCATGTCGGTGATGCCAAGCGTCTCGATGAAGGCGTCGAGATAGCGGACGTGGTCGAAGAAGCGATAGTCGATGTCCGGCTTGCCGGATTGGCCATAGCCGATCAGGTCGGGCGCAATGCAGCGGCCGAACGGCGCCACATGCGGGATGATGTCGCGCCAGATGTAGGACGACGTCGGGTTGCCGTGCAGGAAGAGTACCGTCGGGCCAGCCGTGCCTGCCTCGACATAGGAGATGGTGGAATCGAGCACCGCGACTTGCGAGCGTGGCAACATTGTGCGGGATTGCTGCTTTTCGAGTTTCGGGTTCATCGGATCAGCTCCTTTTTGCGAAGACTGTTTTGAAGACGATATTCTTGAAACGCTCGAGCGGTTCGGGACTGCGCTCCACCTTCATGCGCAGCATCGCGCCTTGCCAGGAACTCAACAGGAAATCGGCGAGGTCCTCGGCATCGAACGCGTCGGTGATGTCGCCAGCCGCCTGGCCCTCGGCGATGCATTCGGCAAAGGGCTTACGCCAGCGTTCGAAAATGGCGACGAGTTGCAGCCTCAGCGCCTCGCTGTGAGCCGCCGTCTCGAGGCTGAGATTGCCGATCATGCAGCCCCGTGCCCAATCATGCGCCTCCAGCTTCGACGTGATGATTTCGAGATAGCGGCGCAAGCGCCCGACCGGGGGCGTGCCGTCCCGAGCAAGGGCCTGCTCCACCAAACCGCTCACATAGGCGAAATAGCGGTCCAGCACCTCGCCGGTGAACGCCTCCTTGGAGACAAAATGATTGGTGAAGGACCCCGGGCGGGCATCGGCCGCGGCGACGATGTCGCGTACGCCGGCGGACGAATAGCCGGAATTCCAGATGGTTTTGAAACCGGCGTCGAGGAGTTTTTCGCGAAGTGAATGTCTAGCCATGCCGGGTACAATACGTACGTACGTATTAAAGTCAAGAGGCACATTTGATACGGCGCGCTCTTGGCAGAACCCACGGGCAATGGCATCGCAGTGGTGGCGTTGGAACGAGGAGTGAAGCATGACAGCGGCGAAAGAAGTGATTGTCATCGGCGCCGGCATCATCGGCGCCTCCATCGCCTGGCACCTGACCAGGGCCGGAGCAAAGGTGACGGTCATTGCCGACAGCGGCGCCGGCGGCGTCGCGACACCGAATTCCTTTGCCTGGATCAATGCCAGCTGGGGCAATCCGGAGGTCTATTTCCGCCTACGCATTCGGTCGATGGCCGAATGGACGCGGCTGGCGAACGAGGTGCCCGGCATCCCGTTGCAGTGGTGCGGTGGCTTGTGCTGGGACCTGCCACGTCCCGAACTTGAGGCCTATGCGGCCGAGCACTCCGCATGGGGCTACGGCATCGAGCGTGTCGACCGTGCCGGAGCGGCGCGTATCGAGCCCAATCTGGCCGAACTTCCCGATTTCGCCCTTTATGTCGCCGAGGAAGGTGTCGCCGAGCCGGTCGCCGCCACGCAAGCACTGCTGGCCGACGCCGAACGGCGCGGCGCGCGAATTGTAGCCGGGACGACCGTCACCGCTCTGGTGCAAGCCAACGGCAGGATTGCCGGCGTCGATACATCCGGCGGGCGGATTGCTGCCGACGAGGTGGTGATCGCGGCCGGAGCCGGCTCTCCGGCACTAGCGGCAATAGCCGGGATAGAACTGCCGATCGAGACGCCACCCGGCCTGATCGTGCATTCGCGCCCCTACGAAAAGCTGCTCAACGGCCTGGTGATCGGCGACCGACTGCATATGCGCCAGACGGCGGAAGGCCGCGTCGTCGCCGGCTCGGATTTCGGCGGCGCCGATCCCGGCATGGATGCTGCGGCCACCGCCGGCGACCTGTTTGCGGCGATGAAGGCGATGCTGCGCGGCGCGGATGAGCTGGAACTCGATTTCCACACCATTGGCTATCGGCCGACGCCGGTCGATGGCTTTCCGATCATTGGCCGCGCCGAAGGCACGAGCGGCGTCTACGTCGCGGTCATGCATTCCGGCATCACGCTGGCACCGGCCGTCGGCCTGTTCGCCGCCCGCGAAATCCTCGATGGCGAGCGCGATCCGCTGCTTGATCCCTACGGGCTGGGGCGGTTTACTCAATAACCGGGCGGACGGCGAAAGCCGCCGGCCAGCGGGTCGATTGCCCTGGCGATCCCGAGCAGGCGCGACTCCGACCAGCGTTTGCCAACAAGCTGTAGTCCGATGGGCAGGCCATTGCTGTCCTGTCCGCAGGGCAGCGACAGTGCGGGGTGGCCGCTGTAGTTGAACACCGCGCCATAGGCCGGCAGCATCCAGTAGGTTTGCTTCTCGCCGTCGACCTCGATCGACGTTCCCGGATCGCAATGCGGGAAGGCGGTGGCCATGGCGACCGGGCACAGCAAGGCGTCGCAGCCGTCGAAGAACCGTTCCCACGCCAGGATGGAGCGGTCGCGGCGGGCGAGCGCCTCGAACCAGCGCGAGACCGGTGTCGGCTTCTCCCGCGGTTCGGGCTGGGCCGCCTCCAGCATCATGCCGATCAGCGCGCCGCCTTGCTCCAGATCGTCGTGCAGGTCGAGCTTCGGCAATTTGGCCTCCTCGACGATCGCGCCTGCCGCCTGAAGCTCCTTTGCCAGGCTTTCGACCGCAGCCCTGATCTCGCCTGCCACCGGAAAACCTGGGAAGGACGGCGCGAAGGCAATGCGCAGCGTCGTCAGATCCAGCTCCGGCATGTCTTCGACCGGTACCGGCGCAAGGTCGGTATCGCTTCCATCCGGCCCGGCAATAAGGCGGTAGATCAGTACCAGGTCTTCGACGCTGCGTGCCATCGGTCCGAGGCAGGAGATCAGCCTCACGCTGCGCGGCGCCCCGCCTGGATCGGGGAAGGCGCCGGCGAGCGAGACGCGGTGCTCGGTCGGCTTGAGGCCGCAGACGCCGCAAAAGGCAGCGGGCAGCCGGATCGAATCCTGCATGTCGGTGCCGACCTCGAACGGCGTCATTCCGGTGCCGAGCGCCGCCGCCGCACCGCCACTGGAGCCGCCGGCGGTGCGCTGGAGATTCCAGGGATTGCCGGTGCGGCCGAACAGCGGATTGCTCGACTGCCAGTCACCGAGCATTGTCGCCACGTTCGTCTTGCCCACCAGTATGCCGCCTGCCGCCTTCAGCCAGGCAACGACCGGACTGTCTGCCCTCGGGGCAAAGTCGGCGAAAGCCGGGAAGCCGACAGTGGTTCTCATGCCCGCTGTTTCGTGCGTGTCCTTCAGTGTGAACGGCACGCCGTGTAGCGGCCCAAGGGCCTCGCCGCGCGCCTGGGCTTCGTCGGCCTTGCCAGCGCGTTGCCGCGCACCGTCCCGATCGAGGGTTACGACTGCGTTGACCGCCTCATTGTGCCTGTCAATCTGCGCCAGATGCTCGTCCAGCACCTCTATTGCGGAAACCGTACGGTCGCGGATGGCCGCGGCCAGATTGGTGGTCGAGGAAAAGACGATATCCATGGTGAATGCTCCGGGCTATCGCGCCGCGCTCCTCAAAATGGCGGATTGGCGCGTGGATGCAAGCCTGGCTCGACATTTCGACGATGGCGGCGCTTGATCGGGATTGCGCTGCGGGGCCCGTTGAGGGGCGGCCCTGTCCAGCGGCCTCGCCGCGCTCGGCGCCTCTACGGCCTACCGTCCCCTGTTGTGCGTCCGCTCATAGAGCTCACGGATGATGCCGCTTGCCGTGGTCTCGAACAGAAACGGCAAGAAAGCATGAACGAGCGCGGCAAACGCCGCCATGAACAATCGCGACGAGAACCATGCGGCGAAAGCCATATGGCCGAAATAGCTCTCGCCGACCGCGGCCGGGTGAGAGGTGAAAAGTCTTGCGAGCCGTGCCGTCATGTCGATCCCTCCTGCCGGCATGAAGAGCCGGCGATGAGTATACTGGCATGGGTGTTCGGTTCATCGGTCTCAAATTGTCCTTGTGAAAGGCTGAATTTTGGGACAAACATCCCACATGGCGCCGGAAATCGACGAAATAGACCGGAGATTGCTGGCCGAGCTGCAACGCGACGGCACGCTGTCCGTCGACCAGCTCTCGGCAAGAATATCGCTGTCGCGCAATGCCTGCTGGCGCCGGGTGAAGCGGCTGGAGGAAGACGGCGTCATCACCGGCCGGGTGGCGCTGGTCGACGCCGACAAGCTTGGGCTCGGCCTTTCGGTGTTCATCCTGATCCGCACCTCGAACCACGATCCCGACTGGCTGCAAAGATTCCGAGCGGCGGTGACCGGCTTTGCCGAGATCACCGGCGCCTACCGCATGTCCGGCGATCTCGACTATGTCCTGCGCGCCCGCGTTGCCGATGTGAAGGCCTATGACCGGCTCTACCAGCGGCTGATCGCCAAGGTGGCGCTGTCGGACGTTTCGGCCTCGTTCGTCATGGAGGAGATCAAGGAGACCACGGTCGTTCCGATGGAACTGCGCTGAAGCGGAACTGTGCTGAAAGAAAGCCGTTGATAGCATTGCCGCCGAGTTGACTGAACCGGCGTTCGCGACGATAGGATCAGCCTCATGCGCGCAGCACTTTATCCTACCTCCGTCATCGGTCCGGCTGTCGGCTTCGTCAGGCTGCCGCATGGCGAGGGCTTGCCGCTTCCGGCCTATGAAAGCTCGGGCGCCGCCGGCATGGACCTGCGCGCCGCCGTCCCGGACGACAGGCCGCTTTTGATCCTGCCGGGAAAGCGCGCGCTGGTGCCGACCGGGCTGGTCCTGGAAATTCCGGAGGGCGTCGAAGGCCAGGTCCGGCCGCGTTCGGGCCTCGCCTTCAAGCACGGGCTCACCTGCCTCAACACGCCGGGCACCATCGACAGCGACTATCGCGGCGAGGTCAAGGTGCTGCTGATCAATCTCGGCGACGAGGATTTCGCGGTGACGCGCGGCATGCGGATCGCCCAGATCGTCTTCGCCCCGGTGACGCAGGCGACCGTCGAGGAGCGCACATTGGCTGGCGGCACAACGCGCGGCTCGGGCGGCTTCGGATCGACCGGCACGGCCTGATGAAAATACCCAAGCTCGTCATCTTCGATTGCGACGGGGTTCTGGTCGACACCGAGAACCTGGCCAATCGGCGCCTCGCCGAATGGCTGACCGCGGCCGGCTTTCCGGCCAGCTTCGAATATTGCCGCAAGAATTTCTCCGGCCGCAGCATGGTCTCGGTGCAGAAGGAAGTCGAGGCGACCGGCGTCAGCCTCGGCGCCGATTTCGTCGAGCGCTGGAACGCCGGCCTGCCGGACCTGTTCGCGCATGGCGTCGAGGCCATCCCCAACGTTCGCGAGTTCATCGAAACCGTGCACGCCGCCGGCATCGCCACCTGTGTCGCCTCGTCGGCACGGGTGTCCAAAATGCACATCACGCTCGGCCAGACCGGGCTGCTGCCGCTATTCGAGCATGCGCTGTTCAGCTCGACCATGGTCTCGCGCGGCAAGCCGTTCCCCGACCTCTTCCTGCATGCGGCAGCGACGATGGGCTTCGCGCCCGCCGACTGCATCGTCATCGAGGACAGCGTCGCCGGCACGGCAGCCGGCATCGCCGCCGGCATGCGCGTCTATTCCTACCACGGCGACCCGCTTTCCGACCGCGATGGACTGATCGAAGCCGGAGGCATCCTGTTCGACGACATGCGTAAACTGGCCGGGCTGGTGCCGATCCACTGATCGCCTTTGCGCAGGCTGCATGCGCGCCAGATCTCAGACCGGGCGCGGCGCCCCAAGTACTCGGTCGACCGTGTCGCGTATGAGAGTGCGCAGATTGGCCGGCCTGTCGAGATGACTGACGACAAGCAGGCCGTCGGCCGCCACTGTTAGCGCGTCCGCGGTGCGGTCCGGATCGGGATTTGCGTCAGCGATCAGCAGATCCCTGAGGATGCCCCACTTCCAGTGACGATGCTTATCGATTGCCTCGCGAACCGGGCTCCTCGGGTCGGGGTATTCGGCCGCGGCATTTTGGAACGGGCAGCCGCGGTAGCCCGGCTGATCCGCCGCATCGGCAATGAGATCGAATACGGCAAGGATCATCAGGCGAGGTGGCCGCCGGCCAAGGCTCGCGATTGCCGCCCGTCCTCCCTTGCTGATCTCCTCGATATAGGCGCGGACGAGGTCGTCCTTGGCCGCGAAGTGATGATAGAACGTCGCCTTCGCAACGCCGGCCTCGGCGATGATGCGGTCGATGCCGACTGCACGGACCCCCTCCAGAGAAAACAGCGCGGTCGCCGTATCGAGGATGCGGCGGCGCGCAAGACTTTCGGGACGATCGTTGATTCGGGCTGCGGACATGCCTTGACCGTATAGCAGACAGGTCTGTATACATCCATATGTCGACAGACAGGTCTACCTGTTAACGAAGGGAAGGCGAAACATGGCTTCGATAGTCAGGGAAATCATCGTAGATGCTTCACCGGAAAGCGTATGGGCGACGGTGGGCGACTTCGCCGGCGGCGCCCAACGGATAGCCCCAGGCGTTTTCGTCGACTGCCGGGTGGATGAGGGCGACGTACGGGTCCTTACTTTCGCCGACGGCAAGATCGTGCGAGAGCGGCTCATCGCCCGCGACGAGCAGGGCCGGCGGATCGTGTGGGGATGGCTCGTCGACGAGGTCACTCACGATAACACCTCCATGCAGGTCTTTGCCGAGGGCGAGGGCCGGAGCCGCCTGGTCTGGATTCACGATACTCTGCCCGACGAACTCGGCACGTGGCTCGCAGCCGCCATGGATCAGCTGGTGCCGGTTTTCCAGCAGACCCTGGCGAGCCAAGCCAAGCCAACATAGTGAGGCAACCCCAGGTGTTTCCTCCTGGCCGCAAAATGCTCTAGCTTGCGCGCGCCCGACATAACGAGCGCGCGCGCATGACCTTCTCCCTGCTTCGTTTCATCTTTGCTTGCCTGCTGCTGCCCTGTCTTTGGACGACGGCTAGCGCGGAGGCCGTCAGCTTCCCGGAGCTCGGCAGCGCTGTCCCCGGCCACGGCGATGTCACCTATCTCGATCTCGCCAGGATGGTCATTCCCGATCTGGCGGCGGACAAGGACGGCTTTTTCCGGGGTTCGATTCCGATCGAGATGCGCCACATCGCTGGACCGGACTACGACGGCTCGCCGCCGGCGACGTCGGGTCTTTCCAGCGGCGACGTGCTCGACATCAAGGCCGGCGGCAAGGACCGGCTGGCGATGCTGCTCGACCTCGGCGACTCGCCTGACAGCGCCGAGGGCTATGCAGTGCTGGCACTCTACGACATCACCGGCAAGCCGGCCTTGCTCGACGCGGTCAATGTTGCCGTCGACCGCAGCACCTACTTTCGCGATCCGGGCAAGCTGTCGATCGGGCCCGGCGATGACGTCATCATCACCACGAGCACGCATTTCAATTCGAGCCAGGGCTATGTGATCGCGCCGCTGGTCATGGTCCGCAACGACAGGTTCGAGCTGATCGACATGATCTATACGTTCGACGAAAACCTCTGCACCAACCGAAGGACGCAGAATGCGGCCTTCCAGGCGACGGCCGACGGCCAGCCCTATGCAGCCATCAAGGTTACGGTGACCGACGCGACAGTGCCGGGCGATGAAAGCTGCGACGGCCAGCCGCCGCCAGAGGCGTCTTCGCGCGACATTTCCGTCACCTATCATTGGGACAAAAACGCTTCGCGTTACGTCAAGGATTCCGATGCGCTGGACCGATTGGCAGGAGAGAACGCCAAACGCTTCTGAGCCAACCGCAATTATTTGCCCGGCGCGTTCCGCCGGGCTAGAATTTCCTTCATAATCCGCACCGGAGGGGAGCATCCATGGATAAGGGCAAGATTTTTCGCGACCTGCATACATCGATCTTCGTCATGGCCAATTCATGGGACGTCGGCACGACCAAGCTCTTGGCCTCATTCGGCTTCAAGGCGCTGGCCACGACCAGCGCCGGCTTTGCCTTTTCGCGCGGCCTGCCGGACGGCGCGGTGACGTTCGAGGCGATGATCCATCATTGCCGTGAAGTGTCAGCGGCGACCGGGCTGCCGGTTTCGGCCGACCTCGAAAAGGGCAAGGGCGACAGCGCGACAAGTGCCGGCGAGACCATCTTCGCCGCCGAGGCGGCTGGCCTCGCCGGCTGCTCGATCGAGGACCATACCGGCGAGCCCGCCAAGCCGATCTATGATTTTTCGCATGCCGTCGATCGCGTCGCGGCGGCGGCGGAAGCGGCACGGGCACTGAAACGCGATTTCGTCTTCACCGCGCGGGCCGAGAATTTCCTGTGGGGCAAGCCCGATCTCGACGACACGATCAAGCGGCTGCAGGCTTTCGAGAAAGCCGGTGCCGACGTGCTCTATGCACCGGGCCTGGGCGACATCGAGATGGTGCGAACCGTCTGCTCGGCGCTGACCAAGCCGGTGAACGTCATGGCCAGGCCCGGCTTCACCATCGCCGATCTTGCCATGGCGGGGGTAAAGCGCATCTCGCTCGGCCCATGGCTGACCAATTTCGCCTTCGGCATGCTGGAGACCGCGGCGCGCGAGATCCAGCAGGATGGCACCTTCGGCTTCACCCGCGCCGCCATGCCGTTCGGCAAGCTGCAGGCGCTGTTTGCCAAATCTTCCTAGGTGGGGCCCGGCGAATGACGCTCACCGTCGTCGACATGCACACGGGCGGCGAGCCGCTGCGGATCGTCACCGGCGGCTACCCCGACATTCCCAAGGGCACGATCCTCGAAAAGCGTGCCTATGTGCGCGACCATCTCGATCATCTCAGAAAGATCCTGATGTTCGAGCCGCGCGGCCATTACGACATGTATGGCGCGCTGCTGGTGGAGCCCGACCTGCCGGGCGCCGACCTCGCGGTGCTGTTCATGCACAATGAGGGCTATTCGACGATGTGCGGCCACGCCATCATCGCGCTCGGCCGCTACGCCGTCGACGAGCGGCTGGTGGCGCCACGCGAGCCGATGACGACCGTCAACATCGAGGCGCCATGCGGGCTGATTTCGGCTGCGGTCGAGGTAAGGGATGGCAAGGCCGGCGCGGTGTCCTTCGAAAGCGTGCCGGCGTTTCTGTTCGCCGGCGACCAGCGGATCGAGCTGCCGGGCTACGGCGTGGTCGGCTTCGACGTCGCCTATGGCGGCGCCTTCTATGCACTGGCCGACTGCCGCCAGTTCGGGCTGGAATTTGGCAGGAACCGCGTGCGCGATTTCGTCGATGCGGCGACCGCGCTGACTGATAAGCTGAAGGCCGAATTGCCGCTGTTGCATCCCGACCATGCCGATCTCGCCTTTCTCTACGGCACCATCCTGACCGACGGACAGGATGCGTTCTCCGATACGCCGACCAAAAACATCTGCGTTTTCGCCGAGGCCGAGGTCGACCGTTCGCCGACCGGCTCCGGCGTCACCGCGCGGCTGGCGGCCATGCACGCCAAGGGCCAGATCGAGATTGGCCGGACGCGGCTGTTCGAGAGCATCGCCGGCTCGCGCTTTTCCGGCGCCGTCGTACGCACGGCCACAGCCGGGCCGCATGACGCCATCATCGCCCGCGTCGGCGGCCGCGCCTATTACTCAGGGCGGGCCGAATTCATCGTCGAGGACGATGATGAACTGGGGCGCGGCTTTCTGCTGCGCTAGCTCCCTTCCCGTGCCGAGATCGCCTTGTGCAGATGCACCATCATGGCGCCGGCGAACAGCGGCGTCAGAAGGTTGAGCAGCGGCACGGCGAGGAAAGCGGCGACCACCAGCCCGGCCAGGAACACGGTGATGGAGTGCTTTCTGCGCAGCGCCTTGGCCTCGGCCTCCGGGCGAAAGCGCATGGCGGCGAACTCGAAGAACTCGCGCCCGAGCAGATAGCTGTTGACGACGAAGAAGGCGGCAATGTTGATGCCCGGCACCAAGAGCAGCAGCAGGGCGACGATGTTGCCGAGGATGACGACGCCGAAAAACCGGATCGCCAGCACCAGCGAGCGCAACGCCGGCACGGCGCGGCCGGGCGGGTCGTTTGGATAATCCGTGCGCTCGACCACTTCGGCGACGTCGTCGAGGAACAGGCCGGCGATGATCGCCGTCACCGGCGCAATGAGCAGCGCCAAGCCCAGCGCAAGGCCGATGCCGGCGACGACGGCGCCCAGCCATCCGGCCCAGGAGGGTAGGGCGGGCAGCCATGCATCGATCCACGGCCAGGCCAGCCATTCGAACAGGCTCTTGATCCCGAACCAAAGCGCCGCCAGCGCCAGCAAGGTCAGCCCCAGCGTCTTCAGGAACACGGAACGGAATTCGGGTGAGAACAGGCGGCTCAAGGCGGCGCGGGCGGCGTCGAGGATCACGGCGTTTCCAATTCCATGTCAAACGAGGCCCGTGGGCGATATTTCGGGATAGGCGGAGACAGGTCGCGAGACAAGCGCAAACCGCGCGATACGAAGCATCTGCGTTCTGCCCGGATTTATAACTCGCGGCCTAGGCAAAGCCGCATCAAACCGCTAGACCCGCCCGCGCCCGGCGTGGCAGAAAGCCGGTGGGTTTTTGGCGGAGACATGAATTGATGCCGGACTATGACGTGCTTTGTATCGGAAATGCCATCGTCGACATCATCGCCCAGTGCGACGAGGCGTTCCTGGAGACGAACGGCATCATCAAGGGCGCGATGAATTTGATCGACACGAGGCGCGCCGAACTGCTCTACAGCCGCATGGGCCCGGCCATTGAAGCCTCGGGCGGCAGCGCCGGCAACACGGCGGCGGGCGTCGCCTCCTTCGGCGGCCGCGCCGCCTTCTTCGGCAAGGTCTCCAACGACGCGCTCGGCGAAATCTACGCGCACGACATCCATGCCCAGGGCGTCGCCTTCGACACCAGGCCGCTCAGCGGCGAGCCACCGACGGCGCGCTCGATGATCTTCGTCACGCCGGACGGCGAGCGCTCGATGAACACCTATCTCGGCGCCTGCGTCGAACTCGGCCCGGAGGACGTCGAGGCCGACAAGGCGTCGGGCGCGGCCGTCACTTATTTCGAGGGCTATCTGTGGGACCCGCCGCGCGCCAAGGAGGCGATCCGGCAGACGGCGAAGCTCGCCCATGCCGCCGGGCGCG